>CAZGOH010000020.1:0-31999 GCA_964527195.1 uncultured Methyloversatilis sp.
AGTGGGGCCTGGCGAAGAACGAGAACCCGAACCAGGGCGCCTTCGTCATCGACGAATTGACGGATTTGGTCGAGGAAGCCGTGCTCAAGGAATTCGAGGCCATCGCCGACCGCGGCGGCGTGCTCGGCGCGATGGAAACCGGCTACCAGCGCGGCAAGATCCAGGAGGAATCGCTCTACTACGAGCACAAGAAGCACGACGGTTCGCATCCGATCATCGGCGTGAACACCTTTCGCAACCCGCAGGGGGATGCGGTGCAAACCGTCGAACTGGCGCGCTCGACCGAGGAGGAGAAGCAATCGCAGATCGCCCGCCTGCGCGATTTCCAGGCGCGCAACGCCGCTGTCTCGGGGCCGATGTTGGAACGGCTCAGGCAGACGGTCATCGGAGAGGGCAAAGACGGCGGCAACGTCTTCGCCGTGCTCGTCGATGCCGTGCGCGTCTGCTCGCTCGGCCAGATCAGCAGCGCGCTTTACGAGGTCGGCGGCCAATACAGGAGAAGCATGTGATGAAAGATTTTCAGGACGACTCCCCCGGGAACGTCGCCCACTGCTACGGCTGCGAAGTCGGCGCGGTGAAGGTGCCCGACAACTTCGGCGGCTGACGGCATCGCGAGCGGTCCCCACCCGCGCACCGGCATGAGCGCCCGCATCGCCGCCCTCTATCGCTACCCGGTCAAGGGGCTGGGCGCGGAACCGCTCGCGACGGTCAGTCTCGCCACAGGCGGCGGGTTTCCCGGCGACCGACGCCACGCGATCGCGCTTGTCGCCGCGCCGGACGCGCCCTGTCCCGCCGGCTGGCTGCCCAAATCCGCCTGCCTCGCCGCCCACCGCCTGCCCGCGCTGGCGGCGCTCGACTGCCGGCTCGACGAACGCGGACGCCTGTCGATCCGCCGGCAGGGGCACGAACTGGCGGGTGGCGATCCCGCCGATGCGATGGAGCGCGCCGCGCTCGAACGCTTCTTCCGTGATTTCGCCGGCCCCGAGGCCACCCCCGCCCCGGGCGGGCTGCACCTCGCAACGGCACGGGGGTCGCCCTTCACGGATGCGCCCGAGCCGCTGGTCTCCCTCGTCGCCCGCGCCTCGCTCACCGAACTGGAGCGCCGTTGCGGCCAGCCGCTCGACGTGCGGCGCTTTCGCGCCAATCTCGTCGTCGACGCCACCCTGCCCTGGCAGGAACTCGACTGGATCGGCGCCGAACTCGCCTGCGGCGACGTGCGCCTGCGGGTTCTCGAGCCGATCATGCGCTGCGCCGCCATCCATGCCGATCCGGCCAGCGGCCGGGCGGAGGGCGACCTGTTGCGTCCTCTGGCACGCCTGCATGGCGAGCCGCTATTCGGCGTCTATGCACGCGTCACGACAGGTGGCACCCTCGCCGTCGGCGATGCGCTCGATGCGCCCGCCGGCGGCCGGCTGCCCGACCGTTCCGGACTGGGCTTGCGCTGATGAGGTGACGGGCGTCGCCGTCCCGCCAGCGCCGACTTTCGGCTACGGTTTCGGCACAGTCCGCGATGACGGGGCAGCCTGCGTGACCCACACGCCGGCGATCACCAGCACCCCGCCGGCGAGGGCGGACGCTTCCAGCCGTTCGCCGAGCAGCAGCGCACCTTGCAGCACGGCGGCCACCGGTACCAGGTTGATGAACACCGAGGCGCGCTGCGCGCCGATCTGCTGCACGGCGGCGGCAAACCAGGTGAAGCCCAGCGTGGTGCCCAGCAGACCGAGGAACAGGATGGCGAACCAGGCATCCGCCGGATAGTCCGGCACGAGCTGCGCGGGATTGACGACCAGCGCCGTGGCGAGCAGCATGAGGAAACCGGCCGTCGAGGCGTAGGCGGTCATCACCAGCGCGCCGAGCGAACGGCGCGCGAGCGATGTCGTGCCGATGCGCCCAACCAGCGTGTAGATCGACCACATCAGCGCGCAACCGAGAATGAGGATTTCGCCCTGCCCGATCTCGCCGGCCAGCGGCGCGAGCGGGTCGCCGTGGCCGATGACGACGAGGCAGCCGCTCAGGGCGAGCAGGCTGCCGAACGCCTTGTGGCGGGTCATCCCTTCGCGCAGCAGCCAGGCGGCGGCCAGCAGGGTGATGACGGGATTGAGCGCGACCACCAGCGCGCCCTGGCCGGCCGCAATGTGCTGCATGCCGAAAAGAAAAAACAGGTTGTACAAAGTGATGCCGGTGGCGCCGAGGGCGAGGATCAGGCCCAGTTCGCGCCAGCCAACGGCCGGCAGTCGCCCGTAACGCCAGAACACCAGGGCGAGCAGGCTCGTCGCGGCAAAGAAGAAACGCCAGGCCGCGACACCGAGCGGCTCGACACTTTGCACGGCATGGCGGGCCGCAACCCAGGTGCCGCCCCAGATCAGCATGGTGGCGACCAGACGGGCGTAGGTGCTCGCGTTGTTGATGTGGATAGTTATGTTGCAATGCAGCATTTCGGGCGGTTTTCGGTTATGATTGGCGGCCTTGGCGCGGTCACGCAGTAAAGCAACTTTCCTCCGGCCGCGCAACGCGCCCTCATGTCCGCCATGCCGCCCAGTGATCCGTTCGATTCGCCGCCCGCCACCGGCACCACGCTTGCCGTGGCGCCCGGCGTCCACTGGCTGCGCATGCCGCTGCCCTTCGCGCTCGACCACATCAACCTGTGGCTGCTCGAAGACGGGGACGGCTGGGTCGCCGTCGATACCGGCATCGCGCTCGACGCGGTGAAGGACGCATGGAAGTCGGTCCTGGCGGGACGGCGGCTCTGCCGCCAGATCGTCACGCATTTCCACCCCGACCACCTCGGCCTCGCCGCCTGGCTGGAGGCCAAGACCGGTGCGCCGCTGCTGATGACGCAGGGCGAGTACCTGACGGCGCATGTCGTCGCCGCCGGCCTGCCGCCCTTCGGCATTCCGGACATGGTGGCCTTCTACCGCGCGCACGGCCTCGACGCGGCGCGCGCGGCCGCCCTCGAGGCGCGCGGCAACGCCTACCGGCGCGGCGTGCCGGCGATTCCGGTGACGTTCCAGCGCCTGTGCCACGACGACGTGCTGATGATCGGCGCGCACGCGTGGCGCGTCATCGTCGGCCACGGCCATGCGCCGGAGCACGCCAGCCTTTACTGCGCGTCGCTCGGCGTGCTGATCGCCGGCGACATGCTGCTGCCGCGCATCTCCACCAACGTCAGCGCCTTCGCCGCCCAACCGGACGCCGACCCGCTCGGCCTGTTCCTCGCCTCGCTCGAGCGCCTCGCCGAACTGCCGGCCGACACGCTGGTGCTGCCCTCGCACGGCCGCCCCTTCCGCGGCCTGCGCGAGCGCGTCGCCGAACTCGCGGCGCACCACGCCGCGCGCTGCGCCGACCTGCTCGCCGCCTGCGCCGCCGCACCGCAGAGCGCCGGCGACCTGCTGGAAGTATTATTCGGCCGCGCCATCGACGATGCGCACCAGATCCTGTTCGCGATGGGCGAGGCGATCGCCCATCTGAACCACCTGGAAAAACGTCGCCTGCTCCTGCGCAGCAGCGAGCACGGCGTCATTCGCTTCAGCCCGCCACAACGACAAACCACCACGGAGTGAGAGACCATGCCGCAAGCCAGCGAAACCGAGAACCCCGTCATGCCCGACCCGCAGGAGATCGCCAAGACCTACGCGGAAGTCGCCCAGCGCGCCTCGAAGATTCTCCAGGGGCACATCCAGCGCCAGACGCAAAAAGGCATCGTGCCGCCGCAGGATGAGCTCGGCGTCGCCCAGGCCTTCATGGACATGATGGCGAAGATGCTCGCCAACCCCTACCAGCTCGCCCAGGCGCAGATGAACCTGGTATGGGACTACTTCTCGCTCTGGCAGCACTCGACGCTGCGTTTCATGGGCCTCCAGGCGCCGCCCGTCGCCACGCCCGCCAAGGGCGACAAGCGCTTCAAGGACGAGCAGTGGGAAGAGCACTTCCTGTTCGACTTCATCAAGCAGTCCTACCTCATCACCGCGCGCCACATCCATGACACCGTCAGCGGCGTCAAGGGCCTCGACGAGCACACGCAGGACAAGGTGAACTTCTTCACGCGCCAGTTCATCGACGCGATGTCGCCTTCCAACTTCGCGCACACCAACCCGGAAGTCTTCCGCGAAACGGTGAAGTCGCACGGCCAGAACCTGCTCAAGGGCTTCAACAACCTGCTGCGCGACATGGAGAACGACGGCCAGCTGCGCGTGCGCATGACCGACACCACCGCCTTCGAGCTCGGCAAGAACGTCGCGACCACGCCCGGCAAGGTCGTCTTCCAGAACGACCTGTTCCAGCTGCTGCAATTCACGCCGACGACGAAAACGCAATTCAAGCGCCCGCTCTTGATCGTGCCGCCCTGGATCAACAAGTACTACATCCTCGACCTGCGCGACAAGAATTCCTACATCAAGTGGTGCACCGACCAGGGCTACACCGTGTTCACCATGTCCTGGGTGAACCCGGACGCGCGCCTGGCGCAGAAGAGCTTCGAGGATTATGTATTCGAAGGCACGCTGGTCGCCATCGACAAGGTCTGCGAACAGACCGGCGAGAAGGAGATCAACGCCGCCGGCTACTGCCTGGGCGGCACGCTGCTGGCCACCACCGCCGCTTATCTGGCGGCGAAGAAGCCCAAGGCCAGCGACCCGCGTCTGGCTTCCTGCACCTTCTTCACCACCATGCTCGACTTCTCGATCCCCGGCGAACTGGGCATATTCATCGACGAGCAGCAGGTGTCCAGCCTCGAGAAGAAAATGAGCGAGCGCGGCTATCTCGAAGGCACCGAAATGGCCGGCACCTTCAACATGCTGCGCGCCAACGACCTGATCTGGTCGTTCGTGGTGAACAACTACCTGATGGGCAAGGACCCCTTCCCCTTCGACCTGCTCTACTGGAACTCCGATTCGACGCGCATGCCGGCGGCGATGCACAGCTTCTACCTGCGCAACATGTACATGCGGAACCTGCTCAAGGAGCCGGGCGGCATCATGATCGGCGACGTCGCCATCGACCTCGCCAAGATCAAGATTCCCGCCTACTTCATCTCCACCATCGAGGACCACATCGCCCCCTGGCAGAGCACCTACCTGGGCGCGCAGCGCTTTTCCGGCCCGACCAAGTTCGTGCTCGGCGGCTCTGGCCACATCGCCGGTATCGTCAACCCGCCCGCCGCCAACAAATACGGCTTCTGGACCAACCCGGCCAAGGCCCTGCCGGAAAGCGCCCAGGCCTTCTTCGAGGGCGCCAGGCAGAACGAAGGCTCATGGTGGAACGACTGGCAGGCCTGGCTGACGGCGCAGAACGAGGAAACCGTCGCGCCGCGCGATCCGGTCAAGGGCAGACTCGGCGTCCTCGAGGATGCGCCGGGCAGCTTCGTCAAGTTCCGTCTCGACCAGCAAAAGACCGCGTAAGCGATGCCGGCGGGGACGTTGCGCGTCGTGTTCGACACCAACGTCCTGCTCTCGCTCTTCGTCACCGCCGACAAGCTGCTCTCAAGTTGCGGCGACGCGACCGGCTGGTGCAGCGGTTCCGGATACTGCCCCCCGACGAAGCACTCGCGAAAGTCGGCGCCGGCGACACGGCGCCCTGAAACCATGCCCTCCGGCCACGCGCACCTCGAAATTCTCGCCGCGACCCCCGCCGCCCCGCGTCCGGGCATGCCGCCGCTGCTCTTCATCCACGGCGCCTACACCGCCGCCTGGTGCTGGCAGGAACGCTTCCTGCCGTGGTTCGCGGCGCAGGGATTCTTCGCCTACGCGCTCAGCCTTTCCGGTCACGGCGGCAGCCGCCACCGCGACGAGCGTCTCGACGGTTATTCGATCGACGACTACGTGCAAGACGTCGTCACCGCCGTCGCGGCGCTCCCCGCCCCGCCAGTGCTGATCGGGCATTCGATGGGCGGCTTCGTCGTGCAGAAATACCTGGAACTTCACACCGCGCCGGCCGCCGTGCTGATGTGCGCGGTACCGCCGCAGGGCTTGGCCGGATCGGCGGTCAGCATGTTCCTCGGCAAGCCGCATCTGCTGCTCGACCTCAACCGCCTGACCACCGGCGGCCACGTGGCGCTCGAGAGCCTGCGCGAGGCGCTGTTCGCCCAGCCGGTGCCGCCGGAAGACCTGCTGCGCTACCATCGCCTGGCGCAACCCGAATCGCACCGCGCACTGTGGGACATGATGCTGTTCGACCTGCCGCGCCCCGCGCGTGCGCTCGACAACCTGCCCAACGGCCGCGACGACCTCCTCGTGGTAGGCGCCGCGCTGGACATGATCATCCCGGCCTCCTCGGTGGAAATGACTGCGCGCAGCTACGGCGTTGCGGCCCGCATCCTGCCCGGACTCGGCCACGGGCTCATGCTGGAAGCCGACTGGCGCCAGCCGGCGCAACTCGTCGCCGACTGGCTGGGCGGCCGCTGCGGCAGTTGATCACTCCTCCAGCAGGCTCCTGAGCATCCAGGCGGTCTTCTCATGCACGTCGAGCCGCTGGGTGAGCAAGTCCAGCGTCGGCTGGTCGTTGGCCTTGTCGGCCACCGGCAGCAGGGCGCGCGCGGTGCGCGCCGT
The DNA here is from genome assembly GCA_964527195.1 of uncultured Methyloversatilis sp. Classification (GTDB taxonomy): domain Bacteria; phylum Pseudomonadota; class Gammaproteobacteria; order Burkholderiales; family Rhodocyclaceae; genus Sulfuricystis. The sequence goes on from CAZGOH010000020.1 coordinate 6,543, forward strand.
CGCTTCCTGGGCATTGACCAGCAGACGGATCATCTCGGTGGCCTTCGGCACGCCGTCCACCTCCTGGATCGAGGCGAGCTTGACAAATTCCTTGTAGGTGCCAGGCGCGGGATGGCCGAGGGCGCGAATGCGCTCGGCGATGATGTCGAGCGCGTTCCACTGCTCCGTGTATTGCTGCATGAACATCACGTGCAGCGTGTTGAACATCGGACCGGTGACGTTCCAGTGGAAGTTGTGCGTCATCAGGTAGAGGGTGTAGCTGTCGGCGAGCAGCCGGGACAGCCCCTGGGCGATTTTTGCGCGGTCGGCATCGGAAATGCCGATATCGATGCGCGGAGGGTTTTTCGTCTTGGCCATGTTCGACTCCTTTTTTCGTTTCGTTGCGGGTGATGCCGCCATTGTGGGCCGCCGGAAGCCATTGTTCCAGCGGATTGTCTCAATCGGCGGGATAGCCGGATGCTATCCGACCGGCCGGCTGCCGGGCAGCCGGCAGTCGAGCAGGGCCTGGCGCAGCACGTCGATGGCCCGATGGCGCGGAAAGCTGGCGCGCCAGACCAGGCCGACGCGGCGCACCGGCGTCGGTTCGGCGAAGGGGCGCACGCGCAACAGCGCATCGTCGGGCGGCAAGGTATCGACGGCGGAAGCGGGCATGACCGTGATGCCGACGCCGGAAGCGACCATCAGGCGGATGGTCTCGAGCGAGGAGCCTTCCAGCACCTGCGGTCCGCCGGCCCCGGCGCGCGTGCACAGGTCGAGCACCTGGTCGCGAAAACAGTTGCCGCGCCCGAGCATCAGCAATTGCTCGTCGAGCAGGCTGTCCGCGGCGATGCTCGCGCGCCCGGCCCAGGGGTGGCCCGCCGGCACCAGCACGCGGAAATCCTCGTCATACACGGCCTGCGCCACCAAGCCGGGTTCCTGCACCGGCAGCGCCAGCACCGCCACGTCGATCTCGCCGCTCTTCAGGGCTTCGAGCAGCTTGGTGGTGAAATTTTCCTGGATCATCAGCGGCATCTTCGGCGCGCGCGCGCGCACCAGCGGCACCAGGGGCGGCAACAGGTAGGGGCCGATGGTGTAGATCGCGCCGAGGCGCAGCGGGCCGGCGAGCGGATCGCCCGCCGTGTCCGCCAGTTCCTTGACGCGCGCGGCTTCCTGCAGCACCCGCTCGGCCTGGCGCACGATCGGCTCGCCCGCCGGCGTGACCGTGACTTCGCTCTGGCCACGTTCGAAGAGGATCAGCCCCAGCTCGTCCTCGAGCTTCTTCACCGCCACCGACAAGGTGGGCTGGGCGACGAAGCATTTCTCGGCGGCGCGGCCGAAGTGGCGCTCGCGGGCCAGGGCGACGATGTAACGGAGTTCTGTCAGCGTCATGGCGCCCGATTGTACCGGCGTACGCGGCATCGGCAATACGCTGGAGTCGGTGTTCATCAACCCGCTGGCGCGCGCGCTGTTCGCGATCGATCTCGAAGGCAGGGCGCAGGTGACCGTGTCGGGAAGTCTTCGGAAAACCTCTTGAAATTACTCACGTTATTGAGTAATTTGCAGGCATGGCTTACCGACGCCCGCAGTTCGACCTTCTTTCCCGACGCATCGCCGAGCCGCGCCGCTTCATCCAGGTTGTGGCCGGGCCGCGCCAGGTCGGGAAAACGACCTTGGTGCAGCAGGTCTGCGATGCTTGCGGCCTGCCGGCACACTACGCCAGCGCCGACGAGCCGACCTTGCGGGGGGCGGAATGGATCGCCCAGCAATGGGAAATCGCCCGCATCCGGCAAGGCGACGCAGGCGCGGTGCTGGTCCTCGACGAGGTGCAAAAGCTGCCGGGCTGGTCCGAAACGGTCAAGCGCCTGTGGGACGAGGACACGCGCCTGCGCGTCCCCGTCAAGCTCGTCCTGCTCGGTTCCGCGCCCCTGCTGATCCAGCAGGGTATGTCGGAAAGCCTGGCGGGGCGCTTCGAGGTGCTGCACCTGCCGCACTGGTCCGTGGCGGAAATGCGGGAAGCCTTCGGCTGGACGGTGGCCCAGGGCATCTATTACGGCGGCTACCCGGGTGCCGCGTCCCTGATCGACGAGCCCGAGCGCTGGGCGCGCTACGTGCGCGATGCCCTGATCGAAACGACGCTGGCGCGCGACGTCCTGCTGCTGTCGCGGGTTGACAAGCCCGCCTTGCTACGTCGCCTGTTCGAACTGGGCTGCCGCTATTCCGGGCAGATTCTTTCCTATACCAAGATGATCGGGCAGTTGCAGGATGCCGGCAACACCACCACGCTCGCCCATTACTTGGAACTGCTTGGCGCAGCCGGCCTGCTGACCGGTATTCCCAAGTACGCGGGAGAAACCGTGCGGGTTCGTGCATCCAGCCCCAAGCTGCAAGTCTTCGATACCGCGCTGTTTTCGGCGCTGGGGGGGGTGAGTTTCGCCGAGGCGCAGACCGACCGCGAGCATTGGGGCCGGCTGGTCGAATCCGCCGTCGGCGCCCATCTCGTCAATGCGGCGGCAGCCGGCGTTTGCGAAGTCTTTTACTGGCGCGAGCGCAATCGCGAGGTCGATTTCGTGCTGAAAAAGGGGCGGCGCGTGGTCACCATCGAGGTCAAGAGCGGGCGGGCGCCCGCGGCCTTGACCGGCATGCAGGCATTCAACGAGGCTTTTCGTCCGGATCGCCTGCTGCTGATCGGCGGCGACGGCATCCCCATCGAGGAATTTCTCGTCCAGCCGGTGGAACGATGGCTGTAGCACGCCGTCCCGCCAGCGCCGACTTTCCCGAATGAACATCCTCCTCAACAAGGCCCACTTTCCCGTCACCGTGCCCGGCCTCGAACGGGTGATCGAGACACACATTTCCTGGGTGCTGCTCGCCGGCGAATTCGCCTTCAAGCTCAAGAAGCCGGTGACGCTGCCCTTCCTCGACTACGGCACGGTAGAAAAACGTCGCGCCTGCTGCCATGAGGAACTGCGCCTCAACCGCCGCTTCGCGCCCGATCTCTACCTCGACGTCGTCGACCTGGCCGGCGAACCGGCGGTGAAGATGCGCCGCTTCGACGAGGGCTGGCGGCTCGACCACGTCAGCGCGCACGGCGACCTCACCGGCGCGCAGCTGGCCGCTTTCGCCCGCGATCTCGCCGCCTTCCAGGCCACGGCCGCCGTCTCGCCGGAGCCGACTTTCGGAAGTGCGGAAACCGTGCGTGCCGACGCGCTGGAAAACTTCGCGGAACTGCGCCGCCTGCTGCCCGACGCGCCCGCGCGGCTGGCCGCGCTGGAAGACTGGACGCGCGCCGAATGGGCGCGCCGCGCCACAGATTTCGCGCGCCGCCAGGCGCACGGCCGCGTGCGCGAGGGCCATGGCGACCTGCATCTGGGCAACCTCGTGCTGCTCGACGGGCGCATCGTGCCTTTCGACGGCATCGAGTTCAACGCCGGCTTCCGCCACATCGACGTCGCCAGCGAGATCGCCTTCACGCTGCTCGACCTGCTCGACCACGAGCGGCCGGGGCTCGCCACCTGGCTGCTGTCGGAATGGCTGGCCTGGAGCGGCGACTTCGACGCGCTGACGGTGCTGCGCTTCTATCTCGTCTATCGCGCGCTGGTGCGCGCCAAGGTCGCCGCGCTACAGGAAAAGGACGACGAATGCCGTGGCTACCTGGCGATCGCGGAACGCCTCGCCGTGCCGCCGGCGCCGACTTTGACGATCACCTGCGGCGCCTCGGGCAGCGGCAAGACCTGGGCCACCAGCCGCCGTCTCGCCACGGCCGACTTTCTGCACACCGTGCGCATCCGCTCCGACGTGGAAAGGAAGCGCCTTTTCGACCTCGCGCCCGACGCAGCGAGCGGCGGTGCGATCTACGCGCCGGCGGCCACGCTGCGCACCTACGCCCGCCTCGGCGAGCTGGCGGAACTGGCCGTCGGCGCCGGCTGGTCGGTCATCGTCGATGCGGCCTTCCTCCGGCGCGGCGAACGCGATGCTTTTCGCATACTGGCGGCGCGCCTCGGCGCGCCCTTCGCGATCATTGCGCCGTGCGCCGACTCCGCAACCATGGCGCGACGGCTGGCCGAACGCCGGGGCGATGCGTCAGAAGCAACGCCGGCGGTGCTCGCCCGCCAGATCGAATTCATGGAACCGCCCGGGGCCGACGAGGCGACCGTGTCGGGCTAGGCCGGGTGGCTCGCAAGGCGGGCGCCGGTTCTTTCAGATGCGCGAAAACAGCACGTCCCACACGCCGTGGCCGAGCTTGAGGCCACGCGTCTCGAACTTGGTTTGCGGCCGCCAGGCGGGACGCACCGCAAAATCCGTCGCGGTGTTTTCCAGCAAGGGCTCGGCGGCGAACACTTCCAGCATCTGCCGCGCGTATTCCTCCCAGTCCGTCGCGCAGTGCAGGTAGCCGCCGGGCGCGAGCCGCCGCGCCAGCGCATGCACGAAGGGCGGCTGGATCAGGCGCCGCTTGTGATGGCGCTTCTTCGGCCAGGGATCGGGGAAATAGATGTGGATGCCGGCGAGCGCGCCTTCCGGAATCATGTCGCGGACCACCTCGACGGCATCGTGGCGGATCACACGCAGGTTGGTCAATTCGCGCGTGGCGATTTCCTTGAGCAGGCTGCCGACGCCGGGGGCGTGCACCTCGATGCCGAGGTAGTCGTTGTGCGGATGCGCAGCGGCGATGGCCGCCGTGGTCTCGCCCATGCCGCAGCCGATTTCGAGGAACTTCGGCGCGCTCCTGCCGAAAACCGTGTCCAGGTCGAGCGGTGCAGCGGCGTAGGGCAGCCCGAAGCGCGGCATGCCTTCGTCGTAGTAGCGTTGCTGGGCGTTCGAGACGCGCCCCTGGCGCAGGACGAAGCTGCGCACCGGGCGGTGGATCGCATCTTCAGCGCTCTCAAGAAACTCGCCGGGCCGCCCCAAGAGTTTCTGCCCCCTGGGGGGAGATCGCCGGAGGCGATTTCGGGGGGGGCTCATTTGGCGATCATCTCGGCGCGCCGGCCGGCCAGGTCGTAGCGCGGCTGGGCCAGCGCCTCGGCGAGCGTCGCGCAGGCCGGTTCGATCTGTTCCGGCGTCAGGGCGAGCGCCTGCGGCAGGCCGAGCATGGCGGCCAGGCGTGCCGGCGCAGCGTCCGGTTCGTCGAAATAGTGTCCGGCGAGTTCGCGGCTCATGGCGAGAAATTGCGGCAGCTCGCGCTCCAGCCAGGTGACCCAGGCCTCCGCCGCCTCGCCGAGGCCGGCCTGGGCGCAGGCCTGGGCCAGCAGGCGGGCGCCGTGGGCGATGCCCCAGACGCGCTGGGTCGCCAGGAGTTCGGGGTGGTCGAAGGCGTAGCCTTGCGGGATCGTGCGCTCGACGCGCGCCTCGTCGGCGTGCGCGGACAGCGCCAGCAGCAGGGCGAATGCGACAAGCGGACGCTTCACGAAACGCTCATCGGCCGATGAGGCCCGCCGTCGGCGAACTCGGGCTGGCGCTGTAGAACTTCTTCGGCATGCGGCCGGCCAGGAAGGCTTCGCGGCCGGCCTCGACCGCCTTCTTCATGGCGCCGGCCATGCGCACCGGGTTCTGCGCGCCGGCGATGGCGGTGTTCATCAGCACGCCGTCACAGCCGAGCTCCATGGCGATGGCCGCGTCAGACGCCGTGCCGACACCGGCGTCGACCAGCACCGGCACCTTGGCGGCCTCGATGATGAGCTTGAGGTTCCACGGGTTGAGGATGCCCATGCCCGAGCCGATCAGCGAGGCCAGCGGCATTACCGCGACGCAGCCGATGCCTTCGAGAATCTTCGCCTGGATCGGGTCGTCGGAGCAATACACCATCACCTGGAAGCCTTCCTTCACCAGCACCTCGGCGGCCTTCAGCGTCTCGGGCATGTTGGGAAACAGCGTCTCCTTGTCGCCGAGCACTTCGAGCTTGACGAGGCGGTGGCCGTCGAGCAATTCGCGTGCGAGACGCAGCGTGCGCACGGCCTCGTCGGCGGAATAGCAGCCGGCGGTGTTGGGCAGGTAGGTGTACTTCGATGGCGGCAGTGCGTCGAGCAGGGAGGGCTGGCCGGGTTCCTGGCCGATGTTGGTGCGGCGGATGGCGACGGTGACGATCTCGGCGCCGCTCGCCTCGACGGCGCGGCGCGTCTCGTCGAAATCCCTGTACTTGCCGGTGCCGACGAGCAGGCGCGAGGCGTAGGCCTTGCCGGCGATGGTGAGTGCGTCTTCCATGATGTCCTTTCGGTTCAGCCGCCGCCGACGGCGACGACGATCTCGAGCCGGTCGCCGGCGACGACGGGCGTTTCGGCGTGGCGACTCTTCGGCACGATCTCGCCGTTCATTTCCACCGCCACCCGCTTGCCGGCCAGCCCTTCGGCGACGAGCAGTTCCGCCACGGAAAGGGATGCGCCGAATTTCCGCGCGGCACCGTTGAGCACGATCTCGATCATGGCACGATTTTACCTTTACAATCTTCGCCATCGCGGGCGTCGTATAACGGCTATTACCTCAGCTTCCCAAGCTGATGACGAGGGTTCGACTCCCTTCGCCCGCTCCATCTGCCTGCCATCGTCACGTCATCGCATCAGGGCGTTCGTCATGTCCCCTTCCGAGTCCAGCGCGCTTCTTTCGGTTTCGAACTCCCGGCACGGGCTTGCACCGACGCGATGATCGGCCTGCTGCTCGTCACCCACGACACGCTCGGCGAGTCGCTCATCCAGTGCGCCTGTCACGTGCTGAACCGGCGGCCGCCGCAACTGCTGCAACTCGGCGTCGCCGCCGGCGACGACCCGAGCGACCTGCTGCCCCTGGCGCGCCAGCTGCTCGATCTCGTCGATAGCGGCGAAGGCGTGCTGGTGATCACCGACATCTACGGCGCCTCGCCCTCCAACCTCGCCGCCAAGCTGCTCGACGCCGGGCGTGTCGAGGGACTGGCCGGCGCCAACCTGCCGATGCTGCTGCGCGCGATCAATTACCGCGACAAGGGCATGGAAACCCTGCTGACGCGCGCCACCGGCGGCGGGCGCGACGGCGTGCTCAACCTGCTGAAACACTGAGAGCCGAACCATGCCGCGCGCCGAAGCCGAAATCATCAACAAGCTGGGGCTGCATGCCCGCGCCTCCGCCAGGCTGACCCAGCTGGCGGGCAGCTTTCCCTGCGAGGTCTGGATGGAAAGGAACGGCCGCCGCATCAACGCGAAAAGCATCATGGGCGTGATGATGCTGGCCGCCGGCAAGGGCAGCCAGATTGTCGTGGATACCGCCGGCGAGCAGGCCGATCAGGCGCTGGCGGCGATTCTCGCGCTGATCGCCGACCGCTTCGGGGAGGAGGCATGAGCTTCACGCTGCATGGCCAGGCCGTCTCGCAGGGGATCGCGATCGGCCACGCCCATCTGGTCTCGCATGCCACGCTGGAGGTGGCGCACTACACGATCAAGGAACGCGATGTCGAGCGCGAAATCGCCCGCTTCGACGCCGCACTGGCGACGGTGCGCGGCGAACTGGCCGCCTTGCACGGCGAGTCGACCGCCCACGGCGCGCCGAGCGAACTGGCGGCCCTCGTCAATGTGCATGCGCTGTTTCTCGACGACCCCCTGCTCGCCGACATGCCCAGGGAACTGATCCGCGAGCGGCATTGCAACGCCGAATGGGCGCTGGTGCAGCAGATGGACCATCTCGTCGCGCAGTTCGAGGAAATCGACGACAGCTATTTGCGCGAACGCAAGCAGGACATCGTGCAGGTGGTCGAGCGCGTGGTGCGCGCGCTGCTCGGCAAGCCACGCCGGCTGGGCCGCAAATCCGGCAAGAGCGACGAGCGCGATCTGGTCATTGTCGCCCATGACCTCTCGCCGGCGGACACGATCCAGTTCAAGCACATGCAGATCGCCGGCTTCGTCACCGACCTGGGCAGCCCCACCTCGCACACGGCCATCGTCGCGCGCAGCCTGGGAATTCCCGCCGTGGTCGGCCTGCACCATGTGCGTCCGCTGATGAGCGAGGACGACCTCATCATCGTCGACGGCACGCGCGGCGTGGTGATCGTCGGGCCCGACGAGCGGGTGCTGGAAGAGTACCGGCTGCGCAAGCGCGAATTCGAACTCGAGCGCTCCAAGCTGGCGCGCCTGATCACCGCCCGCGCGGCGACGCTCGACGACGTCGAGGTCGCCCTGTACGCCAATATCGAGCTGCCGCAGGACATCGAGCAGGTGAAGAAATACGGCGCGGCCGGCATCGGCCTGTTCCGCACCGAATACCTGTTCATGAACCGCGACACCCTGCCCTCCGAGGACGAGCAGTTCGAGGCTTACCGCGCCGTCGCCAAGGCGCTGGCGGGCAAGCCGGTGACGATCCGCACGCTGGACATCGGAGCCGACAAGGAAGCGCGGGCGCTGGCCGGACGCGTCGAGCGCCAGGCGCCGAACCCGGCACTCGGCCTGCGCGCCATCCGTTACTGCCTCGCCGAACCGCAACTCTTTCTCGCCCAGCTGCGCGCGATCCTGCGTGCCTCGCACTACGGCAAGGTGCAGATCCTCGTGCCGATGCTGGCGCACGCCGACGAGATCGAACACACCCTGGCGATGATCGAGCAGGCCAGGCAGCAACTGCGCGAGCGGCGCTGCAAGTTCGACGCCGGCATCGCCGTCGGCGGCATGATCGAGATTCCCGCCGCCGCGCTGGCGCTCGGGCCCTTCCTGCGCCGTCTCCAGTTTCTCTCGATCGGCACCAACGACCTGATCCAGTACACGCTCGCCATCGACCGCACCGACGAATCGGTGGCGCACCTCTACGATCCGCTGCACCCGGCGGTGCTGCGCCTGCTGGCCCAGGTGATCCAGGCCGGCGAAAAGGCGGAGATTCCCGTCGGCGTCTGCGGCGAGCTGGCCGGCGACCCGAAGATGACGCGCCTGCTGCTCGGCATGGGGCTACGCCAGTTTTCGATGCACCCGACGCAACTGCTCGAGGTGAAACAGCAGATCGTCATGGCCGACACCGAGCAACTCGCCGCGAAGGTGGCCCGCCTGCTGCGGCTCGACGAACCCGACCGCATCCGCGAACTGGTGGAGCGGCTGTGAGCCGCCGTCCCGCCAGGGCCGACTTTTGTTAAAGTCCGCCTCCATGTCCGCCAGCCAGAGCATCGGTCCCGTCGTTTCCCGGCACATCGCCTTCGATGCGCCCATCGCGCTCGCCGCCGGCGTCAGCCTGCCGCACTGGGAACTGGCCTACGAAACCTACGGCACGCTGAACGCAGAGCGCTCGAACGCGATCCTCGTCTGCCACGCGCTCTCCGGCCACCACCACGTCGCCGGCTGGTATGCCGACAACCCGAAGAATGTCGGCTGGTGGGATAACCTGATCGGCCCCGGCAAGCCGATCGACACCAACCGCTTCTTCGTGGTCGGCGTGAACAACCTCGGCGGCTGCCACGGCTCGACCGGCCCGTCCTCGCCCAATCCGGCCACCGGTCAGCCCTGGGGTGCCGACTTCCCGGTCGTCACCGTCAACGACTGGGTCAAGGCGCAGGCGAAACTGGCCGACGCGCTGGGCATCGAACAATGGGCAGCCGTGATGGGCGGTAGCTTGGGCGGCATGCAGGCGCTGCAGTGGACGATCGACCTGCCGGCGCGCGTGCGCCATGCGCTGGTGATCGCCGCCGCGCCGAAGCTCACCGCCGAGAACATCGCCTTCAACGACGTCGCCCGCCAGGCGATCCTGACCGATCCGGATTTCCACGGCGGCCACTTCTACCGCCACGACACCCGGCCGACGCGCGGCTTGCGGCTGGCGCGCATGCTCGGCCACATCACCTACCTCTCCGACGACCAGATGGCCGAAAAATTCGGCCGCAAGAAGCGCCCGAACGCCGGCAGCTACGGCTTCGGCGTCGAATTCGAGATCGAGTCCTACCTGCGCTACCAGGGCGACAAGTTCGCCGGCTGGTTCGACGCCAACACCTATCTGCTGATGACCAAGGCGCTCGACTACTTCGACCCCGCCGAAGCTCGCGGCGGCGACCTCGCCGCCGCGCTGGCGGTGGCGCGGGCGAAATTCCTCGTCGTTTCCTTCACCACCGACTGGCGCTTCTCGCCGGCCCGGAGCCGCGAGATCGTCAATGCGCTGGTGAAGAACCGCCAGGACGTCAGCTACGTCGAGATCGCCAGCCCGCACGGCCACGACGCCTTCCTGATGGACGACCACTACTACCACGCCGTGGTGGCGGCCTACATGAGGAACATCGCGACGTGACGCACACGCTGAAGCGCCCCGATTTCGACGTCATCGCCAGCTGGATGAAGGCCGGCGAGAGCGTGCTCGACCTCGGCTGCGGCGAGGGCGATCTGCTGCGTCTCCTCGCCGCGCGCGGCCTGCGCGGCTGGGGCATCGAACGCGATCCCGGGCATGTGCTGGCCGCCATCGAGAACGGCGTCAATGTGATCCAGAGCAACCTCGAGGCAGGGCTGGCCGGCTTCGAGGACGACGCCTTCGACCATGTCGTCCTGTCGCGCACCCTGCAGACGATGCGTCACACCCAGCAGATTCTCGCCGAGATGCTGCGCGTGGGGCGCGAGGCCGTGGTGTCCTTCCCCAACTTCGCCTACTGGAAAAACCGCCTGGCCGTGATGGACGGCCGCATGCCGGTATCGGAAGACCTGCCCTACCAGTGGTACGACACGCCGAACGTGCGCTTTTTCACCATGCTCGATTTCGAGGGTCTGTGCGACGGCATGGGCATCGTCATCCGCGATCGCCAGGTGCTCGACGAGCGCGGCGCGCTGGTCGCCGAAGAGCCCAACTTCCTCGGCAGCCTCGCCGTCTATCGCATCGGCCGCGGCGACTGAGCGCTCAATCGAGCGCGTCGTCCTCGAATTCCGTCGGACCGGACTCCAGCGCGCGCTGCTGGCGCTGCATGAATTCGTCCATGCTGTCGATGCCGCGCAACAGCAGGATCGTCGAGCGCACCGCCGCTTCGAGCAGGACCGCGAGGTTGCGGCCGGCGGCCACCGGCAGGACGACCTTGCGGACCGGCACGCCCAGCACGCTTTCGGTCAGCGCGTCGAGCGGCAGGCGCGCCATTTCCGGCATCCCGGCATTCGGCCGCTGCAAATGGACGATCAGCTTGAGGCGCATCTTGCGTCGGCAGGCGGTTTCGCCGAACACGGTGCGGATGTTGAGGAGCCCCAGGCCGCGCACCTCGATGAAATCCTTGAGCAGTTCCGGGCAGCGGCCCTCGAGCACGTCGGGCGCGACGCGCGACACCTCGACCACGTCGTCGGCGACCAGGCCGTGGCCGCGCGTGATCAGCTCCAGCCCAAGCTCGCTCTTGCCGACGCCCGAGTCGCCGGTGATCATCACGCCGATGCCGAGCACGTCCATGAAGACGCCGTGCAGCGTCACGGTCTCGGCCAGCTGGCGCGAGACATAGACGCGCAGGGCATCGATCACCTGCGCGGTCGGCAGGGGCGTGGAAAACAGCGGCGTGCCGGTCAGTTCGCAGGCGCGGCGGATTTCGTCGAGGATGTCGCAGTCGTCGGCGACGATGATCGCGGGCGGGTGGGCGTCGATGACCTGCTGGAAGATGTGCTCGTGCGGGTCGCCCAGGTGGCGCTTGTACCAGAGGATCTCGGGCGAGCCGAGCACCTGCACGCGCTCGGGGTGGATCAGGTTGAGGTGGCCGATCAGGTCGGCCGGGGAGACATCGTCGCGATTGACGGCGATCGGGCGGTTGAGGTCGCCGCCCATCCAGGTGAGTTGCAGCCGTTCGCGATTCTTCTCGAACAGCTGGGCGACGATCAGTTGTCCGGTTGCCACTGCGCGAAAAGCGCGTGCGCCGCCGTCGCGTCGGGCGCGGCGAGCAGGCGGTCGCGAAACTTCTTGTCGCTGAACATCTGGGCCAGCTCCGACAGCAACTGCAGGTGCTGCTCGGTGGCCGTTTCGGGCACCAGCAGCACGAAAATCAGGCCGACCGGCTGACCATCGGGCGCGTCGAACTGCACCGGCGTTTCCAGGCGGAAGAAGCCGCCGCGCGCTTCCCGCAGGCCCTTGATACGGCCATGAGGAATGGCGATACCGAGGCCGAGGCCCGTCGAACCCATTTTCTCGCGGGCGAACAGCGCGTCATAAACGGCGCTGCGGGCGATACCGTAGCGGTTTTCGAACAGCAGGCCGGCCTGCTCGAAGACACGCTTCTTGCTGCTGGCGTCAAGGCCGATCGCGATATTGTCGGCCGACAGGAGGTTGGCTATCAGGTTCATCGGTTGAGGGTCGCCCTGTCACCGGGTTGTCGGGTTGCAACGCACCGCCGTGCATGTCGCGCGGCGGCGGGAGGGGCGCAGTATACGCCCGTCTCCCGGTCGCGCAACGGGGAAAGGTGCAGGCGCGTCCCGTCCCCGTGCCGGACGGATCAGCCCTCGAGTTGCGGCCGCGTGTTGTGGTGGTCCTGCTGCTTGTCCTTGTACTTGAGGACCTGGCGGTCGAGCTTGTCGACCAACTTGTCGATGGCGGCGTAGAGGTCGGCATCGGAGGCGTCGGCGAAGATGTCCTTGCCTTTGACGTGCAGGGTGATTTCGGCCTTCTGGACGAGTTTCTCGACCGACAGGATCACATGGACGCTGGTGACGTGGTCGAAATGGCGGATGACCTTGTCCACCTTGCCGGTGACATATTCGCGCAACGCGGGGGTGACTTCGACATGGTGTCCAGTGACATTGAGGTTCATGATCTCTCCTCTTTCAGAGTGTTTTACGCAGGTTGACCGGCGGGATGTTCAGGGATTCGCGATACTTCGCGACGGTGCGCCGCGCGACCACGATCCCCTGTTCGCCGAGGATTTCCGCGATGCGCGCGTCCGAAAGCGGCTTGTGGCCGTCCTCGGCGGCGACGAGCTGCCTGATCAGCGCCCGGATCGCGGTGGATGACGCCGCGCCGCCGGTATCCGTGGCGACGTGGCTGCCGAAAAAGTATTTGAGTTCGTAGATGCCGCGCGGACTCGCCAGGTATTTCTGCGTCGTCACGCGCGAGATGGTCGATTCGTGCAAGCCGACCGTGTCGGCGATCTCGCGCAGGGTCAGCGGCCGCATCGCCACCTCGCCGTGGTCGAAGAAGGCGCGCTGGCGGTCGACGATGGCCTGGGAAACGCGGGCGATGGTGTCGAAGCGCTGCTGCACGTTCTTGATCAGCCACTTGGCTTCCTGCAGCTGCCCGGCAAGGTTGCCGCCACCGTTGCCGCGCTGCTGGCGCAGCAGGTCGGCGTAGAGGCGGTTGATCCGCAGGCGCGGCATGGCCTCCCGGTTGAGCTGTACGAGCCACTGGCTGCGCAGTTTCCTGACGATCACGTCGGGCACAATGTAACGCGTGTCGAGCGGCGCGTACTGCGCGCCCGGACGCGGATTGAGCGAGCGGATCAGCTCCTGCGCCTCGCGCAAGGACTCGTCGTCGCAGCCGAGCGCTTTTTTTATGCGCGCGTAGTCCCGATTGGCGATCTGCTCGAGGTGGTCGCGCACGATGGCCTGTGTCAGACTGTTGATCCACGATTCCGGCTGGTTCGCCAGCTGCAGCAGCAGGCATTCGCGCGGGTCGCGCGCACCGATGCCGGCCGGATCGAGGCTTTGCAGGTGGCGCAGGGCGATTTGCAGATCCTCGAGCACTTCGTCCGGCTCGCCGGCGAAGTCCTCCGGCAGCACGGCGACGAGTTCTTCGAGATCCTGCGCGAGATAGCCGTCGTCGTCGAGCGCCTCGATCAGGAAAGCGACGCGCAGGCGCTCGCGACCGGACAGCTGCGACAGGGCCAGCTGGCCGATCAGGTGGTCGCGCAAACTGGTGGCCGCCGCCTGCAGCTCGCCGGCGTCGGCATCGCCATCGTTATGCGGGTCGTTGGGATCGCGGTTGCGCGTGCCGCCGACGCTCGGCCAGTCCATGCCGTCCTGCCCCCACTCGGCGAGCTCGCCGCCGCGCTCGTCGCTGGCGGGCGCCGAAGACTCTTCGTTGCGCGCATGGGTCAGGGCGTCGTTGGCGCCGGAAAAGGCGGCGACCTCGACCGGCTCGTCGCGTTCGAGCAAGGGGTTTTCCTGCAGGGCCTGCTCGATTTCCTGACTGAGCTCCAGCGACGAAAGTTGAAGCAGGCGGATCGACTGCTGCAACTGCGGCGTCAGAGCCAGATGCTGCGAGAGCCTGAGCTGGAGCGTTTGCTTCACGACACCTACATCCGGAAGTGCTCGCCGAGATAGACGCGGCGCACGCTTTCGTTATCGACGATTTCCGCCGGATTGCCAGCGGCCAGCACCACGCCTTCGTTGATGATCGTCGCCCGGTCGCAGATGCCCAGCGTCTCGCGCACGTTGTGGTCGGTGATCAGCACCCCGATGTCACGTCCCTTGAGGAACTGGATGATTTTCTGGATGTCGAGCACCGCGATCGGATCGACACCGGCAAAGGGTTCGTCGAGCAGGATGAAGCGCGGTCGCGTCGCCAGTGCGCGGGCGATCTCGACGCGGCGACGTTCGCCGCCGGAAAGCGCCACGGCCGGCTGGTCGCGCAGGTGGGTGATGTGCAGTTCCTCGAGCAGTTCGTCGAGGCGTGTTTCCAGCGTCGGGGCGTCGTAATCGTGGAGTTCAAGCACGGCGCGGACGTTTTCCTGCACCGTGAGTTTCCTGAACACCGAGTTTTCCTGTGGAAGATAGGAAAGCCCGAGTTGCGCACGCTTGTGGATCGGCAGATGGGTGATGCGGTGCGCGACGCCTTCGGTCGTAATGCCGATTTCGCCGCCGTTGGCCGCCACCAGGCCGACGATCATGTAGAAGCAGGTGGTTTTCCCGGCGCCGTTGGGGCCGAGCAGGCCGACCACTTCGCCGCCGTCGACGTGCAGGCTGACATCCTTGACGACGACGCGCGACCGGTATTTCTTGTGGAGGTGTTCGACCGACAGGCGGCTCACGCTTGCGCTTCCTTCAAAAGTTGCCGAATGACGTCGCCTGAAAAGCCACGTCCCTGGAGAAAGCGCGCCTGCCGGGCCCAGTCATCGCGGTCGGCGGGCGGGGCGGCGAACTTTCTCGTCCACACTTGGCGCGCCCGTTCGAGTTCGTCCGGCAAGACCGCCACCTGTGCATCGACCAGATCGGCGGCCACGCCCTTGCGCCGCAGTGTTTGACGCAGCCGCGCGGCACCCAGCCGGCCGGCCTGGCCGGAGAGCCAGCTTTCGGCGAAGCGGGCGTCGGATTGCAGGCCGGCGCGGGCCAGTTCGTTCAGCACGGTCTCGATTTCTTCCTCGCTGCCATGCGGAGCGAGCTTGCCGGCCAGCTCGGCGCGTGTGTGTTCTCGCCGCGCCAGCAGCCGGATCGCCCGCTTGCGCAGTTCGCTCACTCGGCCCCGGCGCCTCCGGCCAGCGCGCTCACGCCGACGGCGGCGCGAATCTTGTTCTCGATCTCGCGGGCAATGTCGGCATGTTCGCGCAGGTATTCGCGGGCGTTGTCCTTGCCCTGGCCGATCTTCTCGCCGTTGTAGGCGTACCAGGCACCCGACTTGTCGATGAACTTGTGCTCGACGCCGAGTTCGATGATCTCGCCTTCGCGCGAAATGCCTTCCCCGTAGAGGATGTCGAAGTGTGCCTCCTTGAACGGCGGCGCCACCTTGTTCTTGACCACCTTCACCTTGGTCTCGTTGCCGATCACCTCGTCGCCCTTCTTGATGGCGCCGGTACGGCGAATGTCCATGCGCACGGAGGCGTAGAACTTCAGCGCGTTGCCGCCGGTGGTCGTCTCGGGGTTGCCGAACATCACGCCGATCTTCATGCGGATCTGGTTGATGAAGATCACCAGGGTATTGGTGCGCTTGATGTTGGCGGTGAGCTTGCGCAGCGCCTGCGACATCAGGCGCGCCTGCAGGCCGGGCAGCTGGTCGCCCATCTCGCCCTCGATTTCGGCTTTCGGCGTCAGCGCGGCGACCGAGTCGATGACGATCAGGTCGACACCGCCCGAGCGCACCAGCATGTCGGCGATTTCAAGGCCCTGCTCGCCAGTGTCGGGCTGGGAAATCAGCAGGTCGGGCACATTCACGCCGAGCTTGCCGGCATAGACCGGGTCGAGCGCATTTTCGGCGTCGATGTAGGCGGCGGTACCGCCGAGTTTCTGCACTTCGGCGACGACTTGCAGGCACAGCGTCGTCTTGCCGGAAGATTCCGGGCCGTAAATCTCGACCACGCGGCCGCGCGGCAGGCCGCCGATGCCCAGCGCGATGTCGAGGCCCAGCGAGCCGGTCGAGACGGCCTGTAGGTCGTTCTCGATCTGGCCTTCGCCCATCTTCATGATGGAGCCCTTGCCGAACTGCTTTTCGATCTGCGCCAGCGCCGCTTGCAGCGCCTTGGCTTTGTTGTCATCCATGATGCGTCCTTCCTGAAAGTTGTCTGGATTATGGCATGTTTCTTGCGCGCTCGATGAGGCCGGTCAGCGCATGAATCACCGCCTGTTTGCGCACGGCCTCGCGGTCGCCTGCGAAGAGTTGGCGCTCGCAGGACGGCGACCCGCCGCGTCGGCACCAGGCGAAGCAGACGGTGCCTACCGGTCTTTCCGGCGAGCCGCCGGTGGGGCCGGCGATACCGGTAATTGCCAGTGCGATGCTCGCTTGCGAGTGAGCGATCACTCCGGCTGCCATTTCACCGGCGGTTTCTGGACTGACGGCGCCAAAAGCACTCAAGGTGTCCATACGAACACCGAGCATAGCCGTTTTCGATACGTTTGTATAGGTAATGAAGCCGCGGTCGAACCAGGCCGAGCTGCCGGCAGTGTGCGTGATGACTTGCGCCGCCCATCCCCCGGTGCAGGATTCGGCGGTGGCAACGACCAACCTGCGCTCGCGGCAGATTGACCCGAGCGTGGAAGAAAGTTCGGCCAGTTCCCTGTCCATCAGACAAAACGCTCCACCAGAGCCATGAACAGCGCCAGCGTCAAAATCGTATAGCCGGCGGCGGCGAGGTCGTCCATCATCACGCCGAGGCCATTCTTCACCTGCGTGTCGAACCAGCGCGCCGGCGGCGGCTTCACGATGTCGTAAAAGCGGAACCACAGGAAGGCAGCCAACTGCCAGAGCAGGGTGTCGGGCGTCATCATCAGCACGAGCCAGAAGGGCACGATTTCGTCCCAGACGATGGCGCCGTGGTCGACCACGCCAAGGTTGCGGCCGGTGATCTGGCAGGCGGTGACGCCGAGCACGAAGGCGAGCAGCAGGAACACCCCGAAGGCCAGGTCGTCGGGCAGCAGGTTGCGCAAGACGGGGTAGGTCGCCCAGGCGAACAGCGTGCCGAAAGTGCCGGAAGCCACCGGCGCGAGCCCGCTGCCGAACCCGCAGGCGATGAAGTGCGCCGGGTGGCGCCACAGGAACGCAAACGGCGGCGAGGGCGATTTCTTGATTCTCATGGCATGAAATGGTCGTAACCGCGACGGCGGATGTCGACGGGCTGGCCGTCTTGCGTTTGCACGTCGAGTCGTCCGGGCGGGCCGGCGTCGATGCGGCCGATGCAGGTCAGCGGCAGGCCGAGGTTTTTGCCAAGGGCGAGCACTTCCGCATGGCGTCCGTGCAAAGCGGTGAACAGCAGTTCGTAGTCGTCGCCACCGGACAGGTAGCAGGTCTCCGCGAAAGTCGGCGCTGGCGAGACGGCGAGGGAAAGCGTCGCCGCCACCTTGGATGCGTCGAGGACATGGCCGAGGTCGGCGAGCAGTCCGTCGGAAACGTCGATGGCGGCATTGGCCAGCCCGCGCAGGCCCAGCCCGAGCGCCACGCGCGGCTGCGGACGATGCAGCGCGGCGAGGCAGTCGGCGAGCGCGGGCTCTTCCAGGACGATCCGTCCTTGCAGGTGGGCCAGGCCCTGCGCGGCGCGACCGGGGTGGCCGGAAACCCAGATCGCGTCACCCGGCTGCGCGCCGGCGCGCAGCAAGGCCTGCCCCGCCGGCACCTCGCCGAAAATCGTCACGCAGAAATTGAGGGGACCTTTCGTCGTATCGCCGCCGATCACGTCGATGCCGAAGGCGGCGGCGCAGGCGAACACGCCGGCGGCAAAGCTTGCGATCCACGCTTCGTTCGCGTCCGGCAAGGCGGCGGCCAGGAGCACCCATTTCGGCTGCGCGCCCATTGCCGCCATGTCGGAGACATTGACGGCCAGCACCTTCCAGCCGAGGTCGGTCGGGTCGGCGTCGGGCAGGAAGTGCGTGCCCGCCACCAGCATGTCGGTCGAGACGACCAGCGCGCAGCCCGGCGACGGACGGACGATGGCGCCGTCGTCACCGACACCGAGTTCGGTGTGGCGGGTCGGGCGCCGGAAGTGGCGGTCGATCAGGACGAATTCGGAGGGCATGCCGCCTACAGCCGCCAGACGCGCGGGCCCTGCGCGCGAATGGCCTGCGCGGAATAGGCCGACTTCACATCGACGAACACGCCGGCGGGCTTGAGCTTCGCCAGCAGGGTGTCGAGCGGCCTGTCCAGATACTGCCGGTGCGACACGGCGGCGATGAGCGCGTCGGCCTGCGGCAGGGCTTCCCATGGGGTGAGCGCGATGCCGTATTCGTGTTGCGCCTCCGCCGCTTCGGCAATGGGGTCATGCACTCGGACGTCGCAGCCGTAGTCTTGCAGCTCCCGCACCAGATCGGCGACTTTGGAGTTCCTGATGTCGGGACAGTTTTCCTTGAAGGTGAGCCCCAGCACGATGACTTGGGCGCCCTTGATGCAGTTGCCGGCGTCGATCATCTGCTTGACGGTCTGTTGGGCGACGTAGGCCGCCATGCCGTCGTTGATGCGCCGGCCGGCGAGGATCACCTGCGGGTGATAGCCGAGCATTTCGGCCTTGTGGGTGAGGTAGTAGGGGTCGACGCCGATGCAGTGGCCGCCGACGAGGCCCGGCCGGAAGGGCAGGAAGTTCCATTTGGTGCCGGCCGCCTGCAGGACTTCCAGGGTGTCTAGCCCAAGCTTGTCGAAGATGATCGCCAGTTCGTTCATCAACGCGATGTTGAGGTCGCGCTGGGTGTTCTCGATGACCTTGGCGGCCTCGGCCACCTTGATGCTGCTGGCGCGATGCACGCCGGCGGTGATCACCGATGCGTAGAGGTCGCCGACGGCTTGCAGCGTCGCCGCCGTGTCGCCAGAAACGACTTTCACGATGCGGGTGATCGTGCGCTCCTTGTCGCCGGGATTGACGCGTTCCGGGCTGTAGCCGACGTGAAAATCCTTCAGCCACTTCAGGCCGGATTCCTTTTCGAGGATGGGAATGCACACTTCCTCGGTGGCGCCGGGATAGACGGTGGATTCGTAGATGACGGTGGCGCCGGCCTTCAGGTGCCGGCCGACGGTGGTGCTGGCGCCAACGAGCGGGGAGAAATCCGGGATGTGGGCTGCATCCACCGGCGTGGGCACGGCGACGATGACAAAGTCGGCGCTGGCGAGACGGCGCGGATCGGTGGTGACTTCAAGGCCCGGGGATTGCTTCGCTTCGCTCGCAATGACGGAGCGCAGGTCTTCCGGACCCACCTCTCCGGTGGGGTCGCGATGCTCCCGATAGGCGGCGACCTTCTCCGCCGAGAGATCGAAGCCGATGGTGGGGTAGCGCTTGCCGAATTCGACGGCCAGCGGCAGGCCGACGTAGCCCAGGCCAACGACGGCGACCGTGGTTTGCGGACTCAACACCGGAAATAGTCCCGATACCAGGCGACAAAGTTGGCGACACCCTGTTCGACCGGCGTGGCCGGCTTGTAGTGGAACTGCTCGACCAGATCGGTCACGTCGGCATAGGTATCCGGCACGTCGCCCGGCTGCAAGGGCAGCATCTCCATGTCGGCCTTCCTGCCGAGCGCGTTTTCCAGCGCGGCGATGTAGTCCATCAGCTCGACCGGGCTGTTGTTGCCGATGTTGTAGACCCGCCACGGCGCCGCGCTGCTGCCCGGATCGGGCTGCGCGCCGCGCCACGCCGGGTTGGGCGGCGCGGGGCGGTCGAGCACGCGGATCACGCCCTCGACGATGTCGTCGATGTAGGTGAAGTCGCGCCGGTGCTTGCCGTGGTTGAAGACCGGGATCTTCTCGCCGGCGAGGATGGCCTTGGTGAATTTGAAGAGCGCCATGTCCGGCCGGCCCCAGGGACCATAGACGGTGAAGAAGCGCAGGCCGGTGGTCGGCAGGCCGTACAGGTGGCTGTAGGTGTGCGCCATCAGTTCGTTGCTCTTCTTGCTGGCGGCGTAAAGCGAGAGCGGGTGATCGACATTGTGGTGCACCGAGAAGGGCATCGTCGTGTTGGCGCCATAAACGCTCGAACTGCTGGCATAGACGAGATGCTCCACGCCGTGGTGCCGGCAGCCTTCAAGAATGTGGGCGAAGCCGACGATGTTGCTCTCGATGTAGGCGAGCGGGTTCTCGATGGAGTAGCGCACGCCGGCCTGCGCGGCGAGATTGACGACGCGCTGCGGCTTGTGGCCGGCGAAGGCGGCTTCGATGGCTTTCCTGTCGGCGAGATCGATCCGCAGGTGGGTGTAGTTGGCATGGTTCGCGTGGCGCGCCAGCCGCGCTTCCTTGATGGCCGGGTCGTAATAGTCGTTGTGGTTGTCGATGCCGACGACGCTGTCGCCGCGTTCGAGCAGGCGCAGGGCCAGGTTCGAGCCGATAAAACCGGCCGCGCCGGTGATGAGTACCTTCACGTTCAATCGCTCCCGAAAAGATCGCGTGTGTAAACCTTCGCCTCGACGTCGGCCAGCGCCGGCGTGCGGCGGTTGGCGACGATCACGTCGGCCTCGCGCTTGAAGGTGGCCAGGTCGTTCACGACGCGCGAATGGTAGAACTCCGGCTCGGTCAGCACCGGTTCATGGACGATCACCTCGATGCCCTTCGCCTTGATGCGCTTCATGATGCCCTGGATGCTGGAAGCGCGGAAGTTGTCGGAGCCGGCTTTCATGATGAGACGATAGACGCCGACGACTTTCGGCCTCATGCGGATGATCTCGTCGGCGATGAAATCCTTGCGCGTGGTGTTCGATTCGACGATGGCGTGGATGAGGTTCTGCGGCACGTCGCGGTAGTTGGCGAGGAGTTGCTTGGTGTCCTTGGGCAGGCAATAGCCGCCGTAGCCGAAGCTGGGGTTGTTGTAGTGGGCGCCGATGCGCGGATCGAGGCAGACGCCGTCGACGATCTGGCGCGTGTCGAGGCCGTGGGTGGCGGCGTAGGTGTCCAGCTCGTTGAAGTAGGCGACGCGCATGGCCAGATACGTGTTGGCGAACAGCTTGATCGCCTCGGCCTCGGTACTGTCGGTGAACAGCGTGGGGATGTCCTGCCTGACGGCGCCACGTTTCAACAGGTTGGCGAAGGTTTCCGCGCGGGCCGAACGCTCGCCGACGACGATGCGCGAAGGATGCAGGTTGTCGTACAGCGCCCGGCCTTCGCGCAGGAATTCGGGAGAAAAGACGAGATTCTGCGTGCCGAGCGCTTCCCGCGTCCTCGCCGTGTAGCCGACGGGGACGGTGGATTTGATGATCATCGTCGCATCGGGATTGATGGCCATGACGTCGCGGATCACCGTTTCGATAGAGCGGGTATTGAAGTAGTTGGTTTCCGGATCGTAGTCGGTCGGGGTGGCGATGACGACGAAGTCGGCGCCGCGATAGGCGTCTGCCTTGTCGAGCGTGGCGCGGAAGTTCAGCGGCTTGTGGCGCAGGAAATCCTCGATCTCGGCATCCTCGATCGGGGATTGCTTGCGGTTCAACATCGCGACTTTTTCAGGAAGGATGTCGAGGCAGACCACTGCGTTGTGCTGCGCGAGCAGCACGCCGTTGGACAGGCCGACGTAGCCGGTGCCGGCGATGGCGATTTTCATGGGGCGGGAGGCGGTTCGTTGCGGGCGGCCAGCATTTTCGCATGCTTGGCGAAGCTGGCATGGCAGCCGATCAGGATATGCACCAGCCCCGGCAGGCCGTCGAGAAAGCCGCGGCGCAAAAAATAGAAGCGGATGAAGCGCACCAGCGGCGAGAGCAGCAGCCGTGCCGCGCTGCTGCGCTTGCCGGCCGCCAGCGCCGCCTGCGCCGCGAGCGTGGAATAGCGGTTCTGCTTCGCCAGATAGGTTTCCAGCGATTCGGCGGAATCGTGCAGCAGGTCGCCGGCCAGCGTGCCGACGGGACCGGCGGCGATCACGCGTTCGTGCACCGCGTCGTCGGACCAGCGTGCATGACGGCGGTCGAACAGCCGCAGGCTCCAGTCGGGATAACCCTCGCCATGCTTCAGGTAACGGCCCATGAAGCGGTTGCGGCGGGCGAAGCGGTAGGCCGCGAAAGTCGGGCCTGGCGGGACGGCGGCAAGCGTC
Organism: uncultured Methyloversatilis sp.; assembly: GCA_964527195.1. Taxonomy (GTDB): domain Bacteria; phylum Pseudomonadota; class Gammaproteobacteria; order Burkholderiales; family Rhodocyclaceae; genus Sulfuricystis. The sequence continues at coordinate 28,795 of CAZGOH010000020.1, forward strand.
GCGACGATGTTCGCGGCGAGTTCGGGCGACACCCGCTCGTCCGCATCGACGCACAACACCCCGTCGTGCGCCGCCTGCTCGACGGCGAACTGTTTCTGCGGGCCGAAGCCGCGCCAGTGGGTCTCGACGACGCGCGCGCCGGCGCGGCGGGCAAGCGCCACCGTGCCGTCCGTGCTGCCCGAATCGACGACGAGAATCTCGTCGCAAAATGCCAGCGAAGCCAGGCAGGCAGGCAACTGGCCGGCGGCGTCGCGGGTAATGAGAACGGCGGAAAGGCTGGGCATGGCGGCATTCTGCCAGAGGCGGGCGGCTAGAATCCGCCCATGTCCACGCCTTCCTTCCGCCGCGCCCTGGTCGTCAAGCTGCGCCACCATGGCGACGTGCTGCTCGCCGCGCCGGTGCTCGCCGGCCTCAAGCGGCACGCGCCGGCGGCAGAGATCGACGCCCTCGTCTATGCCGATACCGCGCCGATGCTGGCCGGGCATCCCGCGCTTGCGCGACTGCACGTCATCGACCGCGGCTGGAAGCGGCTTGGCTTTTTCCCTCGGCTGGCGGCCGAATGGCGCCTGCTCGCCGCCTTGCGCAACCGCCATTACGATCTGGTCGTGCATCTTTCGGTGCAGCAGCGCGGCACCTGGCTCACCCGCCTGTTGCGTCCCCGCCTTGCCGTCGCGCCGCGTTACAAGGGGGGCTTTTGGGCCAGCAGCTTCACGCACTTCTATCCCGCGCAATCACATCCGCTGCGACCCACGGTGGAGAGCAACCTCGACAGCCTGCGCGCGCTCGGCATCGAACCGCAGGACAAGCAGGTAGATCTGGTGCCCGGCGATGCGGCCGAGGCGTGCGCCGATGACCTGCTCGCCCGGCACGGGCTTGCGCGTGGGGGGTTCATCCACATTCACCCCGCCTCGCGCTGGCTGTTCAAATGCTGGCCGGCCGACAAGGTCGCCGCGCTGTGCGTGCAGCTGGCGGCGCGTGGCTGGCCGCTGGTGCTCACTGCCGCGCCCGACCCGAAGGAACGCGCGTTGATCGACGCCATTCAGGCCGAACTGGCCGCCGTCCCGCCGGCGCCGACTTTTGATGGCCCGCCCACCCCCAGCCCCGCCCTCGCGGGCGGGGAGACTGCGTGCGCCGCCGTCCCGCCGGCGCCGACTTTCGTCGATCTGGCCGGCCAACTCTCGCTCAAGGAACTGGCGGCGCTGACCGCCCGGGCACGCCTGTTCGTCGGCGTCGATTCCGCACCGATGCACATCGCCGCCGCCATGGGCACGCCCACCGTTGCCATCTTCGGGCCCTCGGGCGACAAGGAATGGGGGCCGTGGAATGTGGCGAGCCGCGTCGTCGTTTCCGCCACGCACGACTGCCGTCCCTGCGGGCGCGACGGCTGCGAAGGCAGCAAGATCAGCGCCTGCCTGACCGAATTGCCGGTGGAACAGGTGCTGGCGGCTTGCGATGCGCTGCTGGCCGAGACTGCATGAAGCTCGCCATCGTCCGCCAGAAATACACGCCCTACGGCGGTGCGGAGCGCTTCGTCGCCCGCGCGCTCGACGCCTTGCGGGCGCAGGGCGTGGCGGTGGAGATCGTCGCCCGTAACTGGGCGGGCGAAAGCGCCGGCGTGCGCTGCGACCCCTTTTATCTCGGCCGCACCTGGCGCGACCGGAGCTTCGCCCGCTGCGTGCAAGGCGTCATCGCCTCGGGCCGCTACGACCTGGTGCAAAGCCACGAACGCATTCCCGGCTGCCACATCTTTCGCGCCGGCGACGGCGTGCATGCAACCTGGCTGGCGCTTTCCGGCAAACCGCTCGCCGCGCTCTCGCCCTGGCACCGCTACACGCTGGCGGCGGAAGAAGCCATGTTCCGCCATCCGAACCTCAAGGCCGTGATCTGCAACTCGCGCATGGTGAAGGACGATATCGCCCGGCGCTTCCCCGAGGTCGCCGGCAAGCTGCACGTCATCACCAACGGTGTCGACCTGGCGCACTTCCACCCCGGCCTGCGCGCCGAGCACCGCGCAGACATGCGCGCAAAAGTCGGTGCTGGCGGGACGGCGACAGCCGGATCCGCCGCCAACCTGGAGACGGCGCCTGTCGTTTTGTTCGTCGGTTCCGGCTACGAACGCAAGGGCGTCGCCACCCTGCTCGAAGCGCTGGCGCGCATGGAAACGTCCATTGCCGAAGCCTGGATCGTCGGTCGCGACAAGCACGAAGCGCGTTACCGCACACTCGCCGAACGGCTCGGCATCTCGGGGCGCGTGCGCTTCTTCGGCGCACAGGACGACGTGCGGCCCTTCTACGCCGCCGCCGACCTCTTCTGCCTGCCCACCCGTTACGATCCCTTCCCCAACGCCGCGCTCGAAGCGCTGGCCTGCGGACTGCCGGTCGTCACCACGACCACCTGCGGTGCGGCAGATCTGGTTCAGGATTGCGGGGCCGTCTGCTCCCCCGGCGACCCGGTGGCGCTGGCGCGACAGCTCGACGCCCTCTGCCCCCGCGCCGCCAGCCTGGCCCCGGCCGCCCGCCTCGCCGCAGCGAACCACGACATCGCGACGACGGCGTCACAACTGGCCGCCCTCTACCAGAAATGTCTGCGAACCTGAGCAAACAGACATGCCGGGCGCCACCCAATTATTGTTGTATATAATCATCTAACCTAACGATATACAACAAATAATGATCGACAGGGACGTGCTTTATCGCCGGATACGCCTGCACTTGAGCGAGTCGCCCGCCGTGGTTCTGCTGGGTGCGCGCCAGGTCGGAAAAACCACCTTGGCACACCAGCTTGCCGAACGCATGGGCGGCGCGACGACATACGATCTGGAGCGCCCCTCGGGCCGGGCGGCGCTGTCGACAACCCCGGAAATCGTGCTGTCGGACGCGCGTGGTCTGGTGGTGGTCGACGAGGTGCAGCGGTTGCCGTCGCTGTTCGAAATTCTCCGGCCGCTGTGCGACGCCCACGACCGCAAGGCCATATTCCTGCTGCTTGGCAGCGCGGCACCAGAATTGATCAAGGGGGTGTCGGAGTCGCTCGCCGGCAGGGTGCAGTTCGTTCCCGTGCCGGGATTTTCGCTGGCGGAAACCGGCGCCGACAATCAGGATCGCCTGTGGTTGCGCGGCGGTTTTCCGCGCGCGTATCTGGCCGGCAGCGACGCAGCGGCGCAACGCTGGCTCGAAGGATTTCGCCAGACGTTTCTGGAGCGCGACAT
>CAZGOH010000021.1:0-9814 GCA_964527195.1 uncultured Methyloversatilis sp.
GCGGGGGCGTTCATTGAGCGGCCTCCGTGGATGCAGTTTTGTGGATCACCTGGATTGCCTTGAGGCTGGCGGCGGTGGCGCTTTGCACCGCGCGATTGACGTCGAGCGGGCTGGCGGCGCTGCCGGCGCCAAACATGCCACCCGACTTCGAACCTTCGATGAAGTTTGACGAATCGAGCACGATGTCTTCGGGCAGCTTGATACCGGTCACTTCCGGCTCCATGCCGACGGCCAGCACGACGAGGTCATGCTCGGTGGCATAGCGCTGATAGCCCTCGGTATTCACGCCGTGGAGAACCGGGTTGCCGTTGGCCTCGTTCTCGGCGATGCGCGCGACCTTGGACTTGACGAAGCTGACGGTCGGATCTTTCCAGACGTTGGCGTAGAAATCCTCGAAGCGGTCGATGGCGCGGATGTCGATGTAGTAAACCGTCGACTTGCCTTCGTCACCGTAGGCTTCGCGCACATACTGGGTCTGCTTGAGCGAAGCCATGCAGCAGATGCGCGAGCAGTGCCGCAGGTAGTTCTCGTCCCGCGAGCCGGCACACTGGATGAAGGCGATGTTCTTCGCTGGGTTGCCGTCCGAGGGACGCAGGATCTTGCCGCCGGTGGGGCCGTGCGGGTCGCACAGGCGCTCGAACTCGAGGCTGGTGATCACGTTGGCAATACGGTCGTAGCCGTAGGGCTGAATCTTGTTGGCATCGAAGGGACGCCAGCCGGTGGCCCAGACCACGCTGCCAACCTTGATCTCGACGGTTTCTTCCTGCATGCCGAGATCGACGGCGCCGACCTTGCAGGCCGCCTTGGCGGCTTCGCCATCCGGCGTGCCGACGATGGACGCGTCGATCACAAAGCGCTGCGGATAGGCCATGCCGTGGGGCAGGTAGGCCGCCTTGATCTTGTCCAGCCCGTAGTTGGCGGGGTTCGGCACCTCGGCGGTCACGGCCTTGCCGCAATCGCCACAAGCAGTACAAGCTTCAGTGACGTAGCGCGGCTTGATCTTCAGCGTGACGCTGTAGTCGCCACGGGTGCCGAAGACGGCAGCCACTTCGGTCATCGTCATCACGCGCACGTTCGGGTTGCCACGGATGCGCTTGAGGTTGATCTCCAGCCCGCAGGTGGGGTGGCACATCTTGGGGAAATAGCGATACAGCAGGGAAGTGCGGCCGCCCAGGGTGGGGGTTTTTTCCGCGAGGATCACCTGTTTGCCGCATTCGGCCGCTTCGAGAGCGGCGGTCATGCCAGCGATACCGCCGCCGACGACCAGAATGGTCTGGTTGGTTGCGATTGAAGCCGTCATCGAGCCTCCGTTTGAAAGTGCTGCGGGAACTACAGAAAAAGGTTCGGGATTCTAAACACCTCTGTCGGAAGCGGGGGCTGCGCCAGATCAAATGCGGGCCAGAATGTTCCTATGGAGAAATAGAAGGGGCGTATGTGCGCATCGCCGTCCCGCCGGGGCCGACTTTCGGGGCGGATACCGTACGCTCAGCGGGCGAGGCTGCGAATCTCGAAGTGCATCTCGGCCAGATCGCCCATGATCCAGGTGGCCGCCGGGGCGCCCAGCCCGGCGACGGTGCCCGGGTTGACCAGCCAGGTTTGGCCGCCCTTGACGTTCGGCTGCTGGCGAACGAGCGGCTCGTGGCTGTGGCCGCAGCACACCAGATCGTAGTCGCCGGTGCAAGCCATGCCGTGACCGTAATGCGGATAATGCGTCATGAAGATGCGCCGGCCGCCGAGTTCGAGGTCGGCATCGCGACCATGGTAGTTGAGCACGCCGTCGGATTTCACCGCCACGCGCGCCAGGGCGACGAGGTCGCCGAGATTGTTGCCGTGGATGACATGCAGGGGCAGGCCGAACTTGAGCGAGGCCTTGACGGTATTCACGCCGATGACGTCGCCGCAGTGGATCACGGCCGCCGCGCCCTCGTCCTTCGCGGTGGCGATGGCCTCGGCCAGCATCGGGCCGCGGTCGTGGCTGTCCGAAACGATGCAGATCTTCATGGCGGCGCCCTCAGACGATGATCGGCGCGTGGTACTCCTCGCCGTCGTTGGCCTTCGAGAAATCGACGGCATTGATGCCGCGCAGCAGGCGCTTGCGCTCGTCCTCGTGCTTGCCCTGCAATTGCAGCAGGGTGACGACACAATCGCCGAGGTTGTCGTATTCGCGCTCGTTGGTGCCGAACTGTTCGACATCCGTGTAGTAGAACTGGCAGCGGAAGCGCTGGTCGCCGGTCTTGAATACGACGAAGGTGCAGACACCCACCTTCCAGGTCAGGCTCGGGCATTCGGTAAGCACCTCCTCGAGCAGGTTGAGCTGGATTTCCGAGCGGGTCGGCTGCACGGTGATCGGCTGGTCGAAGCGTTCGGCCAGCGTCCGGGCGACCAGGTTCTTCTCGCGGGCGGTGAATTCGGGAATGGGGCGGGGCATGGGACGTTTCCGGCGGAAGCTGTTTATCGGGAAATAAAAATAACTCCCTTGTGGGGCGGGAGCCGCGCTGCAAGAATATCGCAAAAAAACTGATAAAGAACCGGACAGAAAGGCCGACCGAGAGATGACACAACATTCCGTGCAGGAAGTCAAAAACACGACCTGCTATATGTGCGCCTGCCGCTGCGGCATCCGCGTGCACCTGCGCGATGGCGAAGTCCGCTACATCGATGGCAACCCGGACCATCCGCTCAACAAGGGCGTGATCTGCGCCAAGGGTTCGTCCGGCATCATGAAGCAGTATTCGCCGGCGCGCCTGACCAAACCCTTGCGTCGCAAGGCAGGAGCGGAACGCGGTGCGGGCGAGTTCGAACCGATTTCCTGGGAAGAAGCCTTCGCGGTGCTGGCCGAGCGGCTCGGCAAGCTACGCGCCACCGACCCGAAGAAGTTCGCGCTGTTCACCGGCCGCGACCAGATGCAGGCGCTCACCGGCCTGTTCGCGCGCCAGTTCGGCACGCCCAACTACGCGGCGCACGGCGGCTTTTGTTCGGTGAACATGGCGGCCGGCATGATCTACACCATTGGCGGCTCGTTCTGGGAATTCGGCGGCCCCGACCTCGACCGCGCCAAGCTGTTCGTGATGATCGGCACCGCCGAGGACCATCACTCCAACCCGCTGAAGATTGCGCTCGCCAAATTCAAGCGCGACGGCGGCCGCTTCGTCTCGATCAATCCGGTGCGCACCGGCTACTCGGCCATCGCCGACGAATGGGTGCCGATTCGCCCGGGCACCGACGGCGCCTTCCTGCTCGCGGTGATCCACGAGATCATCCAGAAGGGCCTCTACGACCGCGATTTTCTGGTGCGCTACTCGAACGCCGGCGAGCTGGTGAACTGCGACGAAGCCAGCGACGAGTTCGGCATGTTCCTGCGCACCGAGGTGCCCGAGGAAGAGGCCTGCTACGACCCGCAGGACAAGCTCTGGTGGGACCGCCAGACCAACAAGCCGGTCGTCACGCATGCCGAGGGTGCCGACCCGTTCCTGCGCGGCGAGTTCAGGATCAACGGCACGCCGGTCAAGCCGGCCTTCCAGCTGCTGATGGAACGCGTCAAGGACTACACGCCGGCATGGGCCGAGGGCGTCACCGGCATTCCCGCCGAGACGATCCGCCGCCTGGCCTACGAGATGGGCGTCACGGCGCGCGACCAGCGCATCGAGTTGCCGATTGCCTGGACCGACAGCTGGGGCAAGGAGCACACCACCGTGACGGGCAACCCGGTCGCCTTTCACGCCATGCGCGGTTTGGCGGCACACTCCAATGGCTTCCAGAGCATTCGCGCGCTCGGTATCCTGATGTCGCTGTTGGGCACCATCGACCGCCCCGGCGGCTTCCGCCACAAGGTGCCCTTCCCGCGGCCGATTCCGCCCTGCGCGCGCACGCCGAACCACCCGAATGCCGTGCAGCCCAACAAGCCGCTCGACGGCATGGCGCTCGGCTGGCCGGCCGATCCCGACGACCTGTTTGTCGATGAAAACGGCGGCCCGGTGCGCCTCGACAAGGGCTTCTCCTGGGAGTATCCGCTCTCGGTGCATGGCCTGATGCACAACGTCATCACCAATGCCTGGCGCGGCGACCCGTATCAGATCGACACGCTCTTGATCTTCATGGCCAACATGGCCTGGAACTCGACGATGAACGCCGTCGAGGTGCGCAAGATGCTCAACGACAAAGATGAAAACGGTGACTACAAGATTCCGTTCATCGTCGTCGCCGATGCCTTCCAGTCCGAGATGACGGCCTTCGCCGACCTGATCCTGCCGGATACGACCTATCTCGAACGCCACGACGTGATGTCGATCCTCGACCGACCGATCTCCGAGTTCGACGGCCCGGTCGACTCGGTGCGCATTCCGGTGGTGCCGCCGACCGGCGACTGCAAGCCCTTCCAGGAAGTGATCATCGAGCTCGGTTCGCGCCTCAATCTGCCCGCCTTCACGACCAAGGACGGCCAGCGCAAGTACCGCGACTATCCGGACTTCATCGTCAATTACGAAACCGAAGCCGGTTCAGGCATCGGCTTCCTCGCCGGCTGGCGCGGCAAGGGCGGCGAGAAAAGCTTGCGCGGCGAACCGAATCCGAACCAGTGGGAGATGTATGCCAAGAACGGCTGCGTCTTCCATTACGAGCTGCCCAAGAGCTACCAGTACATGCGCAACTGGAACCAGGGCTACCTCGAGTGGTCGCAGCGCAACCGCATCACGCGCTACGCCGAACCGATCCTGATCAACATCTACTCGGAAGTGCTGATGCGCTTCCGCCAGGCCGCACAGGGCAAGGGTTTTTCGCGCAAGCCGCCGGCACATCTGGCCAAGCGCGTCGAGACCTTCTTCGATCCGCTGCCCTTCTATTACGACACGCTGGAGGCGCAGGTCAGCGACAAGCACAAGTATCCGCTCGCGGCAATCACGCAGCGGCCGATGGCGATGTATCACTCGTGGGATTCGCAGAACGCCTGGTTGCGGCAGATTCATGCCCATAACCTGCTCTACGTGAATGCGCATACTGCGCGCGTGCAGGGGATCGAGGACGGCGACTGGATCTGGGTCGAGTCGCAGTGGGGCAAGGTCAAGTGCATGGCGAAGCATTCGGAAGCCGTCGAGCCGGGCACGGTGTGGACTTGGAATGCGATCGGGAAAGCTGCCGGCGCCTGGGGCCTGACCCCGGATGCCAACGAGTCGCAGCAGGGCTTCCTGCTCAACCACCTGATTTCCGAGGAGTTGCCCTCTGGAAATGCTCGCATCTCCAACTCCGACCCGATCACCGGCCAGGCCGCGTGGTACGACGTGCGGGTACGCATTTCGAAAGTCGGCGCTGGCGACACGGCGATCACCGAACCGCAATTCGCGCCGCTGAAGCCCTATCCGGGACAACCCGAGCGCAAATCGATCTGGAATTATTTTGCGGGAGCGAAGAAATGACCCAGCTCGAACTGTTGGAGTGCTCGCCATGACCCAGCTCGCACTGGTCATCGACCTCAACGTCTGCGTTGGCTGCCACGCCTGTGTGACCAACTGCAAGGAATGGAACACCTCCGGCCCGGCCGGCCCGATGGTCGACCAGAATCCCTACGGCAAGGATCCGACCGGCACCTTCTTCAACCGCGTGCAGACTTTCGAGGTCGGCGAGTTTCCCAACACCGAGACGGTGCATTTCCCGAAGTCCTGCCTGCACTGCGAGGAGCCGCCCTGCGTGCCGGTCTGCCCGACGGGTGCCTCCTACAAGCGCAAGGAGGACGGCATCGTCCTCGTCGACTACGACAAGTGCATCGGCTGCAAGTATTGCTCCTGGGCCTGCCCCTACGGCGCGCGCGAGATCGACGAGCACCAGAAGGTGATGAAGAAGTGCACCCTCTGCGTCGATCGCATCACCGACACGACGATGACGGCCGAAGAGCGGCGGCCCGCCTGCGTGCGCGCCTGCCCGACCTCGGCGCGGCTGTTCGGCGATATTCATGATCCGGATTCCGACGTGTCGAAGGCGATTCGCGAGAACGGCGGCTATGCGCTGATGCCCGAGTGGGGCACGCAGCCGGCCAACCACTACCTGCCGCGCCGCAAGACCCACATTCGCATTCGTGAAGACGAACTCGAGCGCGCCGACAATCCGCTCAAGATCGACCGTCAGCAGCCCAAGCCCGGCAAGGCCGAGCCGACGCTCGACGATGTCACAAGCTGGTAAGGAGAATAATCGATATGCATCCTGCTTTTTCCGTTGTCTTCCTCACCACCTTGATCGGCGCCGGTCAGGGCTTGTTCCTCGCCTTGTTCACCGTCGAGTCCTACGCGGCCTTCGGTTTGCTGCCCGCGCAGGCGAGCAGCTTCTATGCCCTCGGCAGCGCCATCGCCTTCGTCCTGCTCGCGCTCGGCCTGGTCGCCTCCTTCTTTCACCTCGGGCGTCCGGAGCGCGCCTGGCGCGCGGCGACGCAGTGGCGCACCTCGTGGCTGTCGCGCGAGGTGATCGTGCTGCCGGCCTTCATGGGCACGCTGTTTCTCTACGGCGTGGCGCACGGGCTGGACATCAACCCGGTGCTCGCCACGCTGCCCAGCGGCGCGCCGGTGAACATCACCGCCATGCTCGGTACGCTCGCCACCGTGCTGGCCTTCGCGCTCTTCATCTGCACCGGCATGATCTACGCCTGCCTGCGCTTCCTGCGCGAGTGGCATACGCCGCTGACGGTGATCAACTACATCCTGCTCGGCGGCGCCTCGGGCTTCACGCTGGCCGCCGCCCTGGCCGCCGCCAGCGCGCCGGAGGTCATGCCGGTACTGGCGGGCTGGGCGCTGATCATCACCGTGCTCGGCTTCGTCGGCCGCATCGCCACGCTGATCCGCAACGCGCGCCTGAAGCCGAAATCCACCCTGCAATCGGCCATCGGCATCAAGCACCCGAAGATCGCGCAAAAGACCATGGGCATGATGGGCGGCGCTTTCAACACGCGCGAGTTCTTCCATGGCGCGAGCGTCGCGACCTTGCGTTCCGTCAAGTGGGTTTTCCTGCTACTCGCCTTCGTGGTACCGGCGGCGCTGCTGGCCGCCGGCCTCACCCAGGCGGCAGGCGGCGCGCTGGCGCTGGCTTGCGGCGTGCAGTACGTCGGCCTGCTGGCCGAACGCTGGTTCTTTTTCGCGCAGGCCAACCATCCGCAGAACCTGTACTACCAGTCGGTGGCGTGATGCCGGCGGATTGATCCGCGGCAATTGCCCTAAACGCTTTTGCGGCTTATGATTGCCCCACCCGTTTCCAACAACCCACTCATTACCGGAGGACTCAGAATGAATTTCGACAAAGAACTCGACGCCCGCGGCCTGAACTGCCCGCTGCCCATCCTGCGCGCCAAGAAGGCGCTGGGCGAGATGACCAGCGGCCAGGTGCTGCGCATCCTGGCCACCGACCCGGGCTCCGTCAAGGATTTCGCCGCCTTCGCCAAGCAGACCGGCAACGAGTTGCTGTCGAGCGCCGAGAACAACAAGGAATTCGAATACTTCATCAAGCGCAAGTAAGCGCTTGACCAAAGTCGGTGCCGGCAGCACGGCGGCGCGACGCGAGCAACCGGCGTCGGAGCGATCCGATGCCGATTTTCTATAGTTGTGTTTATAAGTGTATAAATATATTCTTTTAGATGCTGCGCCGCGGTGAGGCGCATGATCCGCCGTTACGCTCGCAGAGGAGGAGTTGCATGACCACCCAGGCAGAACTCGAAGAATTGATCAACCAGCGGCTCGAGGCCTTGTTGCCGCAGAGGCTCGAAGCGCTGTTGCAGGAGCGCGAGGCGTCGAAAACGCCTTCCATGGCGATCATCGCCACCAAGGGCACGCTCGATTGGGCCTACCCGCCCTTCATCCTGGCGTCCACCGCCGCCGCGCTGGGTTGGGATGTCACCTGCTTTTTCACCTTCTACGGCCTCAACCTGGTCAAGAAGGATGTTTCCGACCTGCAGGTCAGCCCGCTCGGTAACCCCGGCATGCCGATGAAAATGCCCTTCGGCCCGGACTGGTTCAAGGGCATCAACTGGAATATCCCGAACATCGTCCAGTCGAACATTCCCGGCTTCGAGGCGATGGCCACCACGCTGATGAAGCAGACCATCAAGAACAACGGCGTGGCCGGCATCGCCGAGCTGCGCGAACTTTCGCAGGAAGCCGGCGTCAAGTTCGTCGTCTGCCAGATGACCGTCGAGCTGTTCGGCTTCGACCACAACGATTTCGTAGACGGCATGGACTACGTCGGTGCCGCCTCGTTCCTGCCCGTCGCGCAAAAAGCCGACGTCACGCTGTTCATCTGACGCAACCACCACAACCCATTCAAGGGGGAGACACGATGAAACTCAAGAAGCTTGCAGCACTGATCGCCATCGCCGGCCTTTCGACCTCGGCATTCGCGACGAACGGCTATTTCTCGCACGGCTACGGCATGAAAGCCAAAGGCATGGCTGGCGTAGGCATCGCCCTGCCGCAAGACGCGCTCGCCGCCGCGACCAACCCGGCCGGCATCACCGAAATCGGCAGCCGACTGGATGTGGGTGTGGATTACTTCATGCCGAGGCGGGGGACTGATATTGTTAACTCTTCGACAGGGGCCATGACTGACGGCTCGTACAGCGGTGATGGAGATAAAGGCTTCTTGATTCCCGAATTCGGCTACAACCGGCAGCTTGCTAATGGCATGGCGGTCGGCCTTGCCATATATGGCAATGGCGGTATGAATACCCGTTACAACACCAGCCCGTTTGCAAACATGGGCAGTGTTGCTCCGACCGGAATCAACCTTGAACAGTTGTTCATCGCTCCAACCTTCGCGATGAAGTTAAACAAGGATCATTCTGTCGGGGTCTCGCTCGTTTACGGTTACCAACGTTTCGGCGCGTTTGGCCTGGAAGGTTTTGCAGGATGGACTCCAAGCGCCTCGACCGCCTTTTTGACCAATAATGGCTACGACAAATCCGATGGTTGGGGCCTTCGCCTGGGCTGGACCGGCAAGATCACAGAAAACGTGACGCTGGGTGCAACCTATGCGTCCAGAATGAAGATGGACAAGTTCGGCAAGTACAAGGAACTCTTTGCCGAGCAAGGCGGGTTCGACATTCCCGAGAACTACGGGTTTGGCATTGCCGTCAAGGCGACCCCCAAGTTGACGGTAGCGGCTGATATTCAGCAAATCAATTACGGTAGTGTCAGGTCCGTTGCAAATAGCGTTTTCGCGCCTCCCGGCACCCCGTTAGGTGCTGATAATGGTGCGGGGTTTGGTTGGCGGGACATGACGGTCTATAAGCTGGGGGCCAGTTACGAGTACAGTCCAAACCTTACGTTGCGAGCTGGGCTGAGTACCAACAGGCAGCCTGTGCCTGCGAGAGAGACTATGTTCAACATACTCGCACCCGGTGTCGTCGAGAATCATCTGACATTGGGGGCCACTTGGACGATGGCGAACAAAAGCGAGTTAACTGTCAGCTATATGCATGCATTCAAGAAGACGGTCAATGGGTCAGGATCATTAGCGCCTTTGGTCAACACTGGCGAAGCCAACATCAGGATGTACCAGAACTCGCTGGGTGTCGGTTACAGCATCAAGTTTGACTGAGCATTACCCCGCAACACCAAAGGCCGGCCTCGCCGGCCTTTTTCTTATCCGCATAACGACATAAAACCCCTCGGAGGAGACCCATGAAAAAACTGATCGCTGGTGCGGCGCTGGCCGCTTTTTCCTTGCTGGCGCATGCCTTGCAACCCTATGTCGGCGGCGACAAGGTTGTGGGGGGCGACCTGAATGCCGCCATGACGGCGGCCGGGTTTGCGGTGATCGGCCGGCATGCGCCGCCCGGCATCCCGGG
>CAZGOH010000021.1:9914-29704 GCA_964527195.1 uncultured Methyloversatilis sp.
TGACGGCGGCCGGGTTTGCGGTGATCGGCCGGCATGCGCCGCCCGGCATCCCGGGACACGGCACGGTCATCGTCACCGAACCGGCCTTCAGCGCCGCCCTCACCCAGATCGGCGGCCACGCCGTCGTCGGCCTGCCCATCCGCATCGGCGTCAAGGCCGACGGCACGGTCAGCTACCAGAACCTCGAATACTGGCAGCGCGCCTACCTGCGCGACAACTACCCCAAGGCCGAAGCCGCCGTGAAAGCCACCGGCGACAAACTGCAACAGGCCCTCGGCGCCGGCAAACCCTTCGGCGGCAACGTCAAGCCCGACGACCTGCCGAAATACCGCTACATGGCCGGCATGGAACGCTTCCACGACAAAAGCGAACTCAAAGCCCACGAAAACTTCGCCGCCGCCGTCAAAACCATCCGCGACAACCTCGCACAAGGCATCGCCAAGACCGCCAGGGTCTATGAAATCGTGAACGAAGACAAGAAGCTCGCCGTCTTCGGCGTCGCCACCAACGACCCGGAAAACGGCGAAAGCTGGTGGGCGAAGAAAATCGGCCCCGACCACATCGCCGCCCTGCCCTGGGAAATCTACGTCATCGACAACAAGGCCTACGCCCTGTTCGCCCGCTACCGCACCGCGCTCGCCTGGCCCGACCTCGGCATGTTCCAGTTCATGGGCATCTCCAGCCACCCCGACAGCACGGCGGCCATGATGGCGAAAGTGGCGGGCGGCAACTACGAAAAGCCGAACTGAGACAGGCCAACGACGCCTGCGCGGCGGGGTCAGATCTGCACGCTGACTATTTGTATTTCTTCATCTGGTTAACAAGGCTCTGGCGCAGACTGTCGAACCCCGCCAGCCGCTCGCGCTCCTGTTCGACCACCGCCGCCGGCGCGCGAGCGACAAAGCTTTCCGTTGCCAGCTTCTTTTCGCACTTGGCGATTTCGCCCTCGATGCGGGCGATTTCCTTCGCCAGGCGCTCCTTCTCGGCGGCGACGTCGATCTCGATCTTCAACATCAGGCGGAAGTCGCCGACGATTTGCACCGGCGCATCGTTGTCGGGCAGCACCGCGACGGCGGCAACCTCGGACAGCTTGGCCAGGGCCGCGAGATAGGGCGCATAGCCGGTCAGGGCAGCGACATCGCCGGCGACGACCAGCGGCACCTTCTGCGCGGGCGAAATGTTCATCTCGCCGCGCAGGCTGCGGCAGGCGGTGACCAGCGACTTGAGCGTCGCCACCCAGGCTTCGGCATCGACATCCATCCGCTCGGCATTCGAGGTGGGGTAGGCTTGCCGCATGATGGTTGGCAAATCAGTCGCCGTCCTGCCGGCGCCGACTTTCGCGCGACCGGCCAGTGGCGCGACGGTTTGCCACAATTCCTCGGTGATGAAGGGAATCAACGGGTGGGCGAGCCGCAACACGGTTTCGAGCACGCGCAGCAGCGTGCGGCGCGTCGCCCGCTGTTGCGCCTCGGTTCCGTGCTGGAGTTGCACCTTGGCAAGTTCGAGATACCAATCGCAATACTCGTCCCAAACGAACTCGTAGATGGCCTTGGCCAGCAGGTCGAAACGATAGTCGGCGAAATGTTTGGCGACGTCCGCTTCCGTGCGCTGCAACTGGCTGACGATCCAGCGGTCGGCGGGCGAAAAGTCCAGCGTACCCGCACTGCACGAGCCGCTTAGGCCGCAATCCTTGCCTTCGCAGTTCATCAGCACGAAGCGCGTGGCGTTCCACAGCTTGTTGCAGAAGTTGCGATAGCCCTCGCAGCGCTGCATGTCGAACTTGATGTCGCGGCCGGGCGAGGCGAGCGAAAGGAAGGTGAAGCGCAGCGCATCGGTGCCGAAGGCGGGAATACCGTCCGGATATTCCTTGCGAGTACGCTTCTCGATCTTGGGCGCGTCCTTTGGATTCATTAGCCCGGTGGTGCGTTTCTTTACCAGTTCGTCGATGCCAATGCCATCGATCAGGTCGATCGGGTCGAGCACGTTACCCTTCGACTTGCTCATCTTCTGGCCTTCCGCATCGCGGATCAGGCCATGCACATAGACGTGCTTGAAGGGAATCTTGCCGGTGATGTGCCTGGTCATCATCACCATGCGCGCCACCCAGAAAAAGATGATGTCGAAGCCGGTGACGAGCACCGTCGAGGGCAGATAGAGATCGAGCGCGGGATTCGACTTTTGCGGCCATTCGGGCGTCCAGTCGAGCGTCGAGAACGGCCACAGGGCGGAGGAATACCAGGTGTCGAGCACGTCGGGGTCGCGCGCCAGGCCGCCGGTGTAGCCGTCGTGTTTCGCCTGTTCGTAGGCTTCTGCTTCGTCGTGAGCGACCCAGACGCGGCCGTCGTCGCTGTACCACGCCGGGATCTGGTGGCCCCACCACAATTGACGGGAAATACACCAGTCCTGGATGTTGTTGAGCCACTGGTTGTAGGTGTTCACCCAGTTTTCCGGCACGAACTTGATCGCGCCGCTGGCGACACATTCGAGCGCCTTGGCGGCGATGCTCTTGCCGTCGTGGCCGGGCTTGGACATGGCGACGAACCACTGGTCGGTCAGCATCGGCTCAATGACCACGCCGGTGCGATCGCCGCGCGGCACCATCAGCTTGTGCGGCTTGGTCGAGACGAGCAGCCCGGCGGCGTCGAGGTCGGCGACGATGGCTTTGCGCGCGTCGTAGCGGTCCATGCCGCGATATTTCTCGGGGCCGTGTTCGTTGATGCGCGCGTCGAGGGTGAAGATCGAAAGCGGCGTCAGGCCGTGGCGGTGACCGACCTGCCAGTCGTTGAAGTCGTGGGCGGGCGTGATCTTGACGCAGCCGGTGCCGAATGCCTTGTCGACGTAGGCGTCGGCGATGACCGGAATCGTGCGGCCGGTGAGCGGCAGCTGGACATGCTTGCCGACGAGATGCCGGTAGCGTTCGTCGTCGGGATTGACCGCGACGGCAACGTCGCCAAGCATAGTCTCGGGACGCGTTGTGGCGACGGTCAGGCTTCCGTTTCCGCAGGCGAAGGGATAGCTGATCTCCCACATGAAGCCGTCTTCCTCCTCGCTGACCACTTCGAGGTCGGAGACGGCGGTCAGGAGCTTCGGATCCCAGTTGACGAGGCGCTTGCCGCGATAGATCAGGCCCTCCTTGTAGAGGCGGACGAAGGTCTCGGTGACGATCTTCGACAGGCCGGCATCCATGGTGAAGCGCTCGCGCGACCAATCGGGAGAAGTCCCGAGCCGGCGCATCTGGCGCGTGATGGTGCCGCCGGAATACGCCTTCCATTCCCAGACCTTTTCGAGGAATTTTTCACGGCCGAGCTCGTGGCGCGAAACGCCCTGCGCATCCAGCTGGCGCTCGACGACGATCTGCGTGGCGATGCCGGCGTGGTCGGTGCCCGGCTGCCACAGCGTGTTGGCGCCGCGCATGCGGTGGTAGCGCGTCAGCGCATCCATGATCGCCTGGTTGAAGCCGTGGCCCATGTGCAGGGTGCCGGTGACATTCGGCGGCGGCAGCAGGATGCAGAAATTGTCCTGCCTGGTCGTGTCGAGTCCGGCGGCGAAATGGCCGGACGATTCCCAGACGGGATACCAGCGTTTTTCGATGTCGGCGGGTTCAAAGCTTTTGGCGAGTTCCATGATGATTCAGCGTTTCGATGAGTTGGGGCAGCAGTTCGTCGCGGGCGCGGGCGGCGAGTTCGGTCAGCAGCCTGTCCGCCGCGTGGTCGATGGCGGCGGGCAGGGCGCCTTCCAGCCAGTGATCGAGCACCGCGCCGACGCGTTCCGCAGCCGTTGCCGGCCTATCCGTCGCGACGGCGACGATGTCGGTCAGCACGGGAAGGTCGGTTTCATCCGCGCGCGGGGCTTGCGCTTCCTGCGCGGGTTCCGGCCCGGGGGCGCTTGCCGGTTCGACGGGTGCGGGCACGGGCGCGACGACAGGCGCGTGAAGTTCGGGCGACGCGGCGACATAGCGACGATGGCGCTGCATCAGCGCGTCGGCCTGATCGAAGACGTTGGCTTCCTCGCTCACACCGGGGCCCCGGAGATGTCGGTGCTTGTCAGCGGATAGCCGCGGTCGCGATAAAACTTGTAGCGTTCGCGCGCCGGCAGGCGATCGCGGTCATCCACGCTGACGATTTCCACCAGATGCTCGAAGCGGGCGAAGCCGGGCGGCAGCGCGTCGGCGAGATTGAGCAGGCAGCCGTCGTGGGGCGCACCGTCGAGGGTCGCGGCGAGCAGGATGGGCGTCTCGCCGGCCAGCGGCGCATCGGCGCGACAGTGCGGCACGAAGGAAAGCGCCGGCTGCGTCCACAGGATGCGATCGAGCTGCGTCGCCGCCGACTCGTCCGGCACGAAGACGACGACCGGCTCGCGGCGCTGCCAGGCGTCGCGCAGCCAGCGCGCGGCGGCCGGAATGCGCTCGGCCGCGCCGTGCAGGAAGGAAATCCGCGTCACCGGCCGGCCGGCGCCGGTTCGCCAGCGCCGACTTTGGCGGCCCGCGCCAGCAGGAAGTGCGTCAGCAGCGGCACCGGCCGGCCGGTCGAGCCCTTCTCCTTGCCCGACTTGTAGGCGGTGCCGGCGATGTCGAGGTGCGCCCAATCGTATTTTTTCGTGAAGCGGGAGAGGAAGGCGGCGGCGGTGATGGTGCCGGCGGCGCGGCCGCCGATGTTGCCCATGTCGGCGAAATTGCTCTTCAGCAATTCCTGGTAGTCGTCGAGCAGCGGCAGCTGCCAGGCGCGGTCCCAACCGGCGTGGCCGGCGTCGAGCAGCTCGCGGGCGAGCGCATCGTCGTTGGCGAGCAGGCCGCTGACGACATGGCCGAGCGCGATCACGCAGGCGCCGGTCAGCGTGGCGACATCGACGACGCAGGCCGGTTCGTAATGCTCGGCGTAGGTCAGCGCGTCGCACAGGATCAGGCGGCCTTCGGCGTCGGTGTTGAGAATTTCGATGGTCTGCCCGGACATCGAGGTGACGACGTCGCCCGGCCGCGTCGCGCCGCCGCCGGGCATGTTCTCGACGGCCGGCACGAGGGCGACGACGTTGAGCGGCAGCTTCAGCAAGGCGGCCGCCTTCATGGCCGCCAGCACGCTGGCGGCGCCCGACATGTCGAACTTCATCTCGTCCATCTCGGGCGCGGGCTTGAGCGAAATGCCGCCGGTATCGAAGGTGACGCCCTTGCCGACGAGAACCACCGGCTTCTCGCCCGTCTTGCCGCCGCGGTGCTCGAGGACGATGAATTGCGGCGGCTGGTGCGAACCCTGGGCGACGGCCAGCAGCGAATGCATGCCCAGCCGGGCCATGTCCTCGCGTCCGAGCACCTCCACCTCGAGCGCCAGCTCGGCGGCGAGCGCGCGCGCCTGCTCGGCGAGATAGGTCGGCGTGCACAGGTTGCCCGGCAGGTTGGCGAGATCCTTCATGAACTGCATGCCGGCCGCGATGGCCCGGCCTTCGGCAAGCGCCCGCTCGGCGGCGGCCAGCTCGGTGCGGCGCTCGACGCCGAAGGTGAGTTTGCGCAGCGGGCGGCGCACGGCGTCCTTCTTCGACTTGAGCTGGTCGAAGCGGTAGAGCGTTTCGGTGACGACGAGCACGGCCTGCCGCACGCGCCAGGCGACGTCGCGCTTTTTCAGGGGCAGTTCGGTCAGGGTAAGGGTACCGTCGAACCCGCCGGTTTCGTTGAGCGTGCGCACCGCCGTGGCGATGGCCGCACGGTATTCGTTCTCGCGGAATTCGCGCTCCTTGCCGAGCCCGACCAGCAGGACACGTTCGGCCTCGATGCCGGGAATTTTCTGCAACAGCAGCACGCTACCGGCCTTGCCTTCCATGTCGCCGCGCCGCAACAGGTCGGAGAGAAAGCCGTGTGCGGCGTGGTCGAGCAGCTCCGCGGGCAGGGAAAGTTTGCGTGTTTCGAAGACGCCGACGACGACACAGGCCGTGCGCTGCTTTTCCGGGCTACCGCTCTTTATGCTAAATTCCACCGCAAGCTCCTGGGAATTGGAAAAACGTGAAGTTTAAGCAATTTTCGCGTCGTCACCGCATTTCCCGGGGCAACGCCCAACCTCCCTGACGGCCCGACCATGATTTTCCTGCGCTCGGCGCAGCGCGAATTCGCCCAGACCGCGGCGGCGGTCTTCGTCGTGCTGTTCGCGATCCTGATAACGACCCAGCTCGTGCGCCTGCTCGGCCAGGCGGCGGGCGGACGCATCGCTTCCGAAGCGGTGGCGGCACTGCTGGGCTTTTCCGCGCTGAACTACCTGCCGGTCCTGCTCTCGCTCACCCTGTTCGTCGCCATCTTGCTGTCGCTCGCGCGCGCCTATCGTGATTCCGAAATGGCGATCTGGTTTTCCTCGGGCCTGCCGTTGACCGCCTGGATTCGCCCGGTGCTGCGCTTCGCATTGCCGGTGGTGGCGGTCATCGCGGTGCTGGCGCTGTTTCTCTCGCCCTGGGCGCTCTCCAAGCGCGCCGAATACCAGGATCGCATGGACCAGCGCGACGACGTCGCGCGCGTCAGCCCCGGCACCTTCAACGAATCCGCGCGCGGCGACCGCGTGTTCTTCATTGAATCCCTCACCGATGCGGCCGGCGAGGAAATCGGTGTCGGCAACGTGTTCGTCAGCTCGATGCACCACGGCCGCCTCGGCGTGATCGTCGCGGCGGGCGGCCATACCGAGATCGCACCCAACGGCGACAAGTTCGTGGTGCTCACCGACGGCCGGCGTTACGAGACGACGGCGGGATCGGCCGAATATCGCATCCTTGAATTCGCCCGCTATGCCATCCGCACGGAAACGCAGGAAAGTCGCGGCAGCGTCCTCAATCACAAGCAACTGTCCAGCCTGGAACTGCTGCGCAACCCGAGCGCCGTCAATCGCGGCGAGCTGGCCTGGCGATTGGGCGTGCCGCTCTCCGCGCTGCTGCTGGCGCTGCTGGCGATTCCGCTGTCCTTCGTCAATCCGCGCGCCGGCCGCACCAACAACCTGATCCTCGCCCTGCTGACCTTCATGACCTACAGCAACCTGCTGTCGGTCAGCCAGGCCTGGGTGGCGCAGGGCCGCCTGTCGTTCGCCGTCGGCGCCGGCGCGGTGCATCTGGCGATGTTCGTCGCGCTCGTGCTGCTGTTCCGCTGGCGCCTCGCCACCGCCGCAAGCTGGCGCAGGGGACGCTGAGATGGCCTTCAAGACCTACGAGCGCCACCTGGCGCGCGAAATCGCCGGCACCACCGCCCTGGTGCTGGCCGCTTTCCTGGCCCTGTTCGCCTTTTTCGACCTGATCCACGAAATGGAACAGGTCGGCCGCCAGGGCTACCGCTTCGAACATGCCTTCGGCTACGTCGCGCTGACCCTGCCGGGGCGCGCCTACGAGATCCTGCCGATTGCCGTGCTGATCGGCACCCTGTACGCCCTGACCCTGCTGGCGCGCCACGCCGAGATCACCGTGCTGCGCACCGCCGGCCTGTCGACACCGGCGCTGCTCGGCACATTGGCGAAAATCGGCGCAGTGTTCGCGCTCCTGATCTTCCTGATCGGCGAGTTCGTCGCCCCGCCGGCTGCGCGCGCCGCGCAGCAGTTGCGCCTGGCGGCGACCGGCAATCTCGTCGCCCAGGAATTCCGGTCCGGCCTCTGGGTCAAGGATGGCCAGGCCTTCATCAACGTGCGCGATGTGCTGCCCGACGTCAGCCTGCGCGGCGTGCGCGTGTTCGCGTTCGACGAACAAAACCGCCTGCAGTCGATCAGCGAGGCGGAGACTGGACGTTACGACCAGGCCGGCCACTGGACGCTCGCCAACGTCGCGCAAACGCTGATCGACGGGGATGTCGCCACCACGCGGCAACTGGACACCCTGCAATGGAATTCGGCACTCAACCCGAACATCCTTTCCGTGCTGCTGGTCGTGCCGGAACGCATGACGCTGACGACGCTGTATCGCTACATTCGCCACCTGGCGGACAACCGGCAAAAGACCCAGCGCTACGAGATCGCGTTGTGGAAAAAACTGACCTATCCCCTGGCCGCGCTGGTGATGATGGCGCTCGCCCTGCCTTTCGCCTACAGCCAGGACCGCCTCACCGCGGTGAGCGTAAAGGTGTTCGCCGGCGTGATGCTGGGCATCGTCTTCCACATGCTCAACGGCATGTTTTCGCATCTGGGAGTGATCAACAGCTGGCGACCGCTGGTGGCGGCGGCGACGCCGAGCCTCATGTTCCTGCTGGCGGCGGCGGCGATGCTGTGGTGGGTGGAACGACGATGACGCGCGTACCGGCCAGTCGGTCGTGCAGGAACTGGCGATCACGGTCGACCAGCGCCCAGAGCAGCCCGGCGCCGAACAGCAGGATGCTCGGCCAGGCCAGGGTATAGCGCAGCACAAGCTGCATCAGGCGCGGCGGCAGGCCGTTCGCGTCGACGATGTGCAGCCGCCAGGTACGCATGGCCAGGGTTTGTCGCCCCCCCTGCCAGTGCCAAAGAAAGTAGGCGGCGAGGCCAAGGAAGACATAGACGCGCATGACGGCGATCGAGACCGGCGCATCACGCAAGGCGCTGAAAAAAACCAGCGGGATGGCGAGCGCCGCGAGAATGCCCAGCAACAGGAACAGTTCGTAGGCCATGCTGGCGAAGCGCCGCCGCAAGCTGGCGGGTTCGCCGTGCAGGCGCCGCATTTCGGGGAGGGACGGGTTCACGGCGTGCTGCGCTCCCGCAGTTTCGGCAGGCCGGCCGGCGGCGGCATGGTGCTGACGGGGGGACGCCGCACCGCATCCTCCTGCAAACGCTTTTTCTCCTCCGGCGGCAGCGACTTGTAGTCCTCCCAATTCTGGCGCAGCGATTCGCGCAGTTCCGGGCTGACGCGCTGCAGCGTCTTGTATTTTTCACGCGCCTGCTGGCGTTCCTCGGGACTCAGGGCGGCCCACTCGCGCATGCGCTGGCGGATGCGCTCCTGCTCCTGCGGGGACATGGCCGGAAAGCGTTCCGCGATGCCCAGCCATTTCTTGCGACGGAAAGCCTCCATCTCGCCCCAGTCGCCGGCGAGCGGGGCAAGAATCTCGCGCTGGCGCTCGGTGAGCTCGGACCAGTTCGGCTGCGCCAGCTCGGGTAGCGCGGCGAAGGTCGCCGAAGCGAGCAGCAGGCCGCAGATCAGCGCGAGTGTTGTGCGTAGTGGGAAAGCCATGTCCGGAATCCGGGATCGAGGTAGGCCCTGGGCGGCAGGTCGTCGGCGAGCAGCGCAGTGTCGATCGCCTCGTGGTTGGCGGCCTGCTCGAAGCCGTTCCAGTGGTAAGCGGCGACGCTGACGAGGACGAGCGCGAGCAACAGCAGCACCATGCGCAACGGCCGGCCGCCGCCGATGCTCGCCGTGCCGCCAGCACCGACTATCGCGAAGTCGGGCGCGCCGGCGCGCACCGACCGGCTTTCCAGCGCACGCCAGCGCGCGGCGCGGAGACGCTCGGCCACGGCCGGGTCGAGCGTGTCGACGCCGCGGTCGAGCAGATGGCAGATGCGGCGGGCAAATTGTTCTTCGCGGCTCATGGTCGGACTCCTTTCGCTTCCAGGGCGATCGCCAGGGCGTGGGTGGCGCGCGAACAGTGGGTCTTGACGCTGCCTTCGGAACAACCCATGACGGTTGCCGTGGCGGCGATGTCGAGGCCTTCCCAGTAACGCAGCAGAAAGGCTTCGCGTTGACGCGGCGGCAGGTTCCGCAGGGCGTTTTCGATCAGTTGCAGGGTTTCGGCCTGCAGGAGCGCGGCATGCGGGGTGGGAAAGGGTGTCAGCGCGGGGTCGATTTCTATCGCGTCGAGCGGGTCGGGGGCATCTTCCTCGCCGGCGTCGAGCGCCACCAGCGGCAGGAAGTGCGCCGCGCGCACGCGGGCGCGCCGGTAGAAGTCGCGGATGGCGTTCTGCAGGATGCGCTGGAACAGCAGCGGCAACTCGGCCACGGGACGCTCGCCGTAGTGTTCGGCCAGGCGCAGCATGGCATCCTGCACGATGTCGAGCGCGGCCTCCTCGTCGCGCACGGCGAACAGCGCCTGCCTGAAGGCGCGCCGCTCGACGCCGGCGAGAAAATCGGAAAGCTGGGAGCGGGAGGCCAAAATCGGTCGGCGGTCGGGGATAAATTGGCTGGCAAACCTTGACCAGCCACGTGAGTGTCAAGTATTGTTGCGCGTTTCGGGGTTGACCCGGCAACGACGGAAACGAAAGCATGCAACTGACGGGCGCAGAGATTGTAATCAGGTGCCTCCAGGAAGAAAAGGTCGAGCACGTGTTCGGCTACCCTGGCGGTTCGGTGTTGTTCATCTATGACGAGCTGTTCAAGCAGGATCAGGTCAAGCATATCCTGGTCCGTCATGAGCAGGCAGCCGTACACGCGGCCGATGCCTATTCGCGCTCGTCCAACAAGGTCGGCGTCTGCATGGTCACTTCCGGGCCGGGCGTCACCAACGCCGTCACCGGCATCGCCACCGCCTATTGCGACTCGATTCCGCTGGTGGTCATCACCGGCCAGGTACCCACGGCCTACATCGGCCAGGATGCCTTCCAGGAAGCGGACACCGTCGGCATCACGCGCCCTTGCGTCAAGCACAACTTCCTCGTCAAGGACGTCAAGGATCTCGCCCTGACCATCAAGAAGGCCTTCTATCTGGCAAAGACCGGTCGTCCCGGCCCGGTGCTGGTGGATATCCCGAAGGACATCACGATCCATAAGACCGAGTTCCATTACCCGAAATCGGTGGCGATGCGCTCCTACAACCCGGTGGTGAAGGGGCATACCGGCCAGATCAAAAAGGCCGTGCAGCTGCTGCTGGATGCCAAGCGCCCGATGATCTACACCGGCGGCGGCGTCATCCTCTCCGATGCGGACGACAAGCTGACCAGGCTGACGCGCATGCTCGGCTACCCGATCACCCAGACGCTGATGGGTCTGGGCGCCTACCCCGCCACCGACCGCCAGCACCTCGGCATGCTCGGTATGCATGGCACCTACGAGGCGAACATGGCCATGCAGGAATGCGACGTGCTGCTCGCCATCGGCGCGCGCTTCGACGATCGCGTGATCGGCAATCCCGAGCATTTCGGCCGCGTCAGCCGCAAGATCATCCATGTCGATATCGACCCGTCTTCGATCTCCAAGCGCGTGCGCGTCGACGTGCCGATCGTCGGCAACGTACCCGATGTGCTCGACGAGATCATCAAGCAGATCGAGACCAGCGAGGGCAGGCCGGATGCGAAGCACCTGGCGTCCTGGTGGAAGCAGATCGAGGAGTGGCGCGGCAAGGACTCGCTCAAGTACAAGATGGGCGACGAGCTGATCATGCCGCAGTACGTCGTCGAGAAACTCTACGAGGTGACCGGCGGCGACGCCTTCGTGACTTCCGACGTCGGCCAGCACCAGATGTGGGCCGCGCAGTACTACAAGTTCGACAAGCCGCGCCGCTGGATCAATTCCGGTGGTCTCGGCACCATGGGCTTCGGCCTGCCGGCGGCGATGGGCGTGCGCTTCGCCAACCCGAAGGCGACGGTCGCCTGCATCACCGGCGAGGGCTCGATCCAGATGAACATCCAGGAACTCTCGACCTGCAAGCAGTTCCACCTGCCGGTCAAGATCCTCTGCCTGAACAACGGCTATCTCGGCATGGTGCGCCAGTGGCAGCAGATGTTCCACGGCAACCGCTACGCCGAATCCTACGTCGATGCGCTGCCCGATTTCGTCAAGCTCGCCGAGGCCTATGGCCATGTCGGCATCCGCGTCACCCGGCCGGCCGACGTCGAGCCGGCGCTCAAGGAGGCCTTCGTCAAGCACAAGAACGATCTGGTCTTTCTCGACTTC
The DNA here is from genome assembly GCA_964527195.1 of uncultured Methyloversatilis sp. GTDB lineage: Bacteria > Pseudomonadota > Gammaproteobacteria > Burkholderiales > Rhodocyclaceae > Sulfuricystis. The sequence continues at coordinate 21,708 of CAZGOH010000021.1, forward strand.
CTGACCGACAAGACCGCCAACGTCTTCCCGATGGTCGCGGCGGGCAAGGGCCTGTCGGAAATGATCCTGGCGGAGGAACTCTGATCATGCGCCACATCATCTCCATCCTCATCGAAAACGAAGCCGGCGCGCTGTCGCGCGTCTCCGGCCTGTTCTCCGCGCGCGGCTACAACATCGAGTCGCTCACCGTCGCGCCGACCGAAGACGCCTCGCTGTCGCGCATGACCATCGTCAGCATCGGCTCCGACGACATCATCGAACAGATCACCAAGCAGCTCAACAAGCTGATCGACATCGTCAAGGTGGTCGACCTCTCCGAGGCCGCGCACATCGAGCGCGAGCTGATGCTCGTCAAGGTGCGCGCCACCGGCAAGGACCGCGAGGAGATGAAGCGGGTCGCCGACATCTTCCGCGGCCACATCATCGACGTGACGGAGTCTTCCTACGTCATCGAGCTGACGGGCAACACGCTCAAGCTCGATTCCTTCATCAACGCCATCGACCGTTCGCTGATCCTCGAAACCGTGCGCACGGGCGTTTGCGGCATCGGCCGCGGCGACCGCATTCTCAAAGTCTGATTTTGTAATTACCTGAAAATTCAAAGGAAAACCATGAAAGTTTATTACGACAAGGACGCCGACCTTTCGCTCATCAAGGGCAAGAAAGTCACCATCGTCGGTTACGGCTCGCAGGGTCATGCGCATGCGCAAAACCTCAAGGACTCCGGCGTCAAGGTCACCGTCGGCCTGAGGAAGGGCGGCGCCAGCTGGGACAAGGCCAAGAAGGCCGGCCTGAAGGTCGAGGAAGTGGCCAAGGCCGTCAAGGATGCCGATGTCGTCATGATGCTGTTGCCCGACGAGACCATCCCGTCCGTCTATTACGCCGACGTCGAGCCGAACATGAAGAAAGGCGCCACGCTGGCCTTCGCCCACGGCTTCAACGTGCATTACAACCAGGTCGTGCCGCGCGCCGATGTGGATGTCATCATGGTTGCCCCCAAGGGCCCTGGCCATACCGTGCGTTCCGAATACCTGCGCGGCGGCGGCGTGCCCTCGCTGATCGCCGTGCATCAGGACCAGTCCGGCAAGGCCAAGGATGTGGCCCTGTCCTACGCCGCCGCCAACGGCGGCACCAAGGGCGGCGTGATCGAGACCAACTTCCGCGAGGAAACCGAGACCGACCTGTTCGGCGAACAGGCCGTGCTGTGCGGCGGCCTCGTCGAACTCATCAAGGCCGGCTACGAGACGCTCACCGAGGCCGGCTACGCGCCCGAGATGGCCTACTTCGAGTGTCTGCACGAAGTGAAGCTGATCGTCGACCTGATCTTCGAAGGCGGCATCGCCAACATGAACTACTCGATCTCGAACAACGCCGAGTATGGCGAATACGTCACCGGCCCCGAGGTGATCGGCCCCGAGGCGCGCGCCGCCATGAAGAATGCGTTGAAGCGCATCCAGAACGGCGACTACGCCAAGATGTTCATTCTCGAAGGCCGCACCAACTACCCGGCCATGACGGCGCGCCGCCGCCTGACCGCGGCGCACCCGATCGAGCAGGTCGGCGAGGAGTTACGCGCCATGATGCCGTGGATCAAGGCCAAGGCCCTGGTCGACAAGTCGAAGAACTGAGCGAAGAACCGACTTGCCGCATTATCCTCACCCCATCATCGCGCAGGAAGGCTGGCCCTTCCTGCGCGTCTTTGTCCTCGTCGCGCTGTTGGCGACGTGGTTTGCCGGCTGGGCGTGGTCGATCCCGTTCTGGATCGTCACGCTCTTCATCCTGCAATTCTTCCGTGACCCGGCGCGCGTCGTCGCCGGCGATGCGAAAAGCGTGCTCTCGCCCGCCGACGGCCGCATCGTCGTCATCGAGCCGACGCGCGACCCGTGGCTCGACCGCGACTGCCTGAAGATCAGCGTGTTCATGAACGTCTTCAACGTCCATTCGAACCGCAGCCCGGTCGATGGCACGGTGATCCGGCGCTGGTACCACCCCGGCAAGTTCGTCAATGCCGACCTCGACAAGGCTTCGGTCGAGAACGAGCGCAATGCCCTGCACATCCGCACCGCCGACGGCCAGGACGTGACCTGCGTGCAGGTCGCCGGTCTCATCGCGCGGCGCATCCTCTGCTACGTCGAAGCCGGCAAGGATCTCGTGCGCGGCGAGCGCTACGGTTTCATCCGCTTCGGCTCGCGCGTCGACCTCTACCTGCCGAAGGACGTGCGCGTGAAAGTCGGCGTTGGCGAGACGGTGAGCGCGACCTCGACCATCCTCGCCGAATTGCCCTAGCCCGCAGGAGCCGGCGATGCCCGACTACCGTCCGCGCAAGACGCTGTTCAACCCGGAACTGCGACGGCGCGGCATCTACCTGCTGCCCAACGCGCTGACGACGGCGGCGCTGTTCTCCGGCTTCTTCGCCATCGTGCAGGCGATGAACGGCAAGTTCGAGATCGCCGCGGTGGCGATTTTCGTCGCCATGGTCTTCGACGGCCTCGACGGCCGCGTGGCGCGGCTGACGCGCACGCAGAGCGCCTTCGGCGCGGAATACGACTCGCTTTCCGACATGGTTTCCTTCGGCGCCGCGCCGGCGCTGGTCATCTACGTCTGGGCGCTCAAGGATCTCGGCAAGCTGGGCTGGATCGCCGCCTTCATCTACTGCGCCGGCGCCGCCCTGCGCCTGGCGCGCTTCAACACCAACCTCGAAGTGACCGACAAGCGCTGGTTCCAGGGCCTGCCCAGTCCGGCCGCCGCCGCGCTGATCGCCGGCCTGGTCTGGGTGCTGCTCGACAATGACTGGACCGGCCACGAAGCACGCTGGTATGCCTGCGTGCTGACCATCTTCGCCGGCATCACCATGGTGAGCAACATCCGCTACTGGTCGGGCAAGGACATCAATCTGAGGAAGAGCGTGCCCTTCATGGTGGTGGCCGCCATCGCGCTGGGCTTCGCACTGGTGTCGAGCTACCCGCCCGGCGTGCTCTTCGCACTCTTCCTCGCCTACGCGCTGTCGGGCTACGTGCTGTGCGCGACCGACTGGTTGAAGCGCAGGAAACGCGCCGCACCCGAAGGAGAATGACCATGGCCAAGGAACGCCTGCTGATTTTCGACACCACCTTGCGCGACGGCGAACAAAGCCCCGGCGCGGCGATGACGCGCGAGGAGAAGCTGCGCGTCGCCCGCCAGCTCGAGAAGATGCGCGTCGACATCATCGAGGCGGGATTTCCGGCGGCATCGCCGGGCGACTTCGAGTCGGTGCGCGCAATCGCCGAGGCGATCAGGGAATCGACCGTCTGCGGCCTGGCGCGCGCCAACGAGAAGGACATCGAGCGCACCGGCGAGGCCATCCGCCCGGCGGCGCGCGGGCGCATCCACACCTTCATCGCGACTTCGCCGATCCACATGAAGATGAAGCTGCGCATGGCGCCCGAGCAGGTCATCGAACAGGCCGTCAAGGCGGTGCAATGGGCGCGCCAGTACACCGACGACGTCGAGTTTTCGCCCGAGGACGCCGGCCGCTCGGAGACCGATTTCCTCTGCCGCGTCCTTGAAGCTGTCATCCATGCCGGCGCGAAGACGCTCAACATCCCCGACACCGTCGGCTACAACATCCCGCAAGTCTGGGGCGAGCTTTTCCGGACCCTGCGCGAACGCGTGCCGAACGCCGACAAGGCGATCTGGTCGACGCACTGCCACAACGACCTTGGCCTGGCGGTGGCCAACTCGCTGGCCGCCGTGTTGAACGGCGCGCGCCAGGTGGAATGCACCGTCAACGGGCTCGGCGAGCGTGCCGGCAACGCGGCGGTCGAAGAGATCGTCATGGCGGTGCGCACGCGCCAGGACTTGTTTCCGGTCGACACCGGCATCGACGCCACACAGATCGTGCCGGCCTCGCGCCTCGTCTCGCAGATCACCGGCTATGTCGTGCAGCCGAACAAGGCCATCGTCGGCGCCAATGCCTTCGCGCACGAATCCGGCATCCACCAGGACGGCGTGCTCAAGCATCGCGAAACCTACGAGATCATGCGCGCCGAGGACGTGGGCTGGAACGCCAACAAGATTTCGCTCGGCAAGCTCTCGGGGCGCAACGCCTTCAAGACCAGGCTCGCCGAGCTGGGCATCGAACTGGCGAGCGAGGAGGCGCTGAACACCGCCTTCGCCCGCTTCAAGGAACTGGCCGACAAGAAACGCGAGATCTTCGACGAAGACCTGCACGCCATCGTCTCCGACGAGATGGGGCCGCCCGAGGTCGAACACTACAAGCTGGTCGCCTCGCGCTTCCATTCGGAAACCGGCGAGCCGCCGCGCGCCGAGATCACCCTGTCGATCGGCGGCTCGGAACAACGTGCGGCGGCAACCGGCAGCGGCCCGGTGGATGCGGCGTTCCGCGCCATCGAGAGTGTCGTCGGCAGCGCCGCCGAACTACTGCTCTACTCGGTGAATGCCATCACCACCGGCACCGATGCGCAAGGCGAGGTGACCGTGCGCCTGGCGAAGGACGGGCGCATCGTCAATGGCCAGGGCGCGGATACCGACATCATCGTCGCTTCGGCGAAAGCCTATCTCAACGCGCTGAACAAGCTGCACGCGCGCGGCGAACGCCTCAATCCGCAGCTTTGAGACGGGACGGCGCAGTCAGCCGGGCAAAGACGAGCGTGGCGACGAAAAAGACGAGCGCCAGCACGGTCTCGATGATCGCCAGGATCTGCATCATCCCGCCGTCGCTGGTCGCACGCGTCAGCCCTTCGAGAAGGTAGATCTGGATCAGCAGGCTCGACCACTGGTAGGTGTAGCGCCGGCCATGCAGGATGCCGAACAGCGGCGCAAGCAGTGGCAAGGCCTTGAGCGCCAGCCATGAGCCGCCGGGGCGCAGCGGCGCCAGCCATAGCTCCCAGGCCAGACAGAGCGCGATCAAGGCGATCAGGCTGATGCTGGCAACGAGACTGGCGCGGCGGGCAGCGGGTGGGATCATCGAAAGTCGGCGCCGGCGGAACGGCGGATAGAATCGATTATATGGTGCTCGCCACGATCCGCCTCGTCGGCCGCGTCCTGCGGCGTTTCCACCGCGAGGGCTGCGTGCAGACGGCCGCCGCCCTCTCTTTCGCCACGCTGCTCGGCCTGGTGCCGATGGTGGTGATCGGCGCCGCCCTGATCGAGATGCTGCCCTTCGGGCTCAAGCTCGGTGCCGCGCTCGAACGCTTCCTGCTCGCCACGCTGCTGCCGGAAAAGGCCGGCGCGGTGATCGCGAAACTCCTCGGCCAGTTCGCCCATCGCGCGGAGCGCGTGACCTGGATCGGTCTCGGCGTGCTCGGCCTGACCGCGCTGATGCAGATGCTCACCATCGAGCATGCCTTCAACGCCATCTGGAAGGTGAAAAGCGCACGTCCCTGGGTGCGCCGGCTGGCGATGCATCTGGCGGCCCTGCTGGCCGGCCCGCTGGTGTTCGGCGCGGCGCTGGCGGCCGTCGCCTACCTCGCCGCGTTTTCCTTCGGCTTCTTCGACGACCCGCGCTGGCTGCGCGCCCTCTATGCCCAGATCGCGCCGATCGCGTTTCTCGCCGGACTGCTGGCGCTGCTCTACCGGACGGTGCCGAATCGCCCGGTGGCCTGGCGCCACGCCCTGCTGGCAGGTGTCCTGACGTCGCTGGCGTTCGTCGGCCTGCAGAACCTGTTTGCCCTCTACGTGGTCAAGCTGCCGACCTATGCGACGGTGTACGGCGCCTTTGCCGCCCTGCCGATCTTTCTCCTCTGGCTACACCTGTCCTGGTCGGCGATTCTCGCCGGAGCGTTGCTGACGGCGGAACTGCCCGCCGTGGCCCGGCGGATCGCTTGACCACCGGGCAGGCGGCGTCTAGAATTTCCCGACCATTTCAATACACTATTCGGGCAAGCGACATGAACAAGGAACAGATCCGCCAGACCATCGAGGCCAATCCGGTCGTGCTCTTCATGAAGGGCACCAAGCATTTTCCGAACTGCGGCTTTTCCGGCCGTGCCGCGCAGATTCTCAAGGCTTGTGGCGTCAGTTTTCAGGACGTCAATGTCCTCGCCGAGGCCGACACCGTGCCGGAACTGCGCGAATACGCCGACTGGCCGACGATTCCCGTGCTCTACATCCGCGGCGAATTCATCGGCGGCTGCGACATCATGACCGAGATGTACCAGGCCGGCGAGCTGCAGGCCAAGCTCGGCGACCTGATGAAGTCGCCCGCGTAAGCCGCCGAGCGGCGCGACGTCGTCAGGTGTGCGCCAGCAGGACGTTGGCGCGCGCCAGGCGCTCGGAAAGGACGAGCAGGAAGCCCTGGTAGAAATGCATGCGGCAGGCGTCCGATGCCTGTCGCAACGATTGGCCGGGAACGACGACGATGCGCGCCGGCGTCTGGGCGACGACGTCGGCGACGCGCCGGGGATGGCGTCGGTCGATGACAGCGATTTCGCCGATCACCTCGCCCTTGCCGAGCGTGCCGAGGCTGCGGCTGCCCTTGGTGACCAGCACCGCGCCGTCAAGAACAAAGCAGAAGTAATCCCCCGGGTCGCCATCGCGCATCAGGAAGGCGCCGGCCTCGATGTCCTCCCAGTGCGAAAAACGCACGATTTCCCAGAGTTCGACATCCGAGAACTCGGCGAAGAAGGGCAGCGCGCGCAGCGATTCGAACTTTTCGCTGTCGGGAATTTCGTTCAGTCGCTCGAAGAGCGCCGGATTGCGCGAGGCGGCCGCGAGGTCGCGGGCGAAATCGGACCAACCGGCGTAGCGGTCGGCAAGTTCCCTTTGCATGGCGCGCATGACGATGGCGTCGATGGCAGGCGGGATGCCGCTGCGGAAGGCCGAGGGCGGTTGCGGCACGATGTTGCAGATGAGATAGATGATGCCGTAGTTGCTGCTGGCCTGGAAAGGCAGGCGCCCGGTGAGCAGCTGGTACATGACGACGCCGAGCGCCCAGATGTCGGTCTGATGGTTGAGCGTCTGTTCGCGCACCTGCTGCGGCGACATGTAGGCGGGCGAGCCGACGCCGACGACCTGGGTCTGCGTCTGCTCCTCGCCGGTCTGGAGGCAGGCGCCGAAGTCGGAAATCTTGATGTCGTCGCCGCCGCCGCCGGCCAGCCCGGATTCGCACAGCAGGATGTTGGCCGGCTTGATGTCGCGGTGGGTGATGCCGAGGCGATTGGCGTATTCGAGCGCGCGCGTGCATTTGAAGACGATTTCGACGACGCGCTCGACCGGCAGCAGCGTGTCCGGCGTGGTGTAGGGCTCGAGCGTGCCGCCCGGCACGTACTCCATGACGATGTAACTTTCGTCCTCGCCGACCACGGCATCGAAGATCTGCACGATGTGCGGGTGGGCAAGCTTGCCGGCCAGCGAGGCTTCGTTGACCAGCAGGTGACGGAAGGTGCGGCCCTGCTGCTGGTCCGCCAGCACGTCGGGCTTGATGCGCTTGATCGCCACGTCGCGATCGGCGAAGGGATCGTAGGCGAGAAAAACGGTGGACGTCGCACCCTCGCCGAGTTTGCGAATGATCTCGTACTTGCCGCCGATCTTGTCCATCGGGAAAAAACTGTCAGAGCGTGGTGCGCCGCCAGGCGATAGCCGCCCGCACCTGCGCCGGCGCGGTGCCGCCAACATGATCGCGCGCCGCGAGCGATCCGGCGACGGTCAGCACGCCGAACACATCCTCGCCGATCAGCGGCGAGAAGGCTTGCAACTCCGCGAGCGGCAGGTCGGGCAGATCGCAGCCCTTCGCCTCGGCGGCGCGCACGGCGCGGGCGACGGCCTCATGCGCGTCGCGGAAGGGCAGGCCCTTTTTCACCAAATAGTCGGCGAGGTCGGTGGCGGTGGCGTAGCCTTGCGTGAGCGCCGCCGCCATCGCCTCCGGTTTGACGCGGATGCCGGGCGCCATGTCGGCGAAAATGCGCAGCGTGTCGATCAGCGTGTCCGCCGTGTCGAACAGCGGCTCCTTGTCTTCCTGGTTGTCCTTGTTGTAGGCGAGCGGCTGGCCCTTCATCAGC
>CAZGOH010000022.1:0-29680 GCA_964527195.1 uncultured Methyloversatilis sp.
GCCGCGCGGCACGTAGCCGTGGTGATGGTCGCGGCCGCCATCGACATCCACCGCCACCAGATTCACGTTGCCGTGGCGCACGCCACGCTCGGCGACCACGGCATCGGCGAAGGCGCGCACGGCGCGCGTCGGCCCGCGCAGGATGACGCTTTCCAGGCAGTTCTCGTGGTCGAGATGCGCGTGCATGGTCGCCACCGTCAGGTCGTGCTGGCCGTGCTGCAAGGCGGTGAGGCGTTCGGCCAGGTCGCGTTCGTGGTGGTTGAAGACGTAGGAGAGGTTGGCGACGCAGTAGCCGTCGGCACGCTCTTCGGTGCGCTCGCGCTGGAGCAGCGAACGCACCAGGTCGCGTACCGCCTCGGAACGGTTGGCGTAGCCGCGTGCGGCGATCAGGCGGTCGAACTCGGCCGCCAGTTCGCCATCCATCGAAATGGTGAAGCGTTCCATGATGTCCCCGCAAAATTGATCCGGGTCACTTTACCAAGCACGCGCTTGTATGATAATTTTTATTTTCTTCATACATCCGGACTTCCATGCGCTTCGCCCCCCTCCTGCTCGCCCTGTTCGCCTGCTCGGCCCAGGCCCACGAACTCTGGCTGGAAAAGCAGGGCGAGCGCTGGACGCTGAAACAGGGCCACGCGCACGGCGGGCATGCCGGCGAGAAAAGCGTTCCCTACGATGCCGGTTTCGTGCGCGCCGCCCGCTGCCTTGATGCCGGTGGCGCCGCGCGCCCGCTCGCCATCACGAGTCCCAGCCCCTGGACGGCCAGCGGCGCCTGCGCCGCGCTGCATGTCGAGGTTTCCTCCGGCTACTGGAGCAAGACGCCGTGGGAAACGAGGAACGCCCCGAGGAACGAGACGCCCGGCGCGCTGAAAAGCTGGCTCTCGCGCGATACCCTGCGCTTCATCGACAAGCGCGCCGCCGTTCGCCCGCAGGGCGAGGGGCTGGAAATCCTGCCGGAAGGCGACCCCTTTGCGCTCAAGCCCGGCGACAAGCTCGTCGTGCGCGTGATGCAGGATGGCAAGCCGCTCGCCGGGGCACCGGTCGCCTATCGCGGCCAGGCACGCGGTGCGACCGATACGGAAGGCCGCATCGCCGTCCGCCTGCGCACGGCCGGCACGCAACTGATCTCGACCAGCGTCGAACTGCCCCTTTCCGACGGCAAGGCGGATGTCGAGATTCGCGCCGCCACGCTGCAATTCGAGTTGCCCAAATGAAAGCCTGGCCGTTCCTGCTGTGGGCGCTGGCTCTGCCAGCGCTTGCGCACGAAGTCCACACCCGCATCGACGCGAGCGAAGCGGTCGTCATCACCCTGACGTATGCCAACGGCGAACCCTTCGCCTACGAGAAATACGCCCTGTATCCCGCCGGACAGGAAACGCCCCGGCAGGTCGGCAACACCGACGCGCTGGGCCGCATTGCCTTCGTGCCCGATACGACGCGACAGTGGCGCGTGCAGGCATCCTCGGCGGATGGGCACGGCGTCAATCTCGAATTCACCGCACCCGACGTCGCCGCGCCGACAGCCGGTACGGAAACCGCGCCGCGCTGGCTGCTCGCCGGCTTCGGCCTCTCGCTCATCTTCGGCCTCTTCGGTCTCGCCCAACTCTTCCTGAGGAAATAATCATGAAACGACTGCTTGCCGCGCTCTTTCCATGCATGCTTCTGGCGCCGACTTTCGTGGCCACTTCGGCGCTGGCTCATCACGGCGTCGCCGGCGTCGGCGTCGCCGCGCTCGAAGGGCCCGGCGCGCCCGTCGAATCGGCCAGCTCCGCCACGCTGCCGGCCGGCAAGACGCTGCTCTACGCCAAACTCGACCACGCGAAGTTCAAGACCTACGACCCCGACCCGACGGCGCCGGAAAGCGACTACGCGAACTACTGGATGGTCGGCGTCGGCCATGGCTTCACCCCCTGGTTCTCGGCCTATCTCTTCGCGCCTTACCACGCGAAGATCGACGAACCGGGCGGCCTCGACTCGAAAGGCTGGGCCGATATCTCAGTCATCGGCCAGATCGGCTTCAAGTACGACGGCGGCTTCAGGCTGGTTCCCGCCAACGAGAGCCTCGACGATCTGGAAGACTGGCACTTCACCGTCTTCGGCGGCGGCACGCTACCGACCGGCAACGCCAACCATCGCCTCGCCGACGGCAGCATCGACCCCGGCAAGGCCCACGGCTTCGGCAAGAACACCTGGAACCTCGGCTTCACCGCGACGAAGCAACTGTCGCCCGACCTCACCTTCAACCTCGAAGCCTCGACGATCCGCTTCCGCGAATACACCTACGACGACGGTACGCGCGTGAAATTCGGCGCCGAAAACCGCCTCAACCTCAGCCTGGCGCAACGCCTGCACAGCAACGCCGACAGCCGCTTCCGCGTCGATGGCGTGATCGAAGCGCAGTATCTTTCCCTCGGCCGCGATGTCGTCGATGGGATCGGGGAGCAGGCCACCGGCGGCAAGATGGTTTACCTCGTACCCGGCCTGCGCTTCTACAAGGACAACCTGAGTTTTGCCGTCGGTTACAAGAAGCCCGTGTGGACGAAACTCAACGAATCCAGCCAGCAGCAGGGTGCCGAAGGCAAGGAAAAATACCGCCTGATCTTCAGCGCCTCGATGATGTTCTGATCCCGCCGTGCACATCCCCGACGGCTTCCTCTCCCCGCAGACCTACCTGCCCGCCGCCGCGCTCGCCGTCGGCGCCTGGGCGTGGGCGGCGCGCGGGTTGCGGAGCCGGCTCGACGAGACGCTGATCCCGCGGCTGGCGATGCTGACCGCGCTGGCCTACGGGCTGGGCCTCGTCATGCTGCCGCTGCCCGGCGGCACCAGCGGCCACGCGCTCGGCGTGGCGATGCTGGCACTGCTGTTCGGCCTGCGGCTGGCCTTCCTCGCCTATTCCGGCGTGCTGCTGTTGCAGGTGCTGCTGTTCGGCGCGGGCGGGCTGACCGCTCTGCCCATCAACGCGCTGGCGATGGGGCTGGCCGGCAGCGCGGTCGCCATCGCCTGCTTCCGGCTATTGAAGCCGCTCAACGCAACGCTCGCCGTCGCCGTCGCCGCCTGGCTCTCGGTGATGGTCTCCGGCCTGCTGGTGGCGCTCGTGCTGGGGATACAGCCGTGGATCGCGACGCGGCCCGACGGCACGCCGCTGTTCTTTCCCTTCGGACCGGAAATCACGCTGCCCGCCGTGCTGCTGCCCCACGCCCTGATCGGCATCGGCGAGGCGACATTGACGCTGCTAGTGTGGCGCTACGCCAAACTGCGAAGCTGGACGAAATGACCTTTTCGCTGTTTGATGTTAGGATTACCTGACCAGATCAAGAGGGCCGCCGCAATGAAAACCCGCACTGTCGTTGAAGCCAAGGCGCATTTCTCGGCGTTGCTGTCCTCCGTCGCCGGGGGAGAGGACATCGTGGTGACCCGTCGCGGTCGACCCGTCGCGCGCATCGTGCCGCCCGCGAACGTCGAAGTTTTCGACCTCGGCGCGCTGCGCGCCTACGTGGAAGCCACGCCCGGCACGGCCGGCATGACCGTCGAAGAAATGCGCGACTCCGACCGGCTGTGATCTATCTCGACACCTCCGTACTCGGCGCCCTGTTCTTTCGCGAACCCGGCGCGCTCGAACTCGTCGCCCGACTCGAAGCGACCGGGGAGTCGTTCGCCGTTTCCGCCTGGACGCTGGCCGAAATGGCCAGCGTCGGCGCAATCAAGGAACGCACCGGCCAAACCTCGCCGAGCGAACGCGCCGCCGCCCTGGCGGCCTTCCATCGCTTCGTCGCCGACAGCACGCTCCTGTCTGAAGTCGATCCAGGCGATTACCGCACCGCCGCCGTTCTGCTCGATGCGCCCGCCCTGGCCTTGCGCGCCGGTGACGCCCTGCACCTCGCCGTCGTCCGCCGATTGCGCGCCGCACTGTTCACGCTCGACCGGCGACAGGCCGACGCGGCGCGACATTACGGGATTCCCTTGCAGCCTTGACTCCCCGCCACGCTCTTTACCTCTACCTCGCCGTGCTGCCGGCGCCGACTTTCGTGCATGATCCGGCGCTGCTGGCGCTGGGCTTGCTGGTCGCGCTGGCGCTGGCTGGCGCGCAACGCTGGCGCATCCTCAAGAAGAGCTTGCTGGCGATCCTCGTCTTCAACCTGTCGGTGAGCCTCGGCTATGTGCTGGTCGCCCTGTGGCGCGGCGACTTCCGCCCCGAATGGCTGCTGCTCGCCAACCTACGCGTGCTGCTGATGGTTTTCCTCGGCTTCTGGTTCGTCACACGCGTCAATCTGCTCGCCGCCTTGCAAGGCTGGCCGACGGCAACGCTCGTCGCCACCCTCGCGCTCGGGCAGATCCGCACCTTCGAGCGCATGATCCGCGATTTTCGCCTCGCCTTCGCCAGCCGCAACATCGTGCGGCCACGCCTTGCCGACCGCCGCCGCCACGCCGGCGCGCAGGCCGTCGCGCTGCTCGACAAGGCGCAGGCGCAAAGCACCGAAGTGGCGCTGGCGATGCGCTCCCGCGGCGCGTTCGAGTAATGCTTGAACTCGATCACGTCTCCTTCGGCTGGAGCGAAGACAAGCCGCTGATCGAAGATCTCTCGCTGAAAATCCGCACGGGCGACAAGGTGGTCATCCTCGGCGCCAACGGCTGTGGCAAATCCACACTGCTCAAGCTCATGAACGGGCTGGTGACGCCGCAGGCCGGCACGGTTGCCTGTTTCGGGAATCCGCCGGGCGGACGCGAGTTTCGCGCGCAGTGCGCGCTCCTCTTCCAGCATCCCGAGGCGATGCTGTTCAACCCGACGGTGAAGGACGAGATCGCCTATGGCCCGCGCCAGATGAACCTGCCCGACGTCGACGCGCGCGTCGCGCGCTGGGCGGCGGCGCTCGACCTCGCCGACCTGCTCGACCAGCCGCCCTTCCTGCTGTCCGGCGGGCAAAAGCAGAAACTCGCGCTCGCCTGCCTGCTCGCCGTCGAACCACGACTGCTGCTGCTCGACGAACCCTCGGCCAGCCTCGACCCGGCCACCGTCGGCTGGCTGATCGACACGCTGCTCGAATCGGACATGACCGTGGTGGCCGCCACCCACAACCTCTCCCTCGCCGCCGAGCTGGGCAGCCGCTGTCTCGTGCTGGGCGAACGTGGCCGGCTGCTCTACGACGGCCCGGTGGAGGCGGCGCTAAACAACCTCGCGCTGCTGGAGGAGGCGCGCCTCGCCCACCGCCACCGGCATCGCCACGACGGCGCGACGCACGTCCATCTCCACGTCCACGACTGGGAAGGAGGTTAATCGTCGCGGCGCGGCGCGCGCCGGTAAAGATCGTGCCCGGCCTCGCGGATGTCGTGGCGCAGTTGGTGGCGCTCTTCCGGCGACATCTGCCGCCATTGCTCGCGGCGCGCGCGACGCGCCTCGCGCCAGGCCGCGCGTTCTTCCGGCGTCATGTCCTGCGGAGGCTTGTGGTGAATGCCGGCGTGGCCCGGCCGCTCCGGCGGCATCTGGGGCATCGGCGGCGCATCTCCCGCCCGCGCCGGCAGGAGCGCGCAGCACAGCGACAACGGCAGAAGAAAGCGGGCGAGACCTTTCATGCGCGCATTGTAGGCAAGCGCCGGCACGCCCCGGCCAGCGATGTGTAACAAAGGTTTTCCCGTCACCCGGGTGCCTTCGCCCCTGCCGCTATACTCGCTGCCCATGAACGAAGCGCGCAAACCGAAGATTCTCGTCGTCGATGACGACCTGCGCCTGAGAAGCCAGCTCGACCGCTACCTCTCCGAGCAGGGCTGCGCCGTCAAGGCGGTGGCCGACGCAGCGGGGCTGGATCGCGCGCTGGAACGCGAGCTGTACGACCTCGTGGTACTCGACCTGATGCTGCCCGGCGAGGACGGTCTGTCGATCTGCCGCCGCCTGCGGGCCGGGAAAAGCGACATCGCCATCCTCATGCTGACAGCGAAGGGCGACGACATCGACCGCATCGTCGGCCTCGAAATCGGCGCGGACGACTACCTGCCCAAGCCCTTCAACCCGCGCGAACTGGTCGCGCGCATTCACGCCATCCTGCGCCGGCGCACCGCGCCACCGCCCGCCGGCGCGCCAGCGGCGCAGCAGGAAGTGGTGCGCTTCGGCCGCGTCGAGGTGAACATGGCGACGCGCGAACTCGTGCGCGACGGCGCGGCGACCATGCTCACCACCGGCGAGTTCGGCCTGCTGGCGGTGCTGCTCAAGCATCCGCGCCAGCCGCTGTCGCGCGACAAGCTGATGGAGTTGGCGCGCGGCCGCGAACACGGCGTCTTCGACCGCGCCATCGACGTGCAGATCTCCCGGCTGAGGAAACTCGTCGAGGACGATCCCGCCAAGCCGCGCCACCTCCAGACGGTGTGGGGCTTCGGCTACGTCTTCGTGCCCGACGGCAGGGATGCTGGCTAAGTTCCTGCCCCAAAGCCTGCTCTGGCGCGCCTTCCTGCTCGTCGCGGCGCTGATGCTGGCTTCCGTCGCCGCCTGGCTGGCGATCTTCAGCCGCGCCGAGCTCGACCGCCGTTCGCAGCAGATCGCCCAGATGGTCGCCAGCATGACCAACCTGACGCGCACCGCCCTGCTCGCCGCCGACCCGCGCCTGCGCCGCGACCTGCTCGAAGAACTTTCCGAGCTCGAAGGTGTGCATGTCTATCCCGCCGACGCGAATGATCGCATCGAGCCGCCCCCATCCATCGCGCTGACCCGACGCGTCGAAGCCCGGCTCGTCGAGCGGCTTGGCCCGGAAACGCAACTGGCCTTCGCCGTCAATGACGAACCCGGCCTGTTCGTGCGCTTTCGCATCTTCCCCGACGACGACGGCCTCTACTGGCTGGCCCTGCCGCGCGAGCGGCTGGCGCGGCATTTTCCCTGGCAGTGGCTCGGCTGGGGCATGGCGGTGCTGCTGCTCTCGCTCGGCGGCGCCTGGTGGATCGTTTACCGCATCGTCAAGCCCATCGAAAACGAACGGGCACTGCTGCTCGCCGGCATCTCGCACGACCTGCGCACGCCGCTGGCGCGCCTGCGCATGGAAATCGAGATGAGCGTCGCCAACGACATGGCGCGCGCCGGCATGGAAGCCGACATCGAGGAAATGGATCGCACCGTCGGCCAGTTCCTCGACTTCGCGCGGCCGGCCGAAAAGATCGCCGCCACGCCGGTCGACCTCGCCGCATTGCTCGCCGACATCGTGAACCGCTACGGTCACCGTCTCGCCGGCACCGACTTTCGGCCGGCCATCGCCAACGTGCGGCCCGACCCGCTGCGCCGCGCCGTCATGAACCTGATCGAGAACGCGCTGCGCCATGGCGGCGACCCGGTCGAACTCGCCCTGACGAGCGAAGGCCGCGACATCATCATCGCCGTGCTCGATCGCGGCCCGGGTATCCCGCCCGACCAGGTGGCGCGCCTCAGGCAGCCCTTCGCGCGCGGCGAAACGGCACGCACCGGTGCCGCCGGGGCCGGGCTGGGACTGGCCATCGTCGAGCGCATCGTGCAGGCGGAAGGCGGCCGCCTCGAACTCGCCCCGCGCGAGGGCGGCGGCCTCGCCGCGCGCATTCGCCTGCCGCGAACAAAAACCGTGTCGATCATGTGATCGTGCCACGGGGGTGATTGCCGTAATATTCACGGGCGGCGCCGTGCCACCGGGTTGACAAAGGAGATCTCCATGAAAGCAAAATTACTTTGGCTGGTGTGTATGTTCTCGTTGAGCCAGTCGGTCCTGGCGGAGAAGCCACCGTGGGCGGGAGGCGGAAACAAGGGCAAGGCGGAAGAGCAAAGACACGAGCAACGGAACGGAGGAACTTCCTTCCGCTTCGATGTCGATACCCGCCGCATCATCCTGCAGTATTACGGTCAGCAGGCCCAAGCCGGGCACTGCCCGCCGGGGCTGGCCAAAAAGAACAATGGATGCATGCCTCCCGGCCAGGCAAAGAAATGGGCAATGGGCAAACCCTTGCCGGGCGATCTCAAGTACTACGATCTGCCGCGCGACTTGATGCGACGTCTGCCACCGCCTCCGGCCAACCACCGCTATGTCCAGATCGCCGGCGACATCCTGCTGATCGCCATCGGCACCAGCATCGTGATCGACGCCGTGCAGGACATACTGCGCTGATATCGACGGTTCGGCAACTGCGCAGCCACCGAGAGAATCGATAGCTCCGGCATCGTGATCGCGGATTCGGGCACGCGCTAGGCGCGCCGCGCAACGCAAAGATGCTCGATGACGTTGCGCACCTTGCCGAGCGCTTCCTGCAGCACGGCCTCGATGCGGTCGAAGTGGATCTGGCTGGTCGAATCGCCGCGCCCGGCCGCCCAATTGGCCACGGCGCAGATGGCGGCATAGGGCGTTTCCAGTTCGCGCGCCAGCGCGGCTTCGGGCATGCCGGTCATGCCGACGATGTCGCAGCCATCGCGCGCCAGCCGGTCGATCTCGGCAGCGCTTTCGAGCCGCGGCCCCTGCGTCGCGGCATACACGGCGGCATCGGCAACCGGAACGCCGATGGCCTCGGCGGCACACAGCAAGCGATCGCGCAAGGCATGGTCGTAGGGTTCGGTGAAATCGACATGCACGACCGGTGCCTCGCCACCATCGTAGAAAGTGTGCGGCCGACCCCAGGTGAAATCGACGATCTGGTGCGGCACGACCAGCGCACCGGGGCCGAGGTCGGAACGAATGCCGCCGACGGAAGCGACCGAAACGATGTCGCGCGCCCCGGCGGTCTTCACCAGCGCCCAGAGGTTGGCCCGATAGTTGACACGATGCGGCGGGATCGTGTGGCCATGGCCGTGGCGGGCGAGGAAGACGACCTCCTGCGCGCCGATGCGGCCATACGCCAAGGTGCCAGAAGGTTCGCCGTAAGGCGTGCGCACCACTTCGCGCCGCGCGATTTCCAGGCAGGCCAGTTGCGTCAGGCCGCTGCCGCCGATGATTGCCAGCATGTCGTTCTCTTCCTCCGGCCCGCACGGGGGCCTCTGCTAGAATGCGCGCCCTTTTCTTCCAGCGCCCACGCGCCCGTCCCGATGTCCCGTTCCCTGCGCAACATTGCCATTATCGCCCACGTCGACCATGGCAAGACCACCCTCGTCGATCAACTGCTCCGCCAATCCGGCACCTTCCGCGAAAACCAGCAGGTCGCCGAACGCGTCATGGACTCGAACGACATCGAGAAGGAACGCGGCATCACCATCCTCGCCAAGAACTGCGCGATCGACTTCGAAGGCACCCACATCAACATCGTCGACACCCCGGGCCACGCCGACTTCGGCGGCGAGGTGGAGCGTGTCTTGTCGATGGTCGATGGCGTGCTGCTGCTCGTCGATGCCGTCGAAGGACCGATGCCGCAGACGCGCTTCGTGACCAAGAAGGCGCTGGCACTTGGCTTGAAACCCATTGTCGTCATCAACAAGATCGACCGTCCGGGCGCACGCCCCGACTGGGTGATCGACCACACCTTCGACCTGTTCGACAAGCTCGGCGCCACCGAGGAACAGCTCGACTTCCCGGTCGTTTACGCCTCCGCCCTCAACGGCTATGCGATGATGGCCTCGCACACCCCGGGCACCGACATGCGGCCGCTCTATGAAGCGATCCTGCGCCACGTGCCGCCGCCCGACGTCGACTCCGAAGCGCCGCTGCAGCTGCAGATCTGCTCGCTCGACTACAACGCCTACGTCGGCCGCATCGGCATCGGCCGCATCAAGAAGGGCCACATCAAGCCCGGCCAGCAGGTCGCCGTGATGTACGGCGAAGAAGCACGCGGCAATGCGAAGGTCGGCCAGGTGCTGGTCTTCAAGGGCCTCGAACGCGAACAGGCGCAGGACGCCGAGGCCGGCGACATCGTGCTCGTCACCGGCATCGAGCAGGTCGGCATCGGCGTTACATTGTGTGCCGTCGACAACCCGGTCGGCCTGCCGCCGATCAGCGTGGACGAGCCGACGCTGACGATCAACTTCCAGGTCAACACCTCGCCGCTCGCCGGCAAGGAAGGCAAGTTCGTCACCAGCCGCCAGATCCGCGAGCGCCTCAACAAGGAACTGCTGTCCAACGTCGCCCTGCGCGTCAAGGACACCGAGAACGCCGACGTCTTCGAGGTGTCCGGACGCGGCGAACTGCACCTCACCATCCTGCTCGAAAACATGCGCCGCGAAGGCTACGAGATGGCCGTCGGCCGTCCGCGCGTCGTCGTCCACGACATGCCGGACGGCACGAAGCAGGAACCCTACGAAATGCTCACGGTGGACGTCGAGGAAGGCCACCAGGGCGGCGTCATGGAAGAACTCGGTCGCCGCAAGGGCGAACTGCAGGACATGCAGCCGGACGGCCGCGGCCGCGTGCGCCTCGAATACCGCATTCCGGCGCGCGGCCTGATCGGCTTCCAGGGCGAATTCCTCACCCTGACGCGCGGCACTGGCCTCGCCAGCCACGTCTTCGACGAATACGGCCCCTGGGCCGGCACCATGGCGGACCGCAGGAACGGCGTGCTGGTCTCCGCCGAGGATGGCGCCGCCGTCGCCTATGCCTTGTGGAAATTGCAGGATCGCGGCCGCATGTTCGTCAGCCCCGGCGACCCGCTCTACGAAGGCATCATCATCGGCATCCACAGCCGCGACAACGATCTCGTCGTCAACCCGATCAAGGGCAAGCAGCTCACCAACGTGCGCGCCTCGGGCACCGACGAAGCCGTGCGCCTGATCCCGCCGATCCAGCTCACCCTCGAATCCGCCGTCGAATTCATCGCCGACGACGAACTGGTGGAAATCACGCCGAAATCGATCCGCCTGCGCAAGCGCTTCCTCAAGGCGCACGAAAGGAAGCGCGCCGGCCGCGAGGAAAACGCCGAATGACCCGCCGCGCGGCGCCCTACTTCGTCTCCGCCCGTCCGGCGAAATAGAGCACGCGCCGCACGTACTGGCGCGTTTCCGGATAGGGCGGAATTCCCTTGAAACGTTCGACGACGCCCTCCCCCGCGTTATAGGCGGCGGCGACGAGGGCGAGATCGCCGTCGAAGCGCGCCTTCAGCCAGCGCAGGTAGGCCAGCGCGCCGCGGATGTTGCTTTCCGGGTCGAAGGGTTTCTTCACCCCGAAGCGCTCCTGGGTTTCCGGAATCAGCTGCATCACCCCCTGGGCGTTCTTCGGCGACACCGCCAGCGGGTTGAGGTTCGATTCGGCCAGTGCCACGGCGAGCGCGAAGCGCGTATCGACGCCGTAGTGCGGCGCGCGCGCGCGGATCAGGTCGGCGATCTGGCGCCGCTGCGCCGACATGCCTTGCAGATAATCCTCGATATCGAAGGCCGCGAACAGGGGGCCTTCAGCGTCCGGCGGATCCGGCAAACTGGCGAACTGCATGCAGTCGTCGAACAGGTCGGCGAAACCGTGCCAGATCTCGTTACTGTCGGCGGCGGCACGATGACCGAGGCGCGCGGCAAGCGCCAGATAGGCGTTCGCCAGCGCCGGAGCCCGCAGCGGCGACGACGCGGCGTGCAACAGGCGACCGATGCGGTAATAACCCTCCGCGCTGCCCAGCATGCCCGCCTCGCAGTAATGGATCAACGCCAGCTTCGGATGGCCGCGCCCATTCACGCCCCGTTCCGCCAGTTCGCCCTGCTCGAGCGCTGCGACGGCGCGGGGAGCGTCCGTCGCGGCATGCCCGATTCCGGCGCAAAGACACGCGACGACGAGTGCCGCGCGAAGTTTCATTCGCGGCGCCAGCTGGTGCCGCCGGGACCGTCCTCGAGAACGATGCCGGCGGCCTTGAGTTCGGCGCGGATGCGGTCCGCCGTGGCGTAATCCTTCGCCCGCTTCGCCGTATCGCGGGCGGCGACTTTGGTTTCTATCGCCTCGGGCGAAAGGCCGTCCGCCACGCCGGGACCGGCCTGCAGAAAGCCGACCGGGTCGCGCTGCAACAGCCCCAGCACGCCGCCCAGACCCTTGAGCTGCGCGGCGAGCCGGACGTCGCCGGTGCGGTTCAACTCATTGGCGATGTCGAACAGCACGGCGATCGCCTCGGGCGTGGCGAAATCGTCGTCCATCGCCGTGCGGAAGTGACAGGCATAGGCATCGTCCCAGTCGATGCCGCTCTCGATGACATGGCCCTTGAGCGCCGTGTACAGGCGCGTCAGCGCGGCGCGCGCGTCGTCGAGGTGGGCGTCGGAATAATTGAGCGGGCTGCGGTAGTGCGCGCGCAGGATGAAGAAGCGCACCACCTCCGGGTCGTAGCGCTTGAGGATGTCGCGAATGGTGAAAAAGTTGCCGAGCGATTTCGACATCTTCTCGTCATCGACGCGCACGAAGCCGTTGTGCATCCAGTAATTCACGAAGGTGGCGCCATGCGCGCCCTCGGACTGGGCGATCTCGTTCTCGTGATGCGGAAATTGCAGATCCTGCCCGCCGCCATGAATGTCGAAATGCTCGCCGAGCAGTTGCGAACTCATCGCCGAGCATTCGATGTGCCAGCCGGGCCGGCCGGCGCCCCAAGCCGATTGCCACTTCACTTCGGCCGATTCCCCCGGCTTGGCGTGCTTCCAGAGCACGAAGTCGAGCGGATCCTGCTTGCCTTCCATGACATCGACGCGCTCGCCGGCGCGCAGGTCTTCCAGCGACTTGCCGGACAGCTTGCCGTAGCCGGAAAACTTGCGCACGGAGAAACACACGTCGCGGTTGTCGGCCTGGTAGGCGTAACCGCTGGCTTCCAGACGACCGATCATGTCGAGCATCTGCGGCACGTACTCGGTGGCACGCGGCTCGTGGTCCGGACGCAGCACGCCGAGGGCGTCGGCATCCTCGTGCATGGCGGCGATGAAGCGGTCGGTCAGCGCGCGGATCGACTCGCCGTTCTCGGCCGCGCGTTTGATGATTTTGTCATCGATATCGGTCACATTGCGCACATAGGTCACCTGATAACCGCAGGTGCGCAACCAGCGCGTCACCATGTCGAAAACCACCATGACGCGGCCGTGGCCGAGGTGGCAAAAGTCATAGACGGTCATGCCACAGACATAGAGGCGGACCTTGCCCGGTTCGATGGAAACGAATTCCTCCGTACGACGGGAGAGCGAGTTGTGAATTTTCAGCATGGAACGAAATGGCTCCGACAGTGTCGATAAAACGCCGAACAGGCCCGGTTTCATGGATGTTGTCACAACCCGCCGGGGCCGGCGCAGGAGGCTTCTTTGTTAGAATCGCCGCTCGGTATTTTCCTTCAAAAACAGCACGGCATGCCCATTTTCACGGTTCTTGTTCCTTTTCGGCGCCAATTGCGCGCCTTCGCGCTCTCGGCCGGCCTGGCCGTGCTGGCGGTCGCACCCGCCGGCGCCACCACGCTCGAAGACGCCAGCCGGCTGCTCAAGGCCGGTCAGCACGCCGAAGCTCTCCGGCAGATCGACCGCTTCCTCGCCAGCCGTCCGCAGGACGCGCAGGGCCGCTTCCTCAAGGGCGTGATCCTCGTCGAGCTGAATCGTCAGAACGACGCCATCATCCTGTTCCAGCGCCTTGCCCAGGACCACCCCGAGCTGCCCGAGCCGCACAACAACCTGGCCGTGATCTACGCCCAGAAGCGCCAGTACGAAAAGGCCAAGGAGCACCTGGAAAAGGCGATCCGCACCCACCCGGCCTACGCCACCGCCCACGAGAATCTCGGCGACATCTACGCGCGCTTGGCCAGCCAGGCCTACGGCAAGGCACTGCAGATCAACGCCGCGAACGCCTCGGCACAAACCAAATTGGCGATGATCGACAACCTCGTCGGCGCCGCCAAAGTCGGCCCTGGCGGGACGGCGACAGCCGGTTCCGTCGCCAACACGGCGGCGGCGACCGCCGTCACGCCGGCGCCGACTCCGGTCACGCCACCGCCTCCGCCGCCGACAACGGCAGCGGTCGCGCCGCCAACGCCAACCATCGTCGCCAGCGCCCCGCCCAGGGTGGCCGAAACGCCGCCTCCCGCACCCGCCGCGACACCGGCCGGCGCGGAAGGCGAAGTCACGGCCGCCGTCGATGCCTGGCTCGCCGCCTGGTCGAGAAAAGACGCGAAGGGCTATCTGTCCCACTATGCACGCGACTTCCAGACGCCCGGCAACCAGGCACGTTCCGCCTGGGAAGCCGAGCGCACGCAGCGCATCGCCCGCCCGGCCAGCATCAGCGTGACGCGCGACAATCTTTCCGTACGCATGGAAGGCGCCGACAAGGCCAGCGCGCGCTTCCGCCAGACCTACCGCGCCCCCGGCTTCAACGCGACGACCACGAAAACCCTCGTCATGACGCGCCAGGGTGGCCGCTGGCTGATCCAGCAGGAAAGGACCCACTGATGATCCGCCGCCTGCGCACCCTGCTGCTTTGCGGCGCGCTGCTGGCCGTGCCGTTCGCTTTCGCCGGCAACGCCGCCCCGCGCTATACCGACTCCGGCCCCGAGCCCCTGCTCGCGCGCGTCTTCGAGCATATCGAGCACAACCGCTGGGAAGCGGCGCTCAAGGAAACCGAGGCGCTGGTGCGCGCCTACCCGAAATTCAACCTCGGCCACCTGATCAAGGGCGACCTGCTGCTCGCGCGCACGCGCCCGCTGCGCAATTTCGGCGAAGGCGGCATGCCGAAGGCCGGCGAGCAGATCGCCGACCTGCGCGAGGAAGCGATCGCACGGCTGCGCGGCTACCGCGACCGCCCCAATGGCAACACGGTGCCGCGCTACCTGCTCCAGATGCGCCCCGACCAGCAGCACGCCGTGGTGGTCGATACGGCGCGGGCACGCCTTTACGTCTACCAGAACGACCGGCAAAACGGCGGCATGCCGCGTTTCGTCGCCGACTATTACATCGCCCACGGCAAGCTGGGTTCCGAAAAACAGGTGGAGGGCGACAAGAAGACACCGGTCGGCGTCTATCACGTCACCTCCAGCATCCCGCGCCAGAAATTGCCGGATTTTTACGGCAGCGGTGCGTTCCCGATCAACTATCCGAACGAGTGGGATCGCAAGATGGGGCGCACCGGCCACGGCATCTGGCTGCACGGCACGCCTTCCGACACCTTCTCGCGCCCGCCGAAATCTTCCGACGGCTGCGTGGTGCTCGCCAACGTCGATCTCGACGATCTCGCCCAGTACCTGCGCCCCGGCGCCGGCACCACGCCCGTCATCATCAGCAACAACGTCGAGTGGCTGACGCTCGACGACTGGCAGGCCGAGCGCCAGGCGCTGCTCGGCATGATCGAGACCTGGCGCGCCGACTGGGAAAGCCTCGACCACGAACGCTACGCCCGCCACTACGCGCGCGAATTCGCCGCCGGCAAGCAGGATCGCTCCGCGTGGCTGGCGCAGAAGAAGAAAGTCAACGCCGGCAAGGAATGGGTGAAGGTGGCCACCGAGAACATCAGCATGTTCCGCAATCCCGGCAAGGACGAATACGTCGTCGTCACCTTCGAGCAGGACTACCGCAGCAGCAACCTCTCGAACCGTATGCTCAAGCGCCAGTACTGGATCAAGGAAGAAGGCCGCTGGAAGATCGTGCGCGAAAGCGCCGCCTGAGCATCCTCCCCCCTTTGAACTTTTGGAGAACCGCATGAAACACCTGATCGCCCTGCTCTCGGCTTGCCTGTTCGCCTCCACCGCATGGGCCGCCAATCCGCAGGTGGAACTGAAGACCGGCATGGGTACCATCGTGCTCGAACTCGACGCCGCCAAGGCGCCGAAAACCGTCGAGAACTTCCTGCAGTACGTCAGGGACGGCCATTACGACGGCACGATCTTCCACCGCGTGATCGGCCACTTCATGATCCAGGGCGGCGGCATGACCCCCGACATGAAGGAGAAGCCCACGCGCGCCCCGGTCCAGAACGAAGCCGCCAATGGGTTGAAGAACACGCGCGGCAGCATCGCCATGGCGCGCACCTCCGACCCGCATTCGGCTTCTGCCCAGTTCTTCATCAACGTCGTCGACAACGACTTCCTCAACCACCGTGCGCCTTCGGGCCAGGGCTGGGGCTATGCCGTGTTCGGTCGCGTCGTCGCCGGCATGGACGTGGTCGACAAGATCAAGGGCGTCAAGACCGGCAACCGCGGCCATCACGGCGACGTTCCTCTCCAGCCCGTCGTCATCGAGACGGCGCGCATCGTCAGCGCAAAGGAAAGCAAATGATCCGCCTCACCACCAACCACGGCGCCATCACCCTCGAACTTAACGCCGAAAAGGCGCCCAAGACGGTCGCCAACTTCCTCGCCTACGTCGCATCGGGCCACTACGACGGCACCATCTTCCACCGCGTGATCAACGGCTTCATGATCCAGGGCGGCGGCATGAGCGCCGGCATGAAGGAAAAGGACACCGGCGCGCCCATCGAGAACGAAGCGGCCAATGGTCTGAAGAACGACCGCGGCACCATCGCCATGGCGCGCACCTCCGATCCGCATTCCGCCACCGCGCAATTCTTCATCAACGTCGCCGACAACGACTTCCTCAACCACCGCGCGCCTTCGGGCCAGGGCTGGGGCTACTGCGTGTTCGGCCGCGTCGTCGAAGGCATGGACGTGGTCGACAAGATCAAGGGCGTCAAGACCGGCAACAAGGGCTTCCACCAGGACGTGCCGGCCGAGGACGTGGTGATCGAGAAGGCCGAGGTCGTCGCCTGATGACCGCCGGCAGGCCGGAACTCTTCATTTCCGACCTGCACCTGTCGCCCCACGCGCCGGCCACGCTGGCGCGTTTCCGCGACTTTCTCGCCGGCCCGGCGCGCAGTGCGGCGCGTCTCACCATCCTCGGCGACCTGTTCGACTACTGGGCCGGCGACGACGATCTCGCCGACCCGTTCAACGCCACCATCGTGTGCGACCTGCGCGCACTCGTCGCCGCGGGCGTACCCGTCGATTTCATGGCCG
Source organism: uncultured Methyloversatilis sp. (assembly GCA_964527195.1). Taxonomy (GTDB): domain Bacteria; phylum Pseudomonadota; class Gammaproteobacteria; order Burkholderiales; family Rhodocyclaceae; genus Sulfuricystis. Next base: position 16,849 of record CAZGOH010000022.1, read on the forward strand.
GCAACCGCGATTTCCTCGTCGGCGCCGACTTCGCCGTCGCGTCGGGGGCGACTTTGCTGCCCGATCCGTACCGGCGCAAAATCGCCGGCGTGGCGACCTTGCTCACCCACGGCGACACGCTGTGCACCGACGACATCGCCTATCAGCGCTTCCGTGCCGAGGTGCGCGCCCCGGGCTGGCGCGAAGCCTTCCTTGCCCGTCCCCTCGCCGAGCGCCGCGCCATGATCGAAGCCTTGCGCCAGCGCAGCGAGGAAGAAAAACGCGGGAAGACCCAGACAGCCATGGATGCCGACGCCGTCGCCATCGCCACCGCACTGCGCGAACACGATTGCATGGCGCTGATCCACGGCCACACGCACCGGCAGGGCCACCATGCGCACGAAGTCGATGGTCGCGTCCGCCAGCGCTGGGTACTGGGCGACTGGGACGCCGAGCGCGGCGGCGCGCTCGCCTGCGCGCCGGATGGCTGGCGTTTTCCGTAACGCGAAAGTCGGTCCCGGCGGGACGGCGATCACAGCAGCGAACTGACTCCGATGCCCTGCCGTGCCAGCCGCGCGCGCAGACGCCCGAGCGCTTCCATCTGCAGTTGGCGCACCCGCTCGCGGGTAATCCCCAGTTCCTGCGCCAGCGTATCGAGCGTGGCGATTTCGCAACCCTGGATGCCGTAGCGCCCGCCGACGACGCGCCGCTGTCGTGGCGGCAGTTCGGCGATCCACGCGGCCAGCAGGCGTTCGGCCTCGGCCTGCGCGACCGCTTCTTCCGGCCCCGCCGAGGATTCGTCGGCCACCGCATCGGCGAGTGACAGCTCCGGATCGATATCCAGGGGCGCATCGAGCGAAGTGGTCCGCTCGTTCAGGCGCAGAAGCTGCCGCACCTCGTCGGGCGACTTGTGCAGCAGTTGCGCCACGGCCTCGACCGACGAAGCCTGGCCGGCATTGCCCGGATCGACGCCGAGCCGACGCAGCGCCTGCAAGACCCGGTTGAGTTCCTTGACGACATGCACCGGCAGGCGGATGGTGCGCGACTGGTTGGTCAGCGCCCGCTCCACCGACTGGCGAATCCACCAGGTGGCATAGGTGGAAAAGCGGAAGCCGCGCTCCGGGTCGAATTTCTCGAGCGCGTGGATCAGGCCGAGATTGCCTTCCTCAATCAGGTCGTCGAGCGGCAGGCCGCGATTCTGGTAATGCTTGGCGATGCTGACAACGAGGCGCAGGTTCGCCTCGATCATGCGCTGGCGCGCCGGAAAATCCCCGGCCCGCACGGCGCGCGCCAGCGCCATCTCCTCGGCCGGCTTGAGCAGCGACCGGGCACCAATGTCGTTGAGATACAGCTGCGTGACGTCGTCGAGAAAACCCTCGGCACCTGCCGGGGCGTGTTCCGCATCCCAGCCGGGGGCGTCGGGATCGGCGACTTCGCTCATGGGCGGGGCGGCAGGAAGATCATCGGGTCGAGCGGCTTGCCCTGATGACGCACCTCGAAATGCAGCTTGGGACGCTCGGCATCGGAGTCGCCAAGCGCGGCGATCTGCTGGCCGCGCGTCACCATCTGGCCTTCCTTGACGAGAATGCGCTGGTTGTGGGCATAGACGCTGCTATGGCCGTTGGCGTGCAGCACGACGACGAGATTGCCATGCTTGGGAAACACGCCGACGTAGATGACACGCCCGGCGGCGGCGGCCAGCACCGGGTCGCCGACGCGCCCGCCGATGTCGATGCCCTTGTTCACTTCCTGCCCGGCGCGGCTTTCGTTGAAGCGCGCCAGCAGCGCTCCTTGCGCCGGCCAGCTCCACTCGATGCCGGCCGCCTCGACCGTCGCCGGTCCGGCCTGCGCCGGCGCGGCCGCGGGCGAAACCACGGTCGGCACCGCCGCGGCGGGCGCCACGGGGCTCGCACCCGTCTCGCGCGAGCGGAGCAGGGCGAGGTTCTCTTCCGAATACGGCAACTTGCCGCCCAGGGGCGCGCGTTTCACGCCGTCGCGTTCGGCCGGCGCCAGAGTCGGCGCTGGCGACACGGCGCCCGCGTCGTTGAGAGGGCGCGCCACCACCGCGTCCATGCCGCCGATGGGGCGCACCTCGCTGACCGGCGGCGTTGCGGTTGCCGCCGGCGTAGCGGGTGGCGGCGCCAGACGCAACTGCTGACCGGGCTGGATGCGCGAGGGATTCTCGATGTTGTTCCAGGTGGCCAGTTCGCGATAATCGAGGCCGTGTTCGAGCGAGATGCCGATCAGCGTCTCGCCACGCTGCACCGTGTGCATTTTCACTGCCGGAGCGGAAGGTGCGGATGCGGCGGTGCTCGCCGCCGCCGGCGCAGGACGCGCCGGCTCGACGCGCGCGGGCGCCGACGCCTCGCGCACCGGCGCGGGCAGGCGCGTCACGCAGGCCGCCAGCAGCCACGGCAACGCCAGGATGAGCCATCGCGGCGAAGGCATCAAGCCACTCCCGGCAGCAGCGGCACGAAGCGGACCGCCTCGTGACGGCTTTCCGTCCAGCCTTGCGGCGTGCGCTCGATCAACAGCAACGTCTGTTCGCCTCCCCCCACGGGAATCGCCAGCCGCCCGCCCGGCGCGAGTTGCTCGCGCAGGGCCGGCGGCACGTCGAGGCCGGCGGCGGCGACGATGATGCTGTCGAAAGGGGCCGCTTCGCGCAGCCCGCCCATGCCGTCGGCGTGCTTCAGTCGGATGTGCGGCAGCCGCAATTGCTTCAAGTTCTCCCGCGCGCGATTGAGCAGCGGCGCGAGGCGCTCGATGCCATACACCTCGCGCGTCAGCCGGGCCAGCACCGCCGTCTGGTAACCGCAGCCGGCGCCGATCTCGAGCGTCTTGCCGAGCTGGTCGCGCCCGTCGAGCAGCAGCTCGATCATGCGCGCGACGATGTAGGGCTGCGAGATGGTCTGGCCGAAGATCAACGGCAGGGCGGTGTCTTCGTAGGCGCGATGCGCCATCGCCTCCTCGACGAAAACGTGGCGCGGCACCGCGCCCATCGCCGCCAGCACGCGCGGATCGCGGATGCCCTGCTCGCGCAGGCGCTCGACCATGCGCGCGCGCGTGCGCTCGGAGGTCATGCCGATGCCGCTCAGTCCGGCAGGCAATCCGCCGTTCATGCGCCCAGCCAGTCGTTCACGCGACCGAGCTGGCCGCTGTGCGTCAGGTCCACCTGCAGCGGCGTGATCGACACCCAGCCGTGTTCGACGGCGTGGAAATCGGTGCCTTCTCCCGCGTCGGCCGCCGCGCCGGCGGCGCCGACCCAATACACCGTCTCGCCGCGCGGCGAGACCTGCTTCACCACCGGTTCGGCCTTGTGGCGGCGGCCCAGCCGGGTGACGCGCAGGCCGGCGATCTCTTCCCAGGGGACATCGGGGACGTTGACGTTGAGCAGCACCGGCGCGCCGAAGGGCTGCGCCTTGAAGCGTTCCGCCAACTGGCGCGCCACGCGCCCGGCCGTGGCGAAGTGGCGGCCCTCGAAGCTCGCCAGCGACAGCGCGATGGCCGGCACGCCGAGCAGATAGCCTTCCATCGCCGCCGCCACGGTGCCGGAATACACCGTGTCGTCACCCATGTTCGGCCCCCAGTTGATGCCGGAAAGCACCATGTCCGGCTCGTGCTCGAGCATGCCGGTCACGGCGAGATGCACGCAGTCGGTGGGCGTGCCATTGACGTAGTAAAAGCCGCGCGTCTGTTCGCCGCGGGCCCGCTTGAGGTGCAGCGGCCGATCAAGCGTCAGCGAGTTCGATGCGCCGCTGCGATTCCGCTCGGGCGCCACCACGGTGACCTCGCCCAGCCCGTGCATGGCCTCGGCCAGCGCCGCGAGGCCGGGCGCGTCGTAGCCGTCGTCGTTGGAAAGCAGGATGCGCACTAGCGGATGAAATTCCGGCTGATGTCGCGAAACAGGTCGGTGCCGGCGACGTGCAGCCACTCGAAGGCGACCATCTCGCGACAGACCACGACGATGCCGTTCTGACGCATGCGTTCGAGCGCCAGCGCCTTGTGCTGCGGATCGCGCGAGCCGACCGCCTCCTCGACGACGAACACCTGCTTGCCGGCGGCGGCAAGCTCGAGCACCGTCTGCAGCACGCAGACATGCGCCTCGGTGCCGCAGACGACGACCTGCGGGCGCTCCATGCCGGGCAGGCCGGGCAGGCAGGCGCCCGCCACGCAGGAAAAGTGATTCTTGCTGCCGACGCTGCCCGCCGGCAACCGCGCCGCGATCTGCGCGTGGGTGGGGCCGATGCCCTGCGGATATTGCTCGGTGGCGGCAACCGGGACGTCGAGCGCCTGCGCCACCTGGACCAGCCAGTCGGCATGGCCGAGCACACGCTGCCAGTCGTGAATGTGCGGCAACAGCCGGTCCTGAAGATCGATCACCAGCAGGGCGGACTGCTCGGCGCGGATGAGGGGGGACGTCATGCGGCGATTTTACCGGACACCTGCCGTCGCTGGCTGTGGCAGGCGTCCGGGAAAGACGCTTATTCTTCCTTGCGGAACTTGTCGTGGCAGGCCTTGCAGCTGGCGCCGAGCTTGCCGAACTGGTCCTTGACGGCGGCGGCATCGCCGGCGGCGGCGATCCTGGCCATCTCGTTGGCGGCGGCGCCGAAGGCGCCGGCGACCTTGCCGACTTCGTCCATGTTGGCGAAGAACTCGGGCTTCAGGCGGGTCTCCTTGAAGCCGCGCCCCTTGTCCGACCCCGGCTGATAGAGGGCGCCCATCTTCGAGTTGGCCAGTGCCGCAATGACGTTGGCAGCTTCGGCGACCTGCTCCTTGTTGTATTGGCCGTCGACGTTGGCCTTGATGCGCGCCATGCTCCAGGCCATGGTGTGGTACGCAGCCTGGCGCCAGCGGATCTGGTCATCCGTCTTGCCGACGACCTGCGCGAAACCGGCACCGGCCATGCCGGCGAGCGAAAGACCGATGACAATTTGCTGGATGGTTTTTTTCATGCTGTTTTCTCCTGTGGGTTTGAAACGCGGGGACTACGAATGTTCACCGGCGGCAAAGATGTGCTTGACGCGCAGCTGGCCGCCGGCAACGATCAGCGCGCTCAGGCGGTCGATGTTCGGATGCTTGCCGGCATGCGCCTGTGCATCGACCGCATGCTCGGCATAGAGTTCCAGGCCCCTCTTCGCCGCCTCGACGGTGATCGCGCCATATAACTGGCCAAGGTGGTTATAGACCGCGAGCGAGCCGGCCTGCCCGGGCTTGTTCTCGATGGTCGCCGCCACCTCGCCGGCGGCGTCGATCAGCTGGAGCGCGGCCAGATGCGAAACCTTGGGCAACTGCTTGAGATTGTCGGCGAAGGCCATCAGACTTTCCTCGCCAGATCGGCCGCCTTGCCGGTGTAGCTGGCCGGCGTCATGACCTTCAGGCGCGCTTTCTCCGCAGCCGGAATCGCCAGCCCGTCGATGAAGGCGGCGAGCGCCGCCGGCTCGATGCCTTTGCCGCGCGTCAGATCCTTCAACTGCTCATAGGGATTGGGCACGCCGTAGCGGCGCATCACCGTCTGCACCGGTTCGGCCAGCACCTCCCAGCAGGCGTCGAGGTCCTCGGCCAGCCGCGCAGGATTCGCCTCCAGCTTGTTGAGGCCGCGCAGGGTGGAATCGTGCGCCAGCACCACGTAACCGAAAGCGATGCCCATGTTGCGCAGCACGGTCGAGTCGGTGAGATCGCGTTGCAGGCGCGAGATCGGCAGCTTCTCGGACAGGTGGCGCAGGATGGCGTTCGCCAACCCGAGGTTGCCCTCGGAATTCTCGAAATCGATGGGGTTGACCTTGTGCGGCATGGTCGAGGAGCCGATCTCGCCGACCCTGGTCTTCTGCTTGAAGTAGCCCAGCGAAATGTATTGCCAGATGTCGCGGTCGGCGTCGACGAGTATCGTGTTGCAACGCGCGATGGCGTCGAACAGTTCGGCCATCGCGTCGTGCGGCTCGATCTGGATGGTGTAGGGATTGAACTCGAGACCGAGCGACTCGATGAAATCGCGCGCGAAAGCCTCCCAGTCAAGATCCGGATAGGCCGACAGGTGCGCGTTGTAGTTGCCGACCGCACCGTTGAACTTGGCGAGCAATTTCACGCCGGCGATGCGCGCGCGCGCGCGCAGGAGGCGCGCGGCGACGTTGGCCATTTCCTTGCCCAGCGTGGTCGGGCTGGCCGGCTGGCCGTGGGTGCGCGAGAGCATCGGCAGATCGGCAAGATCGTGGGCAAGCTGGCGGAAACGTCCGATCACCTTGTCCAGCCCCGGCAGCAGGATCGCGTCGCGCGCTTCCTTGAGCATCAGGGCGTGCGCCACGTTATTGATGTCCTCGGAAGTACATGCGAAGTGGATGAACTCGGCGACGCGCGCCACCGCGGCATCGTTCTTGAAGTGATCCTTGAGCCAGTATTCGACGGCCTTGACGTCGTGATTGGTGACGGACTCGATCATCTTGACCGCGCCGGCGTCGGATTGCGAAAACCCGGCCGCGATGCTGTCGAGCGCCTCGATGCTCTTAGGCGGGAAGGCCGGTACCTCGGCAATGCCGGGATGTGCGGCGAGCGCCTTGAGCCAGGCGATCTCGACGCGAATGCGGCTCCTGATCAGGCCAAACTCGGAAAAATGTTCACGCAGGGATTCGACCTTGCCGGCGTAGCGGCCGTCGAGCGGGGAAAGCGCCACCAGGGCGCCCAGGCTGGCGAGTGTCATGGAAAAGTATGCAGGAGTGGGAACGTGCGCCCGATTCTAGCAGCGCGTCGCCGGTGGTAAGATGGGTCGCCCCATCCGCTTCCAGATGACATGAAACTGATCGGTTCGCTCACCAGCCCCTATGTGCGCAAGGCGCGCATCGTCCTCGCCGAAAAAAAGATCGACTGCGAGTTCGTCATCGACGCCAGCGGCGACGAAAACACCGTCGCGCCCCACAACCCGCTCGGTCGCGTGCCCGTGCTGCTGCTCGACGACGGCAGCACGCTCTACGATTCGCGCGTGATCGTCGAGTACCTCGATAACCTCGCCCCCAACAACCGCCTGATTCCCCCACCGGGACGCGAGCGCATCGTCGTCAAGCGCTGGGAAGCACTGGCCGACGGCATCTGCGACGCGGCGGTCGGCGCCGTGATGGAAGACCGCCGCAAGGGCACGCAGAAAAGCAAGGAATGGATCGAGCGCCAGCGCGCCACCATCGCGCGCGGCCTCGCCGCCTGTGCCGACGAACTCGGCGAACACCCCTGGTGCTTCGGCACCGCCATCAGCCTGGCCGACATCGCGCTGGGCGCCATGCTCGACTACCTCGCGCTGCGCTACCCCGACATCGACTGGCGCGAACCCTACCCCAACCTCGCACGCCTCGCCGACAAGCTGGCGCAGCGGCCGTCGTTTGCCGAAACCGCGCCGCCGGGCTAGGCGGTACGCCCACGCGCCAGCGCCACGGCGCCGATGGCCACGGCGAACCACAACGTGGCGATGCGAAACAGCAAGGTGGCCGACACTGCAACCGGCTCGGGCACGCCATTCGCGACGAGCAGCAGGATCATCACCGCCTCGCTGCCGCCCAGCCCGCCCGGCAACATCGACAGCGCACCGACGAGAATGGCAAAGGCATAAATGAAGGTGGAAAGCGGCAGGGCGAGCGGCTGGCCGAGCGCTTCCAGCAACCAGTGGAAGGCCAGCGCCTCGATGCCCCAGGCCAACAACCCGATCCCGAGTCCCGCGGACAGGGTACCGAGGCGAAAACAGGTGCGCACGCCCGCGACGACGTCGCACAGGTGGCCGAGCGCATCCGCCAGGCGACGCGACAGCCGGCGCACGCGTTCCGCACCCTGGTGCAGGCGCTCCGGAAACTGCATGAGCAGCAGGGCCGTGGCGACGAGGGTGAAGCTGCCCGCCACCCAGGGCGCACCCTGCGGATACAGCCAGAACACCGCCGCGCACAACAGCAGGATGGCAAGCAGGTCGGCGATGCGCTCGGACAGGAAGGCGGCGACGCTTTCGGCGACCGGTACGCCGTGCGCCCTGAGCATCGGGCTGCGTATCAGTTCACCGAGCTTGCCGGGCGTGGCCGTCAGGGCGAAACCGGCGAGATAGATGCGCGCCGAAGTCGGCCAGGGTACGCGGTGGTGCAGCCGATGCAGGTAATGTTGCCAGCGCAGGAAACGCAGCGCGTAGCCCAGGCTGGCAAGCACCATGACTTGCAGGATGGCGAGCGGACCGGCATGGCGCACGGCGGCGAGCGTCGCTTCCCAGCCGGCCCACAGCGACACGGCAAGATAACCGAGAGCGGCCAGCGCAATGGAGATAACCGTCAGCCGCCGAGCGCGCGGCGACAGCGACGTCAAAGAATCACTCCGCCGCCCAGGCAGACGTTCGACTCGTAGAGCACCACCGACTGCCCCGGCGTCACCGCCCACTGCGGCGCGGCGAAGGCGATTTCGCAGTGCTCGCCATCGAGCGCCTCGATATCGCAGGCGGCATCGGGCATGCGGTAGCGCGTCTTGGCGGCATAGACCCAGTGGGTACGCGGCGGACGGGGCGAACTCCAGGAGAGTTGTCCGGCGACCAGACGGTCGCGCAGCAGGGCCGGATGGTCATGGCCCTGCACGACGAGGAGTTCATTCTTGTCCATGTCCTTGGCGGCGACGAACCAGGGTTCTTCCGGTGCGTCCTTCACGCCGCCGATGCCCAGGCCCTCGCGCTGGCCGAGCGTGTAGTAGCTCAAGCCCTCGTGCTGGCCAACTACGCGCCCGTCGTCGAGGCGGCGGATCTCGCCCGGCTGTTTCGGCAGATAACGCGCGAGGAATTCGCGGAAGCGCCGCTCGCCGATGAAGCAGATGCCGGTGGAATCCTTCTTCGCGTGGTTGGGCAGGCCGGCCGCGGCCGCCATCGCGCGCACCTCGCGCTTGTAGATCGCACCGAGCGGGAACAGCGTCTTCGCCAGTTGCGCCTGGCCGAGCCGGTAGAGGAAATAGCTCTGGTCCTTGGTGCCATCCTCGGCCTTGAGCAACTGGTATTCACCAAGGAATTCGCGCACCTGCGCATAGTGGCCGGTGGCGATGCAGTCGGCGCCCATGCGCAGGGCGTGGTCCAGGAAGGCCTTGAACTTGATCTCGGAATTGCACAGCACATCCGGGTTGGGCGTGCGCCCGGCGCGGTATTCGGCGAGGAAGTTCTCGAACACCCGATCCCAGTATTGGTCGGCGAAATTGACCGCCTCGAGTTCGATACCGATGATTTTCGCCGCCGCGCGCGCATCGGCGAGATCGGCCGCCGCCGGACAATGGCCGTCGGCGTCGTCATCCTCCCAGTTCTTCATGAACAGGCCGATGACCTCGTGGCCCTGGCGTTTCAAAAGCAGCGCGGCAACCGACGAATCGACCCCGCCCGACATGCCGACGATGACCCTAGCCATAATGACGAATCGCCTCCAGCGGATAGCGCCTGCCCGCCAGATGGTCGCGCAGGCATTGCAGCACCAGCGGGCTGCGGTGACGGGAGACCGTGGCCTCGATTTCGGCCGGCGTCATCCATACGGCGCGCAAGATGCCGGCATCGAGCGAACGCGCCGTGTCGCGGGCGCCGACTTTGCCGGCGAAGGCGAAACGCAGGTAGGTGATGCCCTCCTCGCTTTCCTTTTGCGGACGCGGCCACTGGTAGATGCCGACCAGCGCCGTCGGCTCGAAGGCGTAGGCGGTTTCTTCCAGCGTTTCGCGCACGCAGGCGGCGACTAGCGATTCGCCCGCATCGAGGTGGCCGGCCGGCTGGTTGAAGCGCGCGCCGTCGGCGGTTTCCTCCTCGACGAGCAGGAAGCGGCCATCTTGCTCGACGAGCGCGGCGACGGTGACGTTGGGTTTCCATGGCGGCATGGACGCCATTCTAGCGGCGCGATTCCGCTAGAATCATCGCCTTTATCAAGGAGATTGATCGTGGCATTGAACAACGTCCCCTCTGGCAAGGATCTGCCCAACGATTTCAACGTGATCATCGAGATTCCGATGCACTCCGACCCGATCAAATACGAGGTGGACAAGGATTCCGGCGCGATCTTCGTTGATCGCTTCATGGCCACGGCGATGCACTACCCCTGCAACTACGGCTACATCCCGCACACCATCGCCGGCGACGGCGATCCGGTCGACGTGCTGGTGGTCTCGCAATTCGCCCTGCCGCCCGGCGTGGTGGTGCGCTGCCGCCCGGTCGGCATGCTGAAGATGACCGACGAGGCCGGCGAGGACGCCAAGCTGCTCGCCGTGCCGGTGGACAAACTCACCCCGATCTACCGCGAGATCGAGTCGCCGCGCGACTTCCCGCAGGTGACGCTCGATTCCATCGCCCACTTCTTCTCGCACTACAAGGATCTCGAGCCGGGCAAGTTCGTGCGCGTCGAGGGCTGGGTCGATGCCGAGGAGGCGAAGAAGGAAATCATGACCGGCGTGAAGCGTTACAACGACGCCAAGGAAAAACCGGCGTTCTGAGCGGCTTCCAAGCATGGCGCGCCTGAAGGTCGCCCTCGCGCAGATCAACTGCACGGTCGGCGATCTCGCCGGCAACGCGGCGAAGATCCTCGCCGCCGCCGGCACGGCCCGCGCGCAGGGCGCCGACCTGCTGCTCACGCCCGAGCTGGCCCTATCCGGCTACCCCCCCGAAGACCTGCTGCTGCGCCCGGACTTCTATCGCGCCTGCGACCGCGCGCTCGACGAGCTTGCTGCCGCCCTGCCCCTGCCCGCGCTGGTCGGCCATCCGGACAGTCATGCCGGCGGACGTTACAACGCCGCCACCCTGCTTCTTGAGGGTAAGCGTGCCGCCAGCTACCGCAAGCAGCGTCTGCCGACCTACGAAGTTTTCGACGAGGCGCGTTATTTCCGCCACGGCGATTCGCCCTGCGTCTTCGAGCTCGCCGGCGTGCGCTGCGGCGTGGCAATCTGCGAGGATGTCTGGCTGTCCGAACCGGCCGCCCAGGCGCGCGACGCCGGCGCCGAACTGCTGCTGGTGCTCAACGCCTCGCCCTACCACATGGACAAGCAGATCACGCGCCAGGCCATCCTGCGCCAGCGCGTGGCCGAGAACGGCATCGCGGCGCTTTACTGCAACATGGTCGGTGGCCAGGACGAACTGGTCTTCGACGGCGCCTCGTTCGCGCTCGACGCCGACGGCCGGACCACCCACCAGTGGCCGCATTTCGAGGAGACGCTGGGCATCGTCGAATTCGCCGACGGCCTGTTGTCGGCGGGCACGCCCTGCCCGCCCGCGGGCGGCGAGGAAACCATCTACCGCGCGCTGGTGCTCGGCGTGCGCGACTATCTGGGCAAGAACGGCTTCCCCGGCGCGCTGGTGGGCCTCTCGGGCGGCATCGACTCGGCGCTGACACTGGCCGTCGCGGTCGATGCGCTCGGTGCCGACCAGGTGCGTGCGGTGATGATGCCTTCGCCCTGGACGGCGCAGATGAGCCTCGACGATTCGCGCGAGATGGTGCGCCGCCTCGGCGTACAGTACGACGAGATACCGATCGCCGCCGCGATGGAGCAATTCGCCGTGCTGCTGGGACCGACTTTCGCCGCGCTGGGCGAAAAGCCGGCGTGGGACACGACGGACGAGAACATCCAGGCGCGCATCCGCGGCGTGCTGCTGATGGCGCTGTCGAACCGCACCGGTCGGCTGGTGCTCACCACCGGCAACAAGAGCGAGATGGCGGTGGGCTACGCGACGCTCTACGGCGACATGGCCGGCGGTTTCGCCGTGCTCAAGGACGTCTTCAAAACCCTCGTCTATCGGCTGGCGCGCTGGCGCAACACCGTCGCCGACATCATTCCGGAAAACATTCTGCTGCGCGCACCTTCGGCCGAGTTGAAGCCGGACCAGACCGACCAGGATTCACTGCCGCCCTACGAAGTGCTCGACGCGATCATCGAGGCCTACATGGAACGCGACGAAAGCCCGCGCCAGATCGTCGCCACCGGCCTGCCGGAAGCCGCCGTGCGCCAGGTCGTCGGCCTGCTCAAGCGCAACGAATACAAGCGCCGCCAGGCGCCGCCGGGCATCCGCATCTCGCGGCGCGCCTTCGGCAAGGACTGGCGCTACCCCATCACATCCCGATACCCAGACGAGTGGAGTTGACTCTCATGAAGAAAATCGAAGCCATCATCAAACCCTTCAAACTCGACGAAGTGCGCGAGGCGCTGTCCGACGTGGGCGTCACCGGCCTGACGGTCACCGAAGTCAAGGGTTTTGGCCGTCAGAAAGGCCACACCGAGCTCTATCGCGGCGCCGAGTACGTCGTCGACTTCCTGCCGAAGATCAAGATCGAACTGGTGGTCGCCGACGCCACCGCCGACACCGCCATCGATGCCATCGTCAAGGCGGCGCGCACCGGCAAGATCGGCGACGGCAAGATCTTCGTCATGCCGGTCGAACAGATCGTGCGCATCCGCACCGGCGAAACCGACGAAGCGGCGATCTGATCCACGACCATCGTGCGGCCCTTCAGTCGACCGCGATGACGGTGCGCGTCCGCTCGACGTAACCTGGCGCGGCTACCGTCGCCGCGTCGGTGGCGGGACAGGGCGCACGCGGGCAGGCCACGGAATGGATGCGGTACACGCGCACGGTTTTCGCCGTTCCCGGCAGGGTTTCGCCCTCGTTGTAGAACCACGAATCGCAGCGCGTGGTCACCCAGAAGCCGCTGTCGGCGGTGAGGTCGAGCGACTCGGTCGCGCCGGCACAGGCATTCCAGTCGCCCTTGAACGCCCGATGAAGCCCCCATTCGTTGCCGGCGCGCGCGGTCAGGGCGGCACGCGCCGAGAGCACGTCCTGCGCCGAAGTCAGTTGCTGCGTGGCGCTCAGGGACACCAGGGCGCCGGCCAGTCCGGCGAGCAGCAC
>CAZGOH010000023.1:0-14674 GCA_964527195.1 uncultured Methyloversatilis sp.
ACGATCGTGCCGCCGAGAATGGCTCCTGCGATTGAGCAGATGACAAGGCCAATACCCGCGCCCTTGGGTTTTGCGATTGCGACCGCGCCGAAGACAATGACGAGGAAGGAGAACAGGACTCCTCCCCAACCGAGACCAACGACCGTCGTTGCACCCTCTGCCTCGAACGCCGCGCCGATACCGCCAACGAACAATGTGACGACTGCGGCAATGATGCCGAACACACCGGCAATGATGCCGATTATTCCCCCTGCCTTACCCATAACTACTCCCCTTTCATTCTCAAAAAAGCCACCGGGATTGGTGGGCTAACGTAGAGCTAACCGGCGCTGCGCGGCTTTATCGCGCAGCGTCCAGCGACCGAAGGGAGCGAGGTTGAGCGCCATGTTAGCTTTCACTCGACCAGAGCAACCTTTGATGTTCTGGCGACTCCCTCAAGAGAGTCGTAGATGTAATAGCTGCCGATAATTCGGCACACCGAAACTTCAAGCCCGTTGAGGTTCCAGAAATATTCTGGTACTCCCGTGGCATCGAGCCGAACCTCAGCCATCGGGACGAAGATGCGACCGCCGTCCATAGAAATGAACGTCAGTTCCTTGATTGTGGTTCCGTTAATCTTGAGGTAGACCGGATACGCAGAGCTATTGGGGTCAGGGTATATGGTTGTCCAACGTTCCCTGAACTCGCGAGTGCTTTCGCCTTGCTCGATTTGAAATGTGTTGTCAGTGTCGGCCATCCATACCTCAGCATGATCGACGATTGATTTTGTCCAGGTGCTTGTACGTAGCAGATTTTCAAAGTCGTTGAGCGTGTTGCGAGGTTTGAGTGCAGCCTGCAATTTCGCTAGTTCTTCCTTTTGGTCGGCGCCGGATTTCACGTAATAGCGATGGGTGATGAGCCACGAGAGTAGGCCACCGATTGCGGCACCTGCGACAAATGTGAGGAAGTCGTCCATAGAAACCTAACGGGGTCGCGAATTGAGCGGCACCCCGAGAAAATTGAGATACACGGAGTGTATCGAAAGTTTTCGAGTGGGCGTAGCCGCGGAACGCGGTGTCCGCTCGAATGAGGGGATAGGCGGCGCTGCGCGCCGTCCCCCGAATTCGATCAATTCGCGACCCCGATAAGCGGGCGCGCAGCGCCCGCTTATCGTTCAAGCTCAGGGGCGCTGCGCGGCTTTATCGCGCAGCGTCCCTTGGAGCGCAGTGTTAGGCCACGAGACATAGAGGAACCCACTGCTCAATGTTGTTGTGGCCGCGAGGCAGCAGGAGGTCGATGCTTTTCTTGCCCTGCTGAATTTGGGCGATTACGGGATGTTCAGGGTTGTTCCTGCCTTCCGTGTTTGGGCCGTAGAAATACCCGCAGCCTCCGTCGCGCGCAGCGCGAAACCTGTTGTTGATGCTCTCAATGACCTGAGCGGAGTCGGGAAAGACAAAAGTTCCGAAATGGACGTTCGTGCTCCAGAGAACGCCAAGCCCATTCACGTCGTTATCAAATATGGCGCGAACATTTGAGATGCAGCGTTGAATCCAGTACGGCCAGAGGACGCACTCCATGCCAAAGTGGTTTTCGATTTCCGCCTTGCGTATTGACGGATGCTCAGGGCTTGAGTTGTAGCGCGATAGTGCGAAATGACTCGGGCCGTGAAATTCGACGAGTTTTGAAACACCATCAACAGAGATCTTCAGATCGACGCGCCGCCTTCCCCAAGGCACTTGATGCTCTATGGCGGCATTTGGATACGCAATCTCGACCAACTTCACAAGGATCATTTCATCGAGACTTACGCTCGCATTCCCGATCTTGGCAGGAGGTGAGTTCGGTATGGCGCTTGCGTACCAGAGTTTTTGAAGATCACGTTCGTCAATGGCCTCGATGCCGTTCCAGTTCTTGAACTGGACAGATTGAAGGTCACTCTCGGTTACGCCGAGAATTTCAACAACATCGCTTTTGCTCAACATTGACCCCACGCATGAGTCGCTGCTGTGGAGTTCAAACAAGCCTTGAGGGCGACCGAGGATTCGCATATGTGATTGGCCTAACGGTCCGCTTCACGGGCGGCGGCGCGTTAGCGACGCCGTCCCGTGGAAGCGGTGGTTAGGCGCCGTGTTGTTGTGACGCAGTGCCATACGTTGCCTTGACTCGTTTTGACTTTGTAAGGTATGCGGTCCAGATTGCTGCGGCAATTATGGAGCCAATGAGAGCACCAAAGAGCTGTGGATCTGATTCGATTTTCCCGAACACTGCTAGTGGCACAAACATTCCCATTACCAGAGCAGCGGCCGGACCAGTGACCCAGAGTAGGACCTTCGCCCTCTTTACAACAGACATATCTCGGCCTTTGGCGAGGCCAAGACCGGCGTAGAAGCTCAAGGCACTGAAAGCAAGAAAGGACCACCAAGTTACAGTCTTAAAAGTGGACCATGCTTCAACTGTTTTTAGATTCGGGTACTGGACTTCGGCTGACATAAGGTCGGTACTAATGCGACCCGCACCAAGAAGTGGGCCAAGAAACATCAGGCCAACGACCAGCAACAATAGCCAGCCGCCAACACCAGCCGGGCCGTTACTGTCTGTGACCGCAGGAGGAGTACGTTTAGCGAAACGGTAGATTCCATAGATGGCGCCAACGAACAACAAAATGATTAACAGGTGCCAGATTGTGAATGAACCCATGTTGTTCTCCTGAGTAGGCGCCTAACGTTTAAGTGAACACACGAATCGGTGTATACGCAGACTCATGACGGTGTATATTTCATTCCGTGTAGATTTATCCATTTGAATCAAATTGACTCTCCTCATTGCCGGGGTGGATATGGAGCCTGCCTTGCCTGCCGATGCACCTGCTGCGCCGAAGCTGCTCGACCAGGTCCGTGCGCGCATCAGGGTGAAACATTACAGCATTCGCACCGAAAATCAATATGTGCTCTGGATAAAGCGTTTCATCCTGTTCCACGGCAAGCGCCATCCGCGCGAACTGGGGGCGGCGGCGGTGGAGGCGTTTTTGTCCGATCTGGCGGTGAATGGCCGCGTGGCGGCCGCGACGCAGAGCCAGGCGCTGTCGGCGCTGCTGTTCCTGTATCGCGAGGTGCTGGAGATCACGCTGCCCTGGCTGGACGGCGTGACGCGCGCCAAACCTTCGCGCCATCTGCCGGTGGTGCTCACGCCGGCCGAGGTGCGCGCGGTGCTCGACCGCATGGACGGCACCTACGGACTGATGGCGCGGCTGCTCTACGGCACCGGGATGCGCCTGATGGAGTGCGTGCGGCTACGCGTCAAGGACGTGGATTTCGGCCGTAACGAGATTCTGATCCGCGATGGCAAGGGCGCGAAGGATCGCGTGACGATGCTGCCGGCGGCGCTGGCCGGGCCGTTGGCCGATCATCTGGCGCGGCGGCGGGTGATTTACGCGGATGACCTGCGCGATGGCAAGGCGGCGGTGTGGTTGCCCGATGCGCTGGAGAAGAAATACCCGAATGCGCCCACCGAGTGGGGCTGGCAGTTCGTGTTCTGCTCGGGCAGCCATTCGACCGACCCGCGCAGCGGGCGGGTACGGCGCCACCATATCGATGAAAAGTTGCTGCAGCGGGCAATGAAGAAGGCGGTGACCGCCGCGCATCTGACCAAGCCCGCCACCCCGCACACGCTGCGCCACTCCTTCGCCACGCACTTGCTGGAAGGTGGCTCGGACATTCGTACGGTGCAGGATCTGCTCGGCCATGCCGACGTCAGCACGACGATGATCTACACGCATGTGCTCAACAAGGGCGGCCGCGGCGTGACCAGCCCGCTGGACCGGCTGTGACGGCGAAAGTCGGCGCCGGCGGGACGGCGCGCCTAGCGCATCGCCGCCCTTGCCGCCTCGGCCAGAAAGCCGGAGCGCGTCGCGCCGTGCGCCTTGGCGTAGCTGTCGATCTTCGCCAGCAGCAGGCGCGGCAGGGTGATGTTGATTTTTTCGGCGGGGCCGAAATAGCGCTCCACCGGTACCTCCACCACCGCCCAAATCCAGCCCGCGAAATCCGGGTCGGCCTGATGCTCGGCCAGGGGACGCGCCAAGGGCACCTCGCCGCCGTCTTCTATCAAGGTCTCGCAGTGGAAATCAATGGCCTCCCGGGCCCTGTCGATGGCTTCGTCGAGCGTATCGCCCGCCGAGAAGCAGCCCGGCAGATCGGGCACCACCACGCCAAACGCATGCGTAGCGTCGCCCGGTTCGATGGCAATCACGAATTTCATGGCACTCTCCTATTTCAATCCGGCTTGTTTCAGCAACTTGTGGGTGATACCGACACCCAGATCCTTCGGATGTGGCACGCTGATGTGCCCCGGCCTGTCAGGGTGCGTGAAAAGGTGATGACTACCCTTCACGCCCCGAAGCCGCCAGCCCGCCGCCTCCAGTTGCCTGATGATTTGCTTGCTGTTCACGGTGGTTATCATAACCACTGACACAGAAAAAGCAACGCCATGACATTGAGACTCCCGGTTGTGAAAGTCGGCGCCGGCGGGACGGCGCCATGATGGCCCTCATGACGACACGGCGCTGGTTGCTGCGCGCGCTGGCGGCGCTGTGCCTGCTGCTGCTCGTGTGGCAGGGCTGGTATGTCGGCTGGGTGGTCTGGTGGCGCTTCGTCGATCCGGGGCAGACGAGCTTCATGGCGCAGCGGCTTGACGTGTTGCGCAAGAAGAACCCCAAGGCCGAACTGCGGTATCGCTGGGTGAATTACGCGCGCATCTCGCCGCACCTGAAACGCGCCGTGGTGGCGGCCGAGGACGACAAATTTATCGACCACCAGGGCTTCGACTGGGAAGGCATCCAGAAGGCGCTGGAAAAGAACCTGCAACGCGGCCGCGTCGTCGCCGGCGGCTCGACGATCAGCCAGCAACTGGCGAAGAACCTGTTCCTGTCTTCCGACAAGACGCCGTGGCGCAAGGCGCAGGAGGCGATCATCACCGTGTGGATCGAACTGCTGTGGGACAAGCGGCGCATCCTCGAGGTGTACCTGAATGTCGTCGAATGGGGGGAAGGGGTGTTTGGCGCCGAGGCGGCGGCGCGCCGCTACTTCAACGTCGGTGCCGGGCAGCTGTCCGCCGCCCAGGCGGCACGGCTGGCTGTCATGCTGCCGGCGCCGCGCCGCTTCGAGATCAATCCGTATTCCCCCTACCTGGATCGCCGCAGCGAACAAATACTCGCCCGCATGCGCTTTTCCGTCATTCCCGAGTGACTAGAATAGCGGCCCATGGAAGAACCGGCCGTCCCCGTCCCGCCCGAAGAACCCCGGGAAAACACCCGGCAGGAGGATTTCGCCCGGCATCTGCGCGAGATCCGGGAATTGCTCGAGCGCCAGCACCGCGTCGAGGATCTGGTCCATCGCCAGGCAATGCCGCGCCACGATCTGGTCGAGCATCTGGTGCATAAGCAGAATCTCGCCAAGCTCGAACAGAAGCTGGAAAAGCTGCACGCGGCCGACATCGCCTACATCCTCGAGGCGCTGCCGCTCGACGAACGTCTCATGGTCTGGGATCTCGTCAAGGCCGAACGCGACGGCGAGATCCTCATCGAACTCTCGGATGCGGTGCGCGAATCGCTCATCGAGACGATGGCGCACCACGAGCTCAAGGCCGCCGCCGAGCAGCTCGATGCCGACGAACTGGCCGATCTGGCGCCCGACCTGCCCACCGAGGTGCTCGAGGACGTCTTCCGTGGCCTCGACACCGAAGAGCGCGAGCAGCTGCGCGCGGCAATGTCCTACGACGAGGACGCGGTGGGCGCGCTGATGGATTTCGACATGGTGACGGTGCGCGAGGACGTCACGCTCGAAGTGGTACTGCGCTACCTGCGCCGCTTCGACGAGCTGCCCGACCAGTTCGACCAGATTTTCGTCGTCGACCGCGAGGATCACCTGCGCGGCGTGCTGCCGATCAACGCGCTGCTCATCAACGACCCGGAAACCGAGGTGGTCGCCGCGATGCGCACCGACGCGCTGGCGCTGCGGCCCGAGGACAAGGCCGACGCGGCGGCGCAGGCCTTCGAGCGCTACGACCTGGTGTCGGCGCCGGTGGTCGACGGCGAGAACAAGCTGATCGGCCGGGTGACCATCGACGCGGTGCTCGACTACATCCGCGAGGAGGCCGAGGCCGAGCAGCTCGCCCAGGCCGGCCTGAAAGAGGAAGAAGACATCTTCGCGCCGGTGATCGATTCGGTGAAAAACCGCTGGGCCTGGCTGGCGATCAACCTCGTCACGGCCTTCTTCGCCTCGCGCGTGATCGGCGCCTTCGAGGGCAGCATCGAGAAACTCGTCGCGCTTGCCGCGTTGATGCCCATCGTCGCCGGCATCGGCGGCAACTCGGGCAACCAGACCCTCACCATGATCGTGCGCGCCATCGCCATGGGCAAGGTCGAGCAATCGGCGGTGCAGCGCCTGCTCAGGAAGGAGGTGGGCGTCGCCCTCGTCAACGGCATGATCTGGGGCGGCCTGCTCGGCGTGCTGGCCTGGTGGCTCTACGACAATGCCGCGCTCGGCGTGGTGATGACCGCGGCGATGACGCTCAACCTGCTGCTCGCCGCCCTCGCCGGCGTGCTGATCCCGCTGATCCGCATGCGCCTGGGCGCCGACCCGGCGCTGGGCGGCTCGGTGATGGTCACCGCGCTCACCGATTCCGGCGGTTTTTTCATCTTCCTGGGTCTCGCCACGCTGTTCCTGCTGTGATGCCCATGAAGAGACACCTCCTGTCCGCCTGCGCCGCCTTGTCGATCCTGCTGGCCGGCTGCGGCGATCCGGCAACGCCGGAAGTGGCGGTCCCGGGCAAGACGAGAGATGAGGAGAAGCCCCACACCTTCAGCGTCGTGCCGCTGGCCGAGGTCGCCATCCATCCCGAGCGCAGCGCCCCGGCCGCGGTCATCGGCCGCGACGAAGCGCGCATTTCCGCCGAAGTGGCGGCCACCATCCTCGCCCTGCCGGCAGAAGTCGGCCAGCGCGTGCGCAAGGGCACCACGATCGCCCGGCTCGACCCGCGCGACGCGGATCTCGCGCTCGAACGCGCCGCCGCCGCGTTGGCCCAGGCCGAGGCGCGTCACGCGCAGGCGCAGGCGCAGCTGGAACGCGCGCGCACCCTGCGCGAGAAAAACTTCTACTCCGCCGAAGCACTCGCCCTGCGGGAAACCGAGCTGGCCTCCACCGCCGCCGACCTGCGCGCCGCCCGGGCGCAGCGCGACACCGCCCGCCGCCACCTCGACAAGCACACGCTGACGGCGCCCTTCGATGCCATCGTGCGTGCGCGCCCCGGCCAGACGGGCGAACTCGCCACGCCGGGCATGCCGCTGCTGACGCTCGTTTCGGCCGACGCGGTCGAGCTGGCCGTCCGCCTGCAACCGCGCGACGCCGATTCTCTCGCCGTGGCGCCAACGCCGACCAATGTGCCCACCCTCGCTCGCAACACCCGCTCGCTGCCCCCCACAGGGGGGGCGTCGGCTTGGGGCGGCCCGGCGCCGACTTTTATCACCTCTGGCGCAAGCTATGAAATGAAACTGCTGCGCATCTCGCCGGCGCTCGACCGCGACACCCGTAGCCGCGAGGCGCGCCTGGCTTTCGTCGATGCGCCGCCGCCGATCGGCAGCGAAGGGCGCCTGCGGTGGCGCGAAACGCAGGCGCATGTGCCCGCCGAACTGCTGGTGCGCCGCGACGGGCACCTCGGCGTCTTCGTCGCGGCGGCGGGCGTCGCGCGTTTCCATGCGCTCGAGCACGCCCAGGAAGGCCGTCCCGCCGCCATCGACCTGCCCGGAGAAACACCCGTCGTCGTGCAGGGGCGCCACGCGCTGCGCGACGGCATGAACCTGCAATGAGCGCCGAGGGCGGGACATGAGCTTCTACCGCCGGCTGCTGGAAAACCACCCGCTCGCCAACATCGCCTTCGCCGTCGTGCTGGCGCTGGGCGTGTTCGCCTACCTGACGATGCCGCGCGAGCAGGACCCGGAGATCAACTTCAACTGGGTGGTGATCACCACCGTGCTGCCGGGCGCGTCGGCCGAGGACGTCGAGAAGCGCGTCACCGATCCGCTCGAGGACGCCATCAAGGGCGTGGCCGACGTGCGCTTCGTGCTGTCGTCCTCGCGCGAGAACGTCTCCAACATCCTGGTGCGCTTCCGCGACATTTCCGACCCCGTGTTCGACAAACGCATCAACGACCTGCGCCGCGACATCCAGAACAAGGCGAAGAGCGAACTGCCCGCCGAGGCGCGCGAGCCACGCATCATGGAAGTGACCACGTCGAACGGCTTTCCGACCGCGCTGGTGCTGGTCACCGGCGCAGCGGCCGACGAGGTGCTGCGCCGCCAGGCGCGCGGCTTGAAAGAAGAGTTCGAACGCATGGCGGGCGTGGACCAGGTCTTCGCCACCGGCCTGCGCGACCCCGAGCTGCTGGTCGAGTTCGACCCGGCGGCGCTGGCGACGCGCGGCCTGACCGGCATCGACGTGGCAAATGCCGCCGGCGCCTGGTTCCGCGACACCTTCGCCGGCAAGATCGAAACCTTCGACGGCGGTGGGCGCGACGCCTGGCTGGTGCGCGTGCTCGGCCAGCATGCCGATCCCGAACGGCTGGCGGACATCCCCGTCGGCGTCGGCCGCAGCCAGACGCCGCTGGGCAGCGTCGCCACCGTCGCGCGCGCGCGGGCGCCGGCCGGCAGCCTCGCCAGCACCGCCGGCCAGCCGGCGGTGATGCTGTCGATCACCAAGAAGAACCGCGTGAATACGCTGGACCTGATCGAGCGCATCGACCGCTTCATCGCCGCGAAGAACCCCGCGCTCGCCACCACCGGCATCCGGCTGGAACTGCTCGACGACCAGACGCCGAAGACGCGCGAATCGATCCGCATCATGGAAACCAACGCGCTGGTCGGCCTCGCCGTGGTGCTAGCGATTTCCTGGCTGTTTCTCGGCGGCCGCATCGCGCTGCTGGTCGGCATCGGCCTGCCTTTCTCGCTGGCCGGCACCTTCGCGGTGCTCGACGCGCTCGGCTACACGGTGAACATTTCCGTGCTGCTGGGCGTGGTGATCGTGCTCGGCATGGTGGTCGACGACGCCGTGGTGGTGGTCGAGACCATCTACTACAAGATGCAGCGCGGCCTGGCGGCCCTCGAGGCGAGCGTGGCGGCGCTCGCCGAGGTGTTCGCGCCCGTCACCTCGGCGGTGCTCACCACCATGGCCGCCTTCCTACCGCTGATGCTGCTGCCGGGCATCGTCGGCAAGTTCATGTTCGTGATTCCCTTCATCGTCACGCTGGCGCTGGCGATCAGCCTGATCGAGGCCTACTGGATCCTGCCGGTGCATGTGGCGACGGTGGGCAAGACCCCGCCCGCCGACGACTGGCGCGCGCGCTTCAACCACCGGCTGCGCATCGGCTACGCGCGCTGGCTGCTCGCCCTGCTGCGCTGGCCGCGCCTGTCGCTGGCGGGCGCCGCGCTGATGTTCGCGCTCGCCCTCGCCGCCGTGGCCGGCGGCATGGTGCGCATGCAGTTCTTCGCCTTCGACCCGCTGCGCCTGTTCTACGTCAGCATCGACATGCCGGCCAGCGCGCCGATCGAGCGCACGCTGGCCGAGGCCGAGCGCATCGAGGCGGCGGTGCGCACGCACCTGCTGCCCGGCGAGGCGCGCAACGTCGCCGCCTACGCCGGCCTCAAGTTCACCGACACCGAGCCGCTCTACGGCGACACCTACGGCCAGGTGGTGGTCTCGCTCAATCCGCGCGAGGATGGCCGCGACGTGGAAGAGATCGTTGCGGCGATGCGCGCCGACGTCGAGGCGCTGCCGACGCCCGGCAAGGTCAGCTTCACGATGCTTTCGGGCGGGCCGCCGCTGGAAAAACCGGTGAAGGTGCGCGTGCGCGGCAAGGATCCGCTCGAGTTGCGCGCCGCCGCCGACGCACTGCTTGGCATCGTGCGCGCGATTCCCGGCACGCGCGACGTGGTGGATGACGATGTGCCGGGGCGTCCGCAGCTGGTGCTGACGCTCGACCGCGAGGCGCTGGCCGCCGCCGGGCTCGACGCCGCCCGCGTCGCGCGCCTGGTGCGGCTGCACGTCGATGGCGAGATCGTCGCCCAGACGCGCGAACTCGGCGAGAAGATCGAGTTGCGCGTGCGCGCCCTGCGCCCCAGCGCGGGCGGCCGTGACGGCGCCGTCGGCGCGGACATCCACGACCTGCTCGACGACCCGGTCGCCCTCGACGGCGGCGGCGGTCGCCACACCACGCTGGGCGCGCTGGCGCGGGCGGAGACGCGCGTCGGCTCGGGCGCCATCAAGCACTACAACCTGATGCGCGCCATCACCGTCGAGGCCGATCTCGACAAGGCGCTCACCGACACGCTCGCCGCCAACGAGATCATCCGCGCCGAATGGGCGAAGATCGCCGCCCGCTTTCCCGGCGCCGATCTCGATTTTTCCGGCGAGCTCGACGACATCCGCGAAAGTCTCGAAGCCATGCTCGGCCTCTTCCTGCTCGGCGTCGGGCTGATCTACCTGATCCTCGCCGCGCAGTTCAAAAGCTACTTCCAGCCGTTGATGATCCTCGCCACCGTGCCGCTTGCCTTCACCGGCGTGGTGCTTGGCCTGCTCGTCGCCCAGAACCCGCTCTCGCTGTACACGCTCTACGGCGTCATCGCGCTCACCGGCATCGCGGTCAATTCCGCGATCGTGCTGATTTCCGCCGCCAACGAGCGCAGGAAGGCAGGCATGAGCGTGCTGCACGCGGCCGTCTATGCCGGGCGGCGACGCGTGGTGCCCATCATCATCACCTCGGTGACCACCATCGGCGGCCTGTTCTCGCTGGCCTTCGGCCTCGCCGGCGAATCGCTGCTGTGGGGGCCGGTGGCGCAGTCCATCGTCTGGGGGCTGGCGTTCTCCACCGTCCTCACCCTGTTCGTCATTCCGCTGCTGTACTGGATGGCGATGCGCTGGCGCGCTTAAAATGCCCGTCTTGACTTTCCCTTCGCTTCGCCCCATTTCAGGAACATCGCCATGAACGAAGAACTTGCCCGCCATCACATGATCCAGCAGCAGCTCAGGACTTGCGAGCACATGTCGCCCGCGACTGTCGATCTGCTCTACGCCGACCGGCGCGAGAACTACGTGCCGGCCGCCTGTCGCGCCCTGGCTTTTGCCGACGTCGCGCTGCCGCTGGGCGGGGGGCAGGAAATGCTGACGCCGAAGCTGGAGGTGCGCTTGCTCGAGGAAGCGAAACTCGGCCCCGACGACACGGCGCTCGAAATCGGCACCGGTTCCGGCCACCTGGCTGCGCTCTTCGCCGAGCAGGCGCGCCAGGTCTGGACGATCGAGATCGACCCCGCCATCGCCGCGCAGGCGCGCGCCAACCTGGAGAACGACGGCGTCGTCAATGTGACGGTGGAAACCGGCGACGGCCTGGGCGCGCCGCCGGCCGGCATCGCGCAGCACGCGCCCTTCGACTGCATCATCGTTTCCGGCGGCGTGGCCGAAGTGCCCGCCAGCCTGCTCGGGATGCTCAAGGTCGGCGGCCGGCTGCTGGCCTTCGTCGGTTCCGACGACACGGTTCAAGCCATGCACCTGCGCCGCATCGTGCGCACGGCCGAGGATGCGTACGTCGCCACCGACATCCTCGAAACCGCCGTGCCGATGCTGCAAGGCGGCGGCGCCGCGCGCCGTTTCGTGTTCTGATGAAGCAGTTGACGGCCGTCCAGCTCAAGGAGTGGCTCGACGACCCGTCGCGCGCAAAACCCCTGCTGCTCGACGTGCGCGAACCCTGGGAGTTCGACGTGGCGCGCATTCCCGGCGCCCTGCCGATGCCGATGCGCTCGGTGCCGGCGCGTTACCTCGAGCTCACGCGCGACGCCGAGATCGTCGTCGTCTGCCATCACGGTGCGCGCAGCTATCAGGTCGGCCTG
The DNA here is from genome assembly GCA_964527195.1 of uncultured Methyloversatilis sp. Taxonomy (GTDB): domain Bacteria; phylum Pseudomonadota; class Gammaproteobacteria; order Burkholderiales; family Rhodocyclaceae; genus Sulfuricystis. Next base: position 11,906 of record CAZGOH010000023.1, read on the forward strand.
TTTCTGGAACACCAGGGCTTCGGCAACGTCATCAATCTCTATGGTGGCATGGCCGCCTGGTCGCGGGACGCCGATCCGACCACCCCCACCTACTGACCCGGAGTTCCGCATGAAACCCTTCGTTTCCCTGCTGGTCGCGTTGACCTTCGCCGGCACCGCGCAGGCCGCCGATCTGTTGCAGATCTGGCGTGATGCGCAGTCTTTCGACGCCCAATACGCCGCCGCGCGCGCCGCGCGCGCCGCCGGGCTGGAGAAGTTGCCGCAAGCCCGCGCCGGGCTGCTGCCCAGCGTCGGCCTGGCGGCCAACGTTACCTGGAACAACCTCGAATCGCGTTCGCGCGCCACCGGCGTCACCAGCACCGCCTCGTACGGCAGCAACGGCTGGAGCGTCTCCCTCTCGCAGCCGCTGTTCCGCTGGCAGAACTGGATCGGCTACCGGCAGGGCGAGCTCGCCGTGGCCAGCGCCGAAGCCCAGTATGCCCAGGCCGGCCAGGATCTCATCGTGCGCGTCGCGCAGGCCTACTTCGACGTCCTGCTGGCCCAGGAGACCCTCGCCACGGCGCAGGCGCAGAAGACGGCAACGGCCGAACAGCTCGAGGCGGCAAAACGCAATTTCGAGGTCGGCACCGCCACCATCACCGACACCCACGAGGCGCAGGCGCGCTACGACCTGATCGTCGCCCAGGAAATCGCCGCCGAGAACGATCTGGCGGTGAAGCGCCACGCCCTGCGCACCCTGACCGGCAAGGATCCCGTCGGCCTCAGGGGCTTGAAGACCGCGCTGCGCATCGACCGCCCGCAGCCCGACGACCTCGGCCAGTGGGTCGCCAGCGCCGAGACCGGCAACATCGGTGTGCAGCTGGCGCAAACCGGCCTGGAGATCGCCGGCCGCGAGATCGAGCGCCAGCGCGCCGGACACTACCCGACGGTCGATCTGGTCGCCAGCCACGGCCGCACCGCCGCCGCCGGCAGCCTCGCGCCGGGCGGTAGCGGTAGCGACGGCAGGAGCAGCACGCTCGGCCTGCAGCTTTCTCTGCCGCTCTACGCCGGCGGCGCGGTGTCCTCGCGCGAACGCGAAGCGGCGGCGCTGACCGAAAAGGCGCGTGCCGACCTCGACAACGCGCGCCGCCAGGCGGCGCAGGCGGCGCGCCAGGCCTATCTCGGCGTCAAGGCCGGGCTCGCCCAGGTGAGGGCGCTCGAAGCAGGCGTGGTCTCCTCGCAGCTCGCGGTCGAATCGAACAAACTCGGCTACGAAGTCGGCGTGCGCATCAACATCGACGTGCTGAACGCGCAAAGTCAGCTCTTCGACACGCGCCAGAAGCTGGCCAAGGCGCGCCTGGACACGCTGATCGCGCAATTGCGCCTGAAATCTGCGGCCGGCAGCCTTTCCGAAGCCGACCTCGCCTCGATCAACGCGCTGCTGGAATAAAGCGCTCGATCAGGGCCAGCGTGCGCTGCGTCGCGCCGCGATGGCGCGCGGCGAAGGCGCGACCGGCGTCGCCCATCGCGTGCCGCGCGCCGGCATCGTCCAGAAGCGCCAAGGCAAGCGCGACCAGTGCCTCCGCATCGCCGGCCTGGCACGCGGCACCCGCCGCCAGGGCCTCGCGCGCGGCTTCGGCGAAATTGAACGTCGATGGGCCGATCAGCGTCGGCACGCCCATGGCGCACGGCTCGATCAGGTTCTGGCAGCCGAAGTCGCGCAGGCTGCCGCCCACGAAAGCGACGTCGGCAGCCTTGTAGTAGGCGAACAGTTCCCCCATGCTGTCGCCGAGCCAGACCTGCGTATCGGCGTCAACGGGGCGCTCGTCCGCGCGGCGTTGCAGCTTCATCCCGCGCGCTTCGACAAGGCGCGCCACCTCGTCGAAACGCTGCGGATGGCGCGGCACGACGACGAGCAACGCCGTCCCGCCAGCGCCGACTTTGTTGGCCCCCCACGCTCGCAAACCCGGCTCGCTGCCCCCCACGGGGGGGCTCGCGTCGGCTTGGGACGGCCCGGCGCCGACTTTGCTCCATTCATCCAGAATCAGCGCTTCTTCGCCCTCGCGCGTGCTGGCGCAGAGGAACACCGGCCGCTCACCAATACATGTGCGGAAATCGACAGGATTGTCGGGCGGCGCGCTGTCGAACTTGAGGTTGCCGAAAATGGCGACCTCCTTCGCTCCCAGATCCGTCAGGCGCAAGGCATCCATCTCGCCGATGGCGGCAATGGCCGAAAGCTGCGCCAGGGCAGCCCGGGTCAGACGGGGGAAGCGCGCGTAACGGCGCGCCGATTTTTCCGAAAGGCGGGCATTGACCAGCAGTAGCGGAATGCCCGCCTCCCCGCAAGCGGCGATCAGGTTTGGCCACAATTCGGTTTCGACGATCAGGCCGATTTCCGGGCGATAGTGACGCAGGAAGCGGCGCACCGCCCAAGGCGTATCGTAGGGCAGATAGGCCCGCGTGACTTCGCCCGCGCCGAACAGCGCTTTCGATGTCGCGCGGCCGGTCGGTGTCATGTGGGTGAGCAGAATGCGATGTTCCGGGTAGCGGGCCTTCAGCGCCGCGATCAGCGGCTGGGCGGCGCGCGTCTCGCCGACCGAAACGGCGTGAATCCAGATCAGCGGGCCGGGCGGGCGCGGCCGCGCATTTTTTCCATATAAGCCGAAGCGTTCGCGCCAGTGCCGCAGGTAGGCGGGTTGGCGCCATGCCCGCCACAGCAGATGCACCAGCGCCCAGGGCAGCAGCGCGTGGATGGCGAGGGTATACAGGAATCGCGCCATCAGACGAGCA
>CAZGOH010000023.1:14774-29153 GCA_964527195.1 uncultured Methyloversatilis sp.
AGCGGGATGACGCGCTTCACTGCCGGGTGCAGGCGCGGAATGGCGACATAGCTTTCCTCGACCACCCAGTCGATCTCGGCCTCCGGGAAGAATCGCCGGATATCGCTGACGACCGGCAGGTTGTGGATGACATCGCCGAGCGAGGAGGTTTTGACGAGGAGGACGCGCATGGCCGGGCGATTATAGCGAGGCGGGTTCTCCGGCCGGCGCCGCGCGGGGCATAGAATCGCGCCATCGTTTCCCCATGGAGAAGACCGCAATGGAATGCATCGTACGCTGGCACGAAGGCATGAGCTTCATCGCGCAGACCGGCAGCGGCCATCTGGTGCCGATGGACGGGGCGCCCGAGGCCGGTGGCCACAACTGGGCGGCCCGCCCGATGGAACTGCTGCTGGCCGGCGCCGGCGGCTGCACGTCCTTCGACGTGATTTCGATCCTGAAGAAAAGCCGCCAGGACGTGCGCGGCTGCGAGGTGAAGCTGAGCGCCGAGCGCGCCGACACCGACCCCAAGGTGTTCACGCGGCTGCACCTGCATTTCGTCGTCACGGGCAGCGGGCTGAAACCCGAGACGGTCGAGCGCGCCGTGAAGCTTTCCGCCGAGAAGTACTGCTCGGCAACCATCATGCTCGGCAAAACCGCCGCGACGACCCACAGCTGGGAAATCGCCGCAGCCTGATCAGACCCGGCAGATCAAACCCAGTACGCGGTCGTCGTCATCAGTTTCGCACTGGCGCGCATGCCGGCTTTCGCCGGCGGCGGCAGTGCGCGCGCGCCGAGACGCTCCGCCATGTGCGCATGGGCGATTTCGTCGGCCTTCATCTGTTCGACCACCGCGCGCGAACGCGCGTCGGCTTCCGGCAGGCGCCCCAGATGGCTGTCGAGATGGGCCTCCACCTGCCGTTCGGTCTCGGCGAGAAAGCCAAGGCTGACATCGTCGCCGATGCGGCCCGCCACCGCGCCGATCGTCCAGGCGCCCGCATACCACAGCGGGTTGAGAAAACTCTTGCGCCCGCCGAGTTCGGCGATGCGCCGTTCGGTCCAGTTGAGATGTTCCGTTTCTTCCCAGGCCGCGCGTTCGAGCGCGGCACGCACCGTCGCATCGCGCGCGCCGAAGGCCTGGCCGGCATAGAGCGCCTGCGCGCAGACTTCGCCGACGTGATTGACGCGCATCAGCGCGGCGGCATGGCGACGTTCCGCGTCCGACAGATCGGCCTCCGGCAGGCTTTCGCCGGGCATGGGGCGCGCCGTCGGCGCGGCGGCGAAGACCGTGCGCAGGGCGCGGTCGAACTGGAGGATGAACGGATCGAGCAGGCTCATGGTCGGCAGGGATCGGGGCGGGGAAAACGTCAAATCGCTTGCGGATGCTTGCCCAGGCGCAGGGCATCTCGCCCCTCGGCCGGGTTGCGGATCGCCACCCCGCCGGGGCAGAACAGGTCGCGCGACAGCGCGGCATGATGGCGGTTGGCCGGCTTGTTTTCGATGGGGCGCCATTCGTCGCGGCGCGATTTCGTCCAGCTGCCGTCGCGCTGGCCGGTGGCGTAGATCTTGAATTCGCGGCTTTCGCAGCGGATGCCTTCGAGGCTGATGTTGGTGGCGCCGCCGCGTGTGCGGATCACCAGCACGTAGCGCACCACGCCGTCCTTGCCGACCGCCAGCGTGGCGCCGTCGATGAAGAAGCGGTGCTGCGTCAGCTCGCTGACGTAGAACTCCTGCAGGTTCGCATCCTGCGGGAACGCCGGCAGCACGGTTTCCTCTTCCTGCCAGCGCGGCGCATCCGGGTCGTCGAGATTGCGAAAGCGAATCTCGGCCCAGGCGCTGCCCGCCAGCAGCAGTGCGCAGGCCACGGCAAGGCTCGTTCGATGGCTACTCCGCATGGTCGCGCGCCTCCGTATTGTCGGCGACGCTGTTGGCCATGATGGGCCAGCCCATTTCCGGCAAGCCGGGCCAGTGCGGCCATTGCGGCAGGCGCTCGTGGGCGCGGAAGATCAGCCGCGCCAGTTCGGTCAGCGCCAGCATGTAGACGTCGCGCTTGAATTCGATCACCGAATCGAGCGGCACCCAGTAGCTGCTCCAGCGCCAGGCGTCGAACTCCGGCTTCTCGGTGGCACGCAGGCAGACGTCGCTGTCGCGGCCGGTGAGCCGCAACAGGAACCAGATCTGCTTCTGGCCCTTGTAGGTGCTGCGCCACTCGCGGCGCACCCATTGCTTCGGCACGTCGTAACGCAACCAGTCGCGCGTGCGGCCGAGCACGCGCACATGCTCGGGCTTGAGGCCGACTTCCTCGTGAAGCTCGCGGAACATCGCTTCTTCCGGCGATTCGCCCTTCTTGATCCCGCCTTGCGGGAACTGCCAGGAATGCTCGCGAATCCGTTTGCCCCAGAAAACCTCGTTGCGCTGGTTGGTCAGGATGATGCCGACGTTCGGGCGATAGCCTTCACGGTCGAGCATGATGAACCTCTAAATCGATTGTCTGGGCCAAATTGTTCCACATTCGCCCCGCCGAGGAAAGGCGCCCGGGCAGTAAAATTTTGCCTTTCCTCCCCGTTACGGAGTTTCGCCATGCGCGCCAGCCAGTTCTTCATCGCCACACTCAAGGAGGCGCCGACCGACGCCGAAGTCGTCTCGCACCAGCTGATGACGCGCGCCGGCATGATCAAGAAGCTCGCCGGCGGCGTCTACACCTACATGCCGATGGGCCTGCGGGTCATCCGCAAGATCGAGGCCATCATCCGCGAGGAGATGAACCGCGCCGGCGCCATCGAGCTCCTGATGCCGCTCGTGCAGCCCGCCGAACTCTGGCAGGAAACCGGCCGCTGGGACAAGATGGGGCCGGAGTTGCTGCGCGTGAAGGACCGCCACGACCGCGACTTCATCATCCAGCCGACTTCCGAGGAAGTGATTACCGACATCGCCCGCAGCGAAATCCACAGCTATCGCCAGTTGCCGAAGAACTTCTATCACATCCAGACCAAGTTCCGCGACGAGCGCCGGCCGCGTTTCGGCGTCATGCGCGGTCGCGAATTCACGATGAAGGATGCCTATTCCTTCGATCGCGACGAGGCCGGCGCCGAGAAGAGCTACCAGGCGATGTACGCCGCCTACGTCAAGATCTTCGAGCGGCTCGGCCTCAAGTTCCGCGCTGTGCGCGCCGACACGGGCGCCATCGGCGGTTCCCTCTCGCACGAATTCCAGGTGATCGCCGACACCGGCGAGGACTTGCTGGTCTATTGCCCCGATTCCGATTACGCCGCGAACATCGAGTTGGCCGAGGCGCTACCGCTCATCGCCGTCCGGCCGGCGCCGACTTTGGCGCTGGAGCAGGTCGCCACGCCCGACACCATGCGCTGCGCGGATGTGGCGAAGCTGCTCGGCCTGCCGATCGAGCGCACCGTCAAATCCATCGTGCTGGCGGCGGACACGCCGCTGGGCGCCGAAATCTGGCTGCTGCTGGTGCGCGGCGACCACGATCTCAACGAAGTCAAGGCCGGCAAGCTGCCCGGACTCGACAGCGGTTTCCGCTTCGCCAGCGAACAGGAAATCCTCGAACACTTCGGCTGCCCGCCAGGCTATCTCGGCCCGCTCAACACGAAGAAACCCGTGAAAGTCGTCGCCGACCGGACGGTGGCGCACATGGCCGACTTCGTCTCCGGCGCCAACGAGATCGGCTTTCACGTTCGCGGCATCAACTGGGGGCGCGACCTGCCGGAGCCGGACATCGTCGCCGACATCCGCAATGTCGTCGCCGGCGATCCCTCGCCCGACGGCAAGGGCGCGCTCGCCATCCAGCGCGGCATCGAGGTCGGCCACGTGTTCTTCCTCGGCACCAAGTATTCCGCCGCGATGCACTGTACCTATCTCGACGAGACCGGCAAGCCGCGCCTCATGGTCATGGGCTGCTACGGCATCGGCGTCACGCGCCTGGTGGGGGCCGCCATCGAACAGAACCATGACGAGAAGGGCATCATCTGGCCCGATAGCATCGCCCCGTTCTCGCTGGTGATCTGCCCGGTCGGCTGGGGCAAGTCGGAAGCCGTGCGGACGGCAGCGACCCGGCTTTACGAGGAACTCGCCGCCGCCGGCATCGACGTGATTCTCGATGATCGCGACGAGCGTCCCGGCGTGATGTTCGCCGACTGGGAACTGATCGGCGCACCCCACCGCATCACCATCGGCGAGCGCGGCCTCAAGGAAGGCATGGTCGAATACCAGCACCGCCGCGACGCGGCGGCGACCAAGGTGCCGCAGGCCGACATCGCGGCCTTCGTGCGCGGCCGGGCATGCGCCTGATCCTGCTCGCCCTGCTGTTCCTGGCCGGCCCCGTGTGGGCCGGCGCGCAGCAATACGAGCCGCTCGCCGACAGCGTGCGCGCGGCGCTGCATGCCGCCGTCTCCGACAGCCGACCGCCGGTGAGTTCGTTCAAGTCGCCGCTGGAGGCCGCCGACTGGCTCGGCGACATGTCGGGTCGGCTGGCGCGGCGCATCCCCGACCGCGACTACCGGCTCGACCTCTTGCGCAGCATCCATTACGAGGCGACGCGCGCCGGCCTCGATCCGCAACTGGTGCTCGGCCTGATCGAGGTCGAAAGCGCCTTCCGCAAATACGCCGTCTCGTCCGCCGGCGCGCGCGGCTACATGCAGGTCATGCCCTTCTGGGTCAAGGTGATCGGTTCGCCGTCGGACAACCTCTTCGACATGCGCACCAACCTGCGCTACGGCTGCACCATCCTGCGCCACTACCTCGACATCGAGAAAGGCGACCTCTTCCGCGCCCTCGGCCGCTACAACGGCAGCCTCGGTCGCGCCGAATACCCCAACCTGGTCCGCGCCGCCTGGGAAAGGCGCTGGAATTGGGCGCCACCGCTGCAAGAAGCACAGGCGACGCAGGGCGCGCAGTGAAAGCCAAGGCAGGCAGACGGTGAGCCCGCATCGGGCGGGCTCACCCTAACAGCTCTCACCCCACAGCCGTCAGACAATGGGGCCGGCCACACATTCAACCCTCAGAGGCGTTACCCGCACTTTTTGGACTGAAGTTGAAGTTGTATAGCCTAAAGCTGACCTTTGGCTTCTGCCAATGGTTCGAACATGGGAAGCAAAAACTCAGCGCTGCACAGTTGTTCCGCCTCGCTCAGTTCATGGGATGTTCGGTGGGATGGTTTTATCTCGGCTTCGAGCCTGACCGTGACACTTATCCCACACTACGCCAACGAGTTTCTCGCAATCTGACAGCTGACCAAGCGGAACGGCTCTCGGCCTTGCAAAAGGCTTGGCTCGAACTTAACAGCGAGAAAAAGCGCGATGCCGTCGTCGCCCTTGTTGAGGCCATGGCCGGGTGATATACGTCTTCGTCATTGACGGCAAACCGGCAAAGTCGGTTCTGGCAGTACGGTACCAACATCATGTAGTAGAAAGACTCAACGTGGCAGGCCCAGTTCGCTCCACCCCAACGGATCGAACACATTTCCGCCGATAAGGAATCCCGTCGATCTGCGTGAGTAGCGCAAGCACAGCAGGCAGCGCGCCCTGACAGACCAGGGCCGCATCACGAGCGCAGCTATGGTCGCCCGTGTCGCCATCACCCCCCCAGCGCTTGCCTGTAGAAAGTGTAGCTCTTGGTCGACATACCCGGACATTCCATCGGACACGCCCATCCGCTGCCATGTTCTAACCCATTGATGTAGGATAAGGAACCCGCGCTTTTGCGATGGACATCCCTTTCGGCGTTTCATGATCCCTTCCTCGCTTCCCGACATGACGCATCGCGTCGAAACAGATCGTTTCGGCCCGTTCGTGTTTCAACTCGGGCTGGACCCTGTTGGGCTCATCATGCCGTTGCAGCGGGTCGATGATGCCCATGCCCGCTTTGTGGCGTCGCCGCTGGCGCAGGTCGCCAACCAGCTGGAAAGGGAAGTCATCGTCAGCAGCGTGTTCGGGACCAACACTATCGAGGGCGGCACGCTGACCGAAGATGAGACCGCATCCGCACTGATGCTCGATCCGGATCGGGTGCGCGAGGTCGAGCAGCGCCGCGCCTTGAACATCAAGGCCGCCTACGCGTTCGCCCAGCAGGCTGCCAGCCAGCCCGGCTGGCGACTGGACGAGGCTTTCATCGTGCGGCTGCATGCCCTGATTACCCACGATGTGCCGCATCCGGACAATCGCCCCGGCCTGATTCGCGCCAACCCGAAGGGGCGCGTGACGTTAGTCGGCGACGAAGCCCATGGCGGGCGTTACAAACCGCCGCAATTCGATGGCGACATTCGCAAGCTGCTGGCGGCGCTGATCGCCTGGCACGACGCCCTGGCCGACGCGGGCGTTCCGGCACTGCTGCGTGCGCCGCTGGTGCATCTCCACTACGAACTGATTCACCCGTTCTGGGACGGCAACGGTCGTGTCGGCCGCGTCATCGAGGCTTCCCTGTTGCTGGCAGCGGGTTACCGATACGCGCCGTTTGCGCTGGCCCGCTATTACCTCGGCGAAATCGGCCGCTACTTCACCCTGTTCAACGTCTGCCGCAAGGCGGGCGAGAAATCGCAACCGGCACCCTATCAGCCCTTCGTCGCCTTCCACCTCGAAGGCATGCGGCAAACCATCGACAGCCTGCACGCGCGCGTGGATCGGTTGGTCGTCATGCTGCTCTACGAAAGCCAGCTGCGCCGCGCCTACGACGCAAAAACCCTCAACGCCCGGCAATACACGATTGCATTGCAAGTTATGGGGGCGGGCCGGCCCATGCCACTGGCCGAAATGCGCCGCGCACCCTGGTATGTCAGCCTGTATCTGAAACTCAACGACAAGACACGGCAACGCGATCTGGTCAAACTGCGCAGCCTCGAACTGCTGCATCTGGATGAGGCGAACTGCCTGTGGCCGGGCTTTGCCAAGCCGTCCGGGAACACACAGCCGGGCAGGGAGGACTGAACATCACGGCGCCGCGCAACGAAAGTCGGCGCCGGCGGGACGGCGAGCAGATGGCGGTTCAGCGCGGCAGACCGGGCATGCCCCCGCCCATGCCGCCCATCAGCCCCTTCATGCCGCGCATCATCTTGCCTATGCCGCCCTTGGAGAACTGCTTCATCACCTTCTGCGTCTGCTCGAACTGATTGAGCAGGCGATTGACTTCCTGTACCTGCACCCCCGCGCCGGTGGCGATGCGGCGCTTGCGGCTGGCCTTGATGAGTTCCGGCTTGCTGCGCTCCAGCGGCGTCATCGAGTTGATGATGCCTTCGATGCGACGGATCGTCTTGTCCTCGGTGGCGCCGCCGGCCTGTTGCGCGATCGCGCCGAACTGCGCCGGCAGCTTGTCGAGCAAGGCACCCATGCCACCCATCTTGCGCATCTGCACGATCTGCTCCTTGAAGTCGTGCAGGTCGAAGCCCTTGCCGGACTTCATCTTCTTGACGAATTCCTGCGCCTTCTCCTGATCGACGCCGCGCTGCGCTTCCTCGACGAGGCCGAGGATGTCGCCCATGCCGAGGATGCGGCTGGCCATGCGCTCGGGATGGAATTCCTCGATGCCGGTGAGTTTCTCGCCGACGCCGGCAAACTTGAGCGGCTTGCCGGTGACGTGGCGCACCGACAGCGCCGCGCCGCCGCGCGCATCGCCGTCGAGCTTGGTCAGCACCACCCCGGTGAGCGGCAGGGCCTCGTTGAAGGCTTTCGCCGTGTTCACGGCGTCCTGGCCAAGCATCGCGTCGACGACGAACAGGCTCTCGATCGGCTTCAGTTGCGCGTGCAGCTCGCGAATCTCGGTCATCATGGCCTCGTCGATCGCCAGCCGGCCGGCGGTATCGACGAACAGCACGTCATGGAAATGGCGTTTCGCGTAATCCAGCGCGGCGGCGGCAATCTCGGCCGGCTTCTGCCCGGCCGAGGAAGGAAAGAAATCGATGCCGGCCTGGGCGGCGACGGTTTTCAACTGCTCGATGGCGGCCGGACGATAGACGTCGCAACTGACCACCAGCACTTTTTTCTTCTGGCGCTCCTTGAGCCATTTGCCGAGCTTCGCCGTGGTAGTGGTCTTGCCGGCGCCTTGCAGGCCGGACATCAGGATGACTGCCGGCGGCTGACAGGCGAAACTCAGCTCCGCCTTCGCACCGCCCATCAGATCGATCAGTTCGCGATGCACGACGCCGACGAGCGCCTGGCCCGGTGTCAGCGAGCCGATGACTTCCTGGCCGACCGCCTTTTCCTTGACGCGCGCGACGAAATCCTTGACCACCGGCAGGGCGACGTCGGCCTCGAGCAGCGCCATGCGCACCTCGCGCAGCATGTCCTGGATATTGTCTTCGGTGAGGCGGGCCTGGCCGCGCAGGGTCTTGACGACCTTGGCGAAACGCTGGGTGAGATTGTCGAGCATGTGGATGAATGCCGTGGGAGTGGCCGGAAATGGCGGAAATGACGCTTGGTGTAGACTGCGCGAATGCCCGCAATCTTACTGCAATCGCCCCTGCCGCACCTTCTCGCGGTGGCCCTCTACGGGGCACTGGCCTTGCACTGCTGGCGCACGCGCTGGCGCGGCGCCACCCTTGGCCAGCCGGTCTCCGGCCTGGCGGGGCGTGAGCGGCTCTGGCTGCTGGCCGCCCTGGTCCTGCACGCGCTGACGCTCGCGCAGACGATCTTTCCGCCGCTGCCCGGCGGCGGGCATGCCATCAGCTTCAGCTTCGCCGCCGCACTGTCGGTCATCATGTGGCAGGCGGTGGCGCTGTACTGGATCGAGAGTTACTACGCACGCATGGAAGGCCTGCTGGTGCTCGGCCTGCCGCTCGCCGCGCTGTGCGTGCTGCTGCCCCTGATCTTCCCCGGCCAGCACCTGCTCGCCAACATCGGCTCGCTGACCTTCCGCATCCATTTCCTGATGGCCATGCTGGCCTACAGCCTGTTCACGCTGGCCGCCCTGCACGCGATCCTGATGGCGCTCACCGAACAGCGCCTGCACCGCGGCCGGCTCACGCCCTTCTTCGCCGGCTTGCCGCCGCTCCTGACCATGGAGACGCTGCTGTTCCGGCTCATCCACGTCGCCTTCGCGCTGCTGACGCTCACGCTGCTCTCGGGCGCGCTGTTCTCGGAACACCTGTTCGGCAAGGCGCTGACGCTCAACCACAAGACCGTCTTCGCAGTGCTTTCCTGGCTGATCTTCGGCGCGCTGCTGGTCGGCCGGTACCGGCACGGCTGGCGCGGCCGCAAGGCGCTGCGTTGGACGCTTGCCGGTTTCGGCGTGCTGCTCCTCGCCTACGTCGGCAGCCGCTTCGTCCTCCAGGTCCTGCTCGGACGCCCCTGAGTTGGAACACATTCCCTTCACGGCGCTGCTCGTCGCCCTGATCGTTCTGCTCATCCTCTCCGCCTTCTTCTCGATGTCCGAGACCAGCCTGATGGCGGCCAACCGCTATCGCTTGCGTCACAAGGCGAAAGCGGGGCATCGCGGCGCACGCATCGCGCTTTCCCTGCTCGCAAGCGCCGACAAGCTGCTGGGCGTCATCCTGCTCGGCAACAACCTCGTCAATGCCGGCATCGCCACGCTGGTGAGCGTCATCGCCCTGAACCTGATGGGCGAGGACGAGTGGGCGATCGGCGCGGCGACGCTGTTCACCACCTTCGTCATCCTCGTCTGTTCGGAAATCACCCCCAAGGTGATCGCCGCGACCTACGCCGACCGCATCAGCCCGGTCATCGCCTTCCTGCTCTGGCCGCTCCTGCGCGCCGTCTATCCCATCGTCTGGTTCGTGAATCTCTTCTCGCGCGGACTGCTCTGGCTGATGCGCATCCAGCCCAAGGGGCTGGCCGAGGCGCCCCACCTCACCGCCGACGAACTGCGCTCCGTCGTCCTCGAGTCGGGCCAGTTCATTCCCAGCGAACACCGCGGCATCCTCGTCAATCTGTTCGATCTCGAACACGTCACCGTCGCGGACATCATGACCCCGCGCGGCGAGATCGAAGGCATCGACATCGCCGCGCCCATCGAGGACGTCAGGGAAAAACTCGCCACCAGCTTCCACACCCGGCTGCCCGTTTACGAGAACGATCCGGGCAACATCCTCGGCATCGTGCACCTGCGCCGCCTGCTGGCGGGCGCGCTCGCAGGTGACATCGACCGGGATCTGGTGATGGAGAACCTTTCCGAACCCTACTTCATTCCCGCCGACACCCAGGTGTACGCCCAGATGCAGTTCTTCCGGGAAAACCGCCAGCGTCTCGGCCTGGTGGTCGACGAGTACGGCGAACTGCTCGGCCTGGTCACGGTGGAAGACATCGTCGAGGAAATCGTCGGCAAATTCACCACCGGCATGCCCGGGGTGGCGGCGATTTTCCGCTGGAGCGAGGACGGCACCGCCCTGGTCGATGGCAGCGCCAGCCTGCGGGAGATCAACCGCGCGCTCGCTCTCGACCTGCCCGTCGACGGCCCGAAGACCCTCAACGGACTGATCATCGAGCACCTGCGCGACATCCCGGAGCCGGACGTGGGCCTGCGCATCGCCGGCGTTCCGATGGAAATCATCCAGACCGAGGATCGCCGCGTGAAGATCGTGAAGATATATCGGCAACCCGAGCCACGGGCGACGGGCTGAGCATGTACTTTCAGCTTTACAAGATGCGGCAGGCAAGGCATTATCAGTCTGCATAATCCAAAGGAGCGGCTTCATGGCAGGTGCGGGAAAGGGCGATTCCCAGACGACATACGCATGGGAAGGCAAGGACAAGTCGGGCAGGATCGTTCGCGGCGAGCTGCGCGCCGCTTCGGAGGCTCTGGCGCGGACCACGCTGCGCCGGCAGGGCATCACGGTCGCCAAGATCAAGAAGCGCGCCGCCGGCCGCGGCGGCAAGGTCACCGACAAGGACATCACCCTGTTCACCCGGCAGCTGGCGACGATGATGAAATCGGGCGTGCCGCTGCTGCAGGCCTTCGACATCGTCGGCAAGGACGCCGGCAACCCGGCGGTCGGCAAGCTACTGATCGACATCAAGACCGACGTGGAGACCGGCTCGGCCTTGCACCAGGCCTTCCGCAAGCATCCGCTCCACTTCGACCAGCTCTATTGCAACCTGATCGAGGCGGGCGAACAGGCCGGCATCCTCGACCAGCTGCTCGACCGTCTGGCGACCTACAAGGAAAAGACGCAGGCGATCATTTCCAAGATCAAGAAGGCGCTGTTCTACCCGATCGCGGTGCTGGTCGTCGCCTTCATCGTCACCGCCGTCATCATGATCTTCGTCGTGCCGCAGTTCAAGCAGGTGTTCACCAGTTTCGGCGCCGACCTGCCCGGCCCGACGCTCGTCGTGATGGCGATTTCGGAATACTTCGTCGAGTACTGGTGGCTGATCTTCGGCTCGATCGGCGGCGGCATCTATGCCTTCATGTTCACATGGAAACGCTCGGAGAAGATGCAGATCGTCATGGACCGCCTGGTACTGCGCCTGCCAGTGTTCGGGCCGGTGATCCGCAAGGCCACCATGGCACGCTGGACGCGCACCCTGTCCACGATGTTCTCGGCGGGCGTGCCGCTCGTCGAGGCGCTCGATTCGGTGGGCGGCGCTTCCGGCAACTACATCTACCGCGAGGCGACCAAGCAGATCAAGGCCGACATCAGCACCGGCACCAGCCTCACCGCCGCGATGCAGAACGTCAACCTGTTCCCCAACATGGTGATCCAGATGATCGCCATCGGCGAGGAATCCGGCCAACTCGACGCCATGAGCGGCAAGGTGGCGGATTTCTTCGAGCAGGAAGTGGATGACGCCGTCGATGCGCTGTCCAGCCTGATGGAGCCGATGATCATGATCGTCCTCGGCGGCCTGATCGGCGGCATCATCGTCGCGATGTACCTGCCCATCTTCAAGCTCGGCGCCGTGGTCTGAGGCGTGACGGCCGCCGCCATCGATCCCGCATTGCTGGTCGCGGGTTGCGTTTTGCTCGGCCTCCTGGTCGGCAGCTTCCTCAACGTCGCGATCCACCGCCTGCCGATCATGATGGAGCGCGAATGGCAGGCGCAGTGCGCCGAGCTCGCCGGGTCGCCGACGCCGACTTTCGAGCCTCTGTCGCTGGTCCGGCCGCGCTCGCGCTGCCCGCAGTGCGGACGCACCGTGCGCGCCGTCGAGAACATCCCGATCCTCAGCTACCTGCTGCTCAGGGGCCGTTGCGCCGGTTGCGGCAAGGCCATCGGAGCACGCTATCCGCTCGTCGAAGCATTGACCGGCCTGCTGTTCGGCGTTGCGGCCTGGCATTTCGGCGCGACGCTCGTCGCGGCCGGGGCGCTCGTGTTCATCGCGGCAATGGTCGCCCTGACCTTCATCGACTTCGACACGCAACTGCTGCCCGACGACATCACCCTGCCGCTGCTGTGGGCCGGCCTGCTGCTCAACCTGAACGCTACCTTTGCAACGCTGCCGGACGCCGTGATCGGCGCCGCCGCCGGTTATCTGGCGCTCTGGTCGGTCTACTGGCTCTTTAAGCTCCTGACCGGCAAGGAGGGCATGGGCTACGGCGACTTCAAGCTGCTGGCGGCGATCGGCGCCTGGCTGGGCTGGCAGATGCTCCCGCTGGTGATCCTGCTTTCCTCCCTGGTCGGCGCCATCGTCGGCATCACGCTGATCGTGCTGGCACGCCACGGCCGCAACGTCCCGATTCCCTTCGGCCCCTACCTGGCGGCGGCCGGCCTGATCGCTCTCTTCTGGGGTCAGGCGATCAATCGAGCCTATCTCGGCTTCGCCTGATGCTTGATTTTCCCCGGCGCGGCAACCATTTGGATGCGGCCTCGCATCCAACCCCCGATATAATTTGAAAAAATCCGGAGATTTTCATGCCCATTTACGCTTATCGCTGCAATCAGTGCGGTTTCGAGCAGGATGTCCTGCAAAAGATGGTCGATGCGCCACTGACCACCTGCCCGGAATGCAAGACCGAAAATTTCAGCAAGCAGCTGACGGCAGCCGGCTTCCAGTTGAAGGGGAGCGGCTGGTACCAGACCGACTTCAAAGGCGGCGCCAAGCCCGCGCCCAAGGCGCCGGCATCCGATAACCCGCCTCCCTGCCAGGGCGGCACGGGCGCCTGTCCTTCCTGCACCTGAGCACCCACGCAGTCTTGAAAAAATACTTCATCACCGGCTTGCTGATCTGGATCCCGCTGGCGATCACCGTCTGGGTGCTGACGGCGATCGTCGGCGCGATGGATCAGTCGCTGCGCCTGCTGCCGGAAGCGATACATCCGGTCAATCTGCTCGGTTTCAACATCCCCGGGGTCGGCGCGCTGCTGACCCTGCTGGTGATCTTCCTCACCGGCCTCGTCACCGCCAACATCATCGGCCAGAAACTGGTGCGCTTCTGGGAGGGCGTGCTGGCCCGCATCCCTGTCGTCAAGTCGATCTACTACAGCGTCAAGCAGGTCTCCGACACCCTGTTCTCCGGCAGCGGCGAGGCCTTCCGCAAGGTGCTGCTGGTGCATTACCCGCACCCCGATGCCTGGGCGGTCGCCTTCCAGACCGGCGCGCCGGCGCACCAGATCGGCGAGATGCTCGACGACGAACACGTCAGCGTCTTCATTCCCACCGCGCCCAGCCCGGTCAACGGCTTTTTCTTTTTCGTGAAGAAAAGCGAGACCATCGAGCTCGACATCAGCGTGGACGACGCGCTGAAATACATCGTCTCGATGGGCGTCGTGCCGCCGCGTCGGCGCTATCCGAATCTCGTCGGACGCGCACAGAACGAATAAACCCTCTCCTGGCGCAGGGATCGCCGTCCCGCCAGCGCCGACTTTTGAAAGCTGAAATCTTCATGCGTACTCACTACTGCGGCCAACTCAACGCCGGTCACATCGACCAGATCGTCACCCTCTGCGGCTGGAACCACCGCCGCCGCGACCACGGCGGCGTGATCTTCATCGACCTGCGTGATCGCGAAGGCATCGCCCAGATCGTCTGCGATCCAGACCGTCCCGAGATGTTCAAGCTGGCTGAAGCCGTCCGCAACGAATTCGTGCTGAAGATCTCCGGCAAGGTGCGTCGCCGTCCCGCCGGCACCGAAAACCCCAACATGGCCTCGGGCGAGATCGAGATCCTCTGCCACGAACTCGAGATTCTCAATCCGGCCGTGACCCCGCCCTTCCAGCTCGACGAGGACAATCTCTCGGAAAACGTGCGCCTGGTCAATCGCGTCATCGACCTGCGCCGCCCGCAGATGCAGAAGAACATGCTGCTGCGCTACAAGACCGCGCGCGCCTTCCGCCGCTTCCTCGACGACCACGGCTTCATCGACATCGAGACGCCGATGCTGACCAAGTCGACGCCTGAAGGCGCGCGCGACTACCTGGTGCCCTCGCGCGTCCATGCCGGCCAGTTCTTCGCCCTGCCGCAATCGCCGCAGCTGTTCAAGCAGCTGCTGATGGTCGCCGGCT
>CAZGOH010000024.1:0-25551 GCA_964527195.1 uncultured Methyloversatilis sp.
ATCACGGCACGCAATACACCGCCGACGACTTCCTGAAGCAGGTGGAGTTCTGGGGAATCGACAAGAGTTTCGCTTTCGTGGCCGAGCCCCAGACCAACGGCGTGGCCGAGCGCTTCAACCGGACGCTGAAGGAGCAGGCCATCCATGGCCGTATCTTCCGCAACCTGGAGGAGGTGCGGCAGGCTGTCACCGAGTTCAGGGATCGTTACAATCGCCACTGGCGCCTCGAAAAACTGGGCTTCATGTCACCCCTTGAAGCCCGACAGTCTTATGCCATCCGGAAGGCCGCATGAACTGCAAATCAGTGTCCAATCAACTGCGGGCGGTACACCATCCCGGCCTGCGACAATCTGTCGCGGATCGCCAGGTGTTCGAGCGAGTACCCTGATTCGTTCGTCCCGCCCCAGTCGCCGCCCCATGCGACCCGCCAACCGCGCCCTGTTCGTCCTCGCCATCGCCACCGCCGGCTTCGCACTGAGCTTCGCCGATGCCGCCAGGCAACGCGCGGCGGACGCCGAACGCATCGCGGCGGTCGCGACACTCGCGGAACATCTCGGCCTCACCGATCTCGCCCTGTTTACCGAGGCCCGCTACACGCGCCACCCGACGCAGGCCGATCTGCACGCGGCCTTCCAGGATCACCCGGTTTCGCTCGAACACTTCCCTACCGGCTCGCTGTTGCCGCCGCCGGCCGGACTTCTCAAGGCTTATGAACACCTGGATCGAAAAACAGCGTCACCTGATTGACTTCACGCTCGCCTCGCTGGCACGGCGCAAGGGCAAGAATCTCGGCCTGCTCGCCATCTACACGCTGCTGGTGTTCGTGCTCGCCTCCGTCGCGCTCTATACGCACGCCCTGCGCGCCGAGGCGCAGAAGGTGCTGGCCGGCACGCCGGAAATCGTGCTGCAACGCCTCGTCGCCGGTCGCCACGACCTGATTCCGCCCGGCTACATCGAACGGATCGGCCGCATCCGCGGCGTGCAGAAGATCGAAGGGCGGCTGTGGGGTTACTACTACGACAACGTGGTGAAGGCGAACTACACCTTCATGGCGCCGCGCAACATGCAGATCGAACGCGGCGAGATCGTCGTCGGCCCGGCGCTGGAACGCTCGCGCGGACTGGCCGCCGGCAACGGCATCTCGTTCCGCGCCTACTCCGGCGAACTGCACACCTTCATCGTCGGCGACGTGCTGCCGCAAGGCTCTGAACTCGTCAGCGCCGACCTCGTGCTGATGCACGAAGAGGATTTCCGCGCCTTCTTTCGCTACCCGGAAGGCCACCACACCGACATCGCGCTCTCGGTCGCCAACCCGCAGGAAGTCAGGAACATCGCCGCGAAGCTGATGGCTGCCCTGCCCGATTCGCGGCCCATCCTGCGCGACGAGGTGCTGCGCACCTATGCCTCGATCTTCGACTGGCGCGAGGGCATCATGCTCGCGCTGCTGTCGGCGGCCATCCTCGCTTTCGGCATTCTCGCCTGGGAAAAGGCCGCCGGCCTCTCCGCCGAGGAAAAACGCGAGATCGGCATCCTCAAGGCCATCGGCTGGGAGACCGGCGACGTCATCGCCATGAAGTTCTGGGAAGGCCTGCTGATTTCGCTGACGGCGTTTTTCGCCGGCTACGTCGCGGCCTACCTGCATGTCTTCCACCTCGACGCCTTTCTCTTCGAACCCGTGCTGAAAGGCTGGTCGGTCCTTTATCCGCGCTTCGCGCTTGCGCCGCACGTCGACGGCCTGCAGGTCGCCACGCTGTTCTTCTTCACGGTGTTCCCCTACACGGTTGCGGTCCTCGTGCCGATCTGGCGCGCGGCGACGACCGATCCCGACACGGTCATGCGAGGCTGAACCGATGCTTGAATTGACCAACATCCGCAAGGCCTTCAATCAGGGCCAGCACAACGAAATCTGGGCGCTGGCCGGCATCGACCTCGCGATTCCGGAAAGCCAGGTGACGGCGCTCAAAGGGCCATCGGGTTCGGGCAAGACCACCCTGCTCACCATCCTCGGTTGCCTGGCGCGGCCGACCGAAGGCCGCGTGCGCCTCAAGGGCGAAGACATCTCCGGCCTGCCGGAGCGCTTCCTCACGGGCATTCGCCGCGAAACCTTCGGCTTCATCTTCCAGCAGTTCAATCTGATCCGCGGCCTCTCCGCCATCGAGAACATCATCCTGCCGGGCGCGCCGACCGGTCGCCCGCGTCGCGCGCTGCTCGCCCGGGCCGAAGCCCTGCTCGCCGACGTCGACCTCGGCCACCGTCGCGACGCCCGCGCGGAGTGGCTCTCCGGCGGCGAGCAGCAGCGCGTCGCCATCTGCCGCGCGCTCATCAACGATCCGACAATCCTCATCGCCGACGAACCGACCGCCAATCTCGACACGAAACTGTCCGGAGAATTTCTCGCCATCCTCGAACGGCTCGCCGCCAGCGGACGCACCATCGTCATCACCAGCCACGACCCGCTGGTCGTCGCGTCGGACGTGGTCGATTTCGTCGTCACCCTGCGCGACGGCCGGATCGTGGACGAAAAGTGACGCCGTCCCGTCAGGGCCGACTTTCATGATTTTCCAACCTGCGATCATTGCGTTGTTGTTGGCAGCCGGCCTGAGTCTCGCCATGCTGCTCGCCGCCTCCCCGTTCGCCGTCCATCTCATCCGCCACTGGGACATCGCCAGCGGCAGCGAGCGGCAACTGAAGCTGGAGCGCCTGACCTACCTGTTCTCGACCCTGGTCGCCTTTGTCTGCCTGATCCAGATTCTCGCCGCGTTGCTCTTCGTCTTCAACGCCGACAAACTGTCGACGCTGTTCGTCGGTGCGATGTGTGCGGTCGGCGCGCTCAACGTCAATGCATTCGGCTTCCCCGCGCTCACCCTGCAACTTGCGCTGTTCTTCCTCGTCGCGCTGTGGCTCGCCATCAACCATGCCGACAACCAGGCGCGCGACTACCCGCTGGTGCGCCTCAAGTACGCGCTGCTGCTCGCCCTCGTCCCGCTGTTCGCAACGAGCCTGTGGCTGCAACTCGCGTACTTCCTCGGCCTGAAGGCCGACGTCATCACCTCCTGCTGCGGCAGCCTGTTTTCCAGAGACGCGCCGACGCTGGCCAGCGAAGTCGGCGCCCTGCCGCCGCGCGTGGCGATCCCGCTGTTCTATGGCGGCCTCGGCGTCGCCATCACCGCCGCCGGCTGGCATTGGCGCCGCCGCGACGATTTTTCCGGCTACGCGGCCGGCCTCGGCGCGCTTGGCGCCTTCCTCGCCGGCATCGCCGGCATCCTTGCCTTCGTCTCGCTCTACCTGTACGAGCACCCCAACCACCACTGCCCGTTCTGCATCCTCAAGCCCGACTACGACTACCAGGGCTACGCGCTCTACGTGCCGCTTTTCGCCGCCGCCGCCACGGGCATGAGCGCGGGCGTGCTGCGCCTGTTCGCCCGCCGCCCCAGCCTCGCCGCGACAATCCCGCCGCTTACCGGCAAACTTGCCGGCATCGCCGCCATCGGCTACGCCCTCTTCGCGCTCCTCGCCACGCTCGCCCTCTGGCGCTCCAACCTCGTCCTGCTCGACTGAAACCTCAAGGGATCGCCGTCCCGCCGGCGCCGACTTTTGGGCGACAATGGCACCCCGACCATCCTCGCCGGCCGACATGCCGCCCTCCCCCCATGCGCACACTGATTTTTATCCTCGCCCTGTGTTGCGCCGTGCCAGCCCACGCGCGCGACATTCCCGCCATCGCCGCCGCGGCAGATCTCAAGTTCGCGCTCGCCGAAATCGCAAAGGATTTCGAGAAAGACAGCGGCCGCAAGTTGCGGCTCGCCTTCGGTTCCTCCGGCAACTTCACGCACCAGATCGAGCAGGGCGCGCCCTTCGAACTGTTTCTCTCCGCCGACGAGAACTTCGTCTTCCGCCTCGCCGACAAGGGGCTGACTCATGATCGCGGCGCGCTCTACGCCATCGGCCGCATCGTGCTGTTTGCGCCGCATGGTTCGACGCTCAAGGTCGACGCGAACCTCGCCGACCTGAAATCCGCACTGGCCGACGGCCGGCTCAAGCGCTTCGCCATCGCCAATCCCGAGCATGCGCCCTACGGGCGCGCCGCGCGTTCGGCGCTGCGCCATGCCGGACTGTGGGATGCCATCCAGCCCCGGCTGGCACTGGGCGAAAATGCCGCCCAAGCCACACAGTTCGCCGCCGCCGGCACAAGCCAGGGCGGCATCGTGCCGCTGTCGCTGTCGCTGGCGCCCGAGGTGGCGCGGCTGGGCACATTCGCACCGATCCCCGCCGCCTGGCACGCCGACGAACCGTTGCGTCAACGCATGGTGCTGACGAAAAAGGCCGGCGAGACCGCTCGTGCTTTCTACGCCTACCTGCAACAGCCGGCGGCGCGCGCGATCTTCGTGCGTCATGGCTTCGTGTTGCCCGACACCCCCTGACACATGGATTGGCCGGCCATCATCCTCTCGGTCAAGCTGGCAGCGGCCACCCTCGCCGTGCTGCTGCCGCTGGCGCTCTTCGGCGCACGCGCGCTGGCACGTTGGCGTTCGCCCGCGCGACCCTGGGTCGAAGGGCTGCTGGCGCTGCCGCTGGTATTGCCGCCAACCGTCATCGGTTACTACCTGCTGGTGGCGATGGGCGGCCATTCGCCGCTTGGCCAGTGGTTCGAAGCGCTCACCGGGCACACGCTGGCCTTCAGTTTCACCGGCCTGGTCGTCGCCTCGGTGATCTTCAACATTCCCTTCGCCGTGCAGCCGATGCAGCGCGCCTTTGAATCCATCGACGGCGAAGTGCTCGAAGCCGGCAAGTGCTGCGGCCTCACGGCCTGGCAAAGTTTCGTCCGCGTCGAGCTGTCGCTCGCCTGGCCGGGCATCCTTTCCGCCGCCGTGCTCACCTTCGCGCACACGCTGGGCGAATTCGGCGTCGTGCTGATGGTCGGTGGCAACATTCCCGGCGAAACGCAGACCATCGCCATCGCCATCTACGACCGCGTACAGGCGTTCGACCTCGGCGCGGCGGGCGCGATGTCGCTGGCCTTGCTGCTCGTCTCGCTGGCCACCATCGCCGTCGCCTACGGTTTCGCCGAACGCTGGCTGAAGGCGCGCAGGGCATGAAACGATGAGCCTGGACATCGAACTGCGCCACGACGCACCGCGTCTCGATTTTTGCGCCCGCCTGCCGGAAGGCGGCATCGTCGCGCTGGTCGGCCCTTCCGGTTCCGGCAAGACCTCGGTGCTGCGCGCCCTGGCCGGCCTGCTGCGACCACGCCATGCCCGCATCGCGCTCGGCGACGCAGTGTGGGACGACGCCACGCATCACCTGCCGACGCGCGAACGCCCCATCGGTTTCGTGCCGCAGCACTACGGGCTGTTTCCGCATCTGAGCGCGCGCGGCAACGTGGAAATGGCGCTGCTGGCGCTGCCGCCGACGGAACGCCGCCCCCAGGCACTGGCGCTGCTCGAAGCCGCCCATGTCGCCGATTGCGCCGAACGCCTGCCGCGCGCGCTGTCCGGCGGCCAGAAGCAGCGCGTCGCGCTGGCGCGCGCCATCGCCCGCCAGCCGCGCCTGCTGCTGCTCGACGAGCCGTTCTCGGCGGTCGACCGCGCCACGCGCAAGTCGCTCTACGTCGAACTGCGCCAGCTGCACGCCCGCCGCCCGACGACGATGCTGCTGGTGACGCACGACCTCGAAGAAGCCGCCCAGCTCGCCTCCCACCTCGTGCTGCTCGATACCGGCGAGGTCGTGCAGGACGGACCGGCCGGCGAGACGATGACGCGACCACGCAACGAGCGGGCCGCGCGATTGCTCGACATTCCGAACATCTTTTCCGCCACGCGCACGGACGACGGTCTGCGCTGGGGGCCCCACGCCCTGCGCATCGCGAGGCCGGGAAACTCGAGCGATGACTGCCGCTTCGCCGTGCTGCCGCAAAACGTCCTGCTGGTGCGGCCCGACCGGCCGCTGGCCAGCCACATGGAAAACGTGCTGGACGGCACCGTCGCCGACCTGATGCCGCTCGGCCCCGAGGCCGTCGTCTGGATCGATCCGGCCGGCCTGCTCGGCATGCCGATCCAGATGCGCATCCCGACGCGGGCGCTCGAACGCTATCGCATCACCGCCGGCAGCCGCGTGCGCTTCAGCCTGCGCCCGGCAGATATCGTCGTGCTGGAAGATTAGCCTCGGCCCGTCGCCGTCCCGCCGGCGCCGACTTTGCGGATATGATCGGGTGCCTCGCACACATGGCGCCACGCATGGCGTACATGAGCCTACGAAGATCAAGTCGATGATCAAGCTGCCGAACATCCTGAGTGGCCTCGCCCTGTCGCTGCTGGCCGTGCTGGCGCACGCCGCCGACACGGTGCTCGTCGTCTCCATCGACGCGCTGCATCCCGCCGCGCTGAGCGCCCAGACCAGCCCGACGCTGCACAAGCTGATGCAGGCGGGCACGCATACGCTCAAGGGCCGCAGCGTCGAACCGCCCAAGACGCTGATCGCGCATACGGCGATGATGATTGGCCAGCTGCCCGAGCGCAGCGGCGAACGCAGCAACGACTGGCGTGCGGGCGAGCCGACGATCACGAAATCGACCCTGTTCGACGATGCGAAGCGCGCGGGTTATCGCACCGCCTACTACTATGCCAAACCCGAGCTCGGCTATCTGGTCAGCACGGCGGTCGACGAGCACGGCCTCGAAGCCGAGCGTGGCGTGGAACGTCTGCGCGCATTCTTTCGCGGCACGGGTCAGCGCTTCGCCTTTTTGCATGTTGGCGGGCTCGAGCGGGTTGGCGTGGAATCCGGCTGGCTCTCGCAGGGCTACCTCGACAAACTGACCGATATCGACGCGACGCTCGCCCCCCTGCTCGCCGAAGTGCGCCAGCGCGGCCGCCATGCCATCATCGTGACCAGCGACCGCGCTGGCCATGGCAAGCTGCATGGCACCAACCATCCCGAGGATTACAAACTGCCGCTGATCGTGGCGGGCAACGCGACGCGCCTGCCACGCCTGCCGCACGGAACCTGGCCGCTCACCGATCTACGCGCACTGGTGCGAGAACTGGCAAGGTAGGGCGACTGGCGTGAAAGTCGCGACCGCGACTTTCACGTTAACCGGCGCGCCGCTTTTCGGTGCGTCCGGTTGATCGGGGAGTCAGGCTGGAGCAGCGCCGGCTTTCAAACGCGCATCAGCGCCGGTCCTGGATCGCGTCGATGTAGCCGATCATGCCGGTGCGGATGCTGGCGGCGTTGCCTTCGTCGGTGTCGATGTGCATGGCGAGGCGGAAATTGGGATTCACGCGCACCACCACGTCGCCGAAGATCAGTTCGCGGTCGCCTTCGACGCGCACGCGCACCACGTATTTGTCGCGCAGGCCGCGCTGCATCGCGTCTTCCGGCGACATGTGGATGTGCCGCTGCGCACAGATGACGCCGCGCGGAATCTGCGCCGTGCCGACCGGGCCTTCGAGCGTGATGCCCGGCGTGTTGGCCAGATCGCCCGACTCGCGGATCGGCGGCTGTAGCCCGAGCTTGAACTGTTCCGTCATCGCGATTTCGACCTGGGTTTCCTTGCGGGTGGGGCCGAGCACGCGCACGTTCATGATCTTGCCCTTGGGGCCGACGAGATTGACCTTTTCGGCGCAGGCGAACTGGCCGGGCTGCGAGAGCTCGTGTTCGGGCGTGAGCTGGTGGCCCGGGCCGAACAGAGCCTCGACGTCCTCTTGCGACAGATGCACGTGATGGGCGGAAATCTCGATGGGGATCGGCTCTTCCTGCTGCCCGGTGCGGGCGACCAGCACGCGCTCGGTGGCGCGCAGCGCTTCCCAGGCGACGAGGCGTTCGTCGTTGCTGTTGATGACGAGGATCGACACCGGCGCGTCGTCGGCGGAGATCACGGCGTGCGAACTGACGCGGGAAAGGTTGCGGTTCTTTTCCTCGTCGAGCTTGATGCCCATGAATTCGAGGCCCTGGCAGGCCAGGCTGCGGACGGCCGCGCTCGTTTCGCCGATGCGGCCGGTGAAGGCCAGCACGTCGATGCCGCCCATCGCCGCGACATAGGCGCCAATGGTTTTACGGATCTGGTAGCTGTAGGCGCGATGGGCCAGCAGGGCGCGATGGTGGCCCTCGCTGGCCGCCGCCTCGATCTCGCGGATGTCGCCGGAAATGCCGGAGATGCCCTTGAGGCCGCTTTCCGCGTTGATGAGGCGCGAGAGTTCGGCCGGCTGCATGCGGTGGTGTTCCATCAGGTGGATCATCACCGCCGGGTCGAGATTGCCGGCGCGGTTGGACATGATGAGTCCCTCGGAAGGCGTGAGACCCATCGTCGTATCCACCGAGCGGCCGTGGTCGATGGCGCACATCGACGAGCCGATGCCGAGATGGCAGGAGACGATCTCCAGCTCGGAGAGCGGTCGCCGTGTCACCTCGGCCGACTTTAAGGACACGTAGCGATGCGAGGTGCCGTGAAAGCCGTAGCGGCGAATGCCCTCCTGCTTGTAGTAGTCGTAGGGCAGACCGTACATGTAGGCGTAGGTGGGCAGCGTCTGGTGGAAGGCGGTGTCGAACACGGCGACGTGCGGCACGGCGGGGAAGAACTTCATCGCCGCCTCGATGCCGTCGAGGTTCACCGGGTTGTGCCAGGGCGCGAACACGGAAAGCCGCTCGATGTCCTGCATCACCTCCCGCGTGATCGGTGTCGAGCTGTAGTACTTGCTGCCGCCATGCACGACGCGATGGCCGACGACCACGACTTCCTGCGCCGCGAAGGCGTAGCGGCCGCCGAGTTTGCCGACCTCGTCGACGATGGCGGCACAGAGTTGGTCAAGCTCGAAGCCGGGGCGGGGGCGTTCGACGGTTTCTCCACCAGCAACGAGGCGCACACCGAAAGATCCACCCTCGAGGCGGTCGAAAATGCCATGCACATCGCGGCTTTCGTCATCCGTGTCGTAGACGCCGAAGCGAATCTGCGCATGGCCGACGTTGAGGGCGAGGATGCGGCCCGGCGTGGACGTCTTCAGCGACAGTGCGTAGGGGTCGCTCGCGTTGGCGACCGCCTGCGACTGCATCTGCGGACTACTGATGTCGATGGCCTTGGCGGCGTTGAGCTTGAGGCGCTCGGCCAGCAGCCGCGACAGGAACATCACCGCCTTCGGATTGGTGACGATGTCGCGGTTGAACACCGCCTGGGGAATCATCAGGATGAAGCAGCGGTTGCTGGCAACAATGTCGGTGACGGTGCGATCACCGGTCAGGAGCGACATCTCGCCGAAGACATCGCCGTCCTGCAGGGTGTTGATCAGGGTGCGCTCGCCGAGGGCATCGGTGACCGACACCTCGGCCCGCCCGGAAAGCATCACGCAGAAGAACTCGCCCGGGTCGCCGCATTCGCGGATCGCCTCCTTGCCCTCGAAGCTGCGCACTTCACTATCCGCGACGATGGCCGCGATCCTTTCCGCCGCAAACCCGTCGAACAGGCGGACCGTTTCCGCCAGAAACCGTGTGACTTCCTGAGATGTCATTGCATGCCCCGTCAATTGCCGACCGGGCTGAAGTATGGCACAAGCGAACGAATTTGTTGCATCGCAACAGACGGTTTTTCCCTGCGTTCTCCATGCTAGGATCAGGCGATGCAACTGACGCTTTTCGTCCCGGGCCTGCGCCTGCCGCGCCCCGTGCTCGACGATACGGTTTTCGACCTTTCCACCCCCGCCCTTTCCCGCCTGCTCGGCCAGGGCGCACGTGCGCAGGCGCCGCGCGACTGGCTCGCCGCCGCCTGTGGATTGCCCGTGCCGGCGCCCGTGGCCGCCCTGCGCAAAGTCGGTGCCGGCGACACGGCGAGCGGCGAATGGCTCTGCCTCGATCCCGTCGAATGGCGTGTGGCGCGCGAGGGCATCACGCTCGCCGATCCGGCGCGACTCGCCCTGCGCGACGAGGAAAGCGCGGCCCTGATCGACGCCCTGCGCCCGCTGTTCGCCGACTGGGGCGAACTTTCCGCCAGCGCCGCGCGGCACTGGGAGGTGAAGCTCGCGCGCCCGGCGCACATCGAGACCCGTCCGCTGCCCGAATCCATCGGCCAGCCGGTCGATCCGTCCCTGCCGGCCGGCCGCGATGGCGCGGCGTGGCGTCGCCTGCTCGCCGAGGCGCAGGTCATGCTGCACGCCCACCCGGTCAACCGGCAGCGCGAAGTGGCCGGACAGCCCCGCGTAAACAGCCTGTGGCCCTGGGGAACCGGCAGCCTGCCCATGCAACAGGTGATCCGTGCACCCTGGACGCGCGTGCACGGCGACGATGCCCTCCTGCGCGGCCTGTGCGTGCTGGCAGGCGTTCCCTGCGCGGCGCAGCCGGCCCGGCACGCCGCACTCGCCGACCAGGCAGGAGACGTGCTCTGCGTCATCGACACCCTCGCCGGCCCGGCGCGCGCGCGCGACGCGCTGGCCTGGCGCACGGCACTGCTGGCGCTCGAAAACGACTGGATCGCGCCGGCCCTCGCCAGCGTCGCGAACGGGCACTGCACCCGCCTGCAGATCGTCGCCGGCGGCGACGGCGACACGTTGCTGCTCGCGCTGGCGCGCCCCGACCTGTGGCGTTTCTGGCGCCGCCCGCTTCCGCTCGGAGCCCTGGCGTGACGCGCATCGTCACGCGGCCGGTACCGCCCCGGGCGCGCGCGCTGCTCGAACAATCCGGCGTGCATCCGCTGCTCGCCCGCCTGTACGCGGCGCGCGGAGTGCAACAGGCGGCGGAACTGGACACCGGCTTCGCCACCCTGCTGCCGCCCGAAGACATGAAGGGCATCGACGTCGCCGCCACGCTGCTGGCCGACGCGGTGGCGGGCGGAAGGAAGATCCTCATCGTCGCCGACTACGACTGCGATGGCGCGACGGCCTGCGCCGTCGGCCTGCGCGCACTCGCCGCCATGGGAGCGACGGTCGATTACCTGGTGCCCAACCGCTTCGAGACCGGCTACGGCCTCTCGCCCGAAGTGGCGCAACTGGCCGCCACGAAAAAGCCGGACGTGCTGGTCACGGTGGATAACGGCATCGCCAGCGTGACGGGCGTGGCCGAGGCGAAGCGCCTGGGCATGGCCGTCGTCGTCACCGACCATCATCTCCCCGGCAACGAACTGCCGGCCGCCGACGCCATCGTCAACCCCAACCAGCCGGGCTGCCGCTTCGCCAGCAAGCACGTCGCCGGCGTCGGCGTGATGTTCTACGTCATGCTCGCCCTGCGTGCCGAACTGCGCCGGCGCGGCCATTTCGCCGCGCGGCCGGAACCGAACCTCGCCGACCTGCTCGATCTCGTCGCCCTCGGCACGGTGGCCGACGTGGTGCCGCTCGACCGCAACAACCGCATCCTCGTCGCGCAGGGGCTGACGCGCATCCGCCGCCGCCGCATGACGCCCGGCGTGGCCGCCCTGCTGTCGCTGGCCGGCCGCGACCCCGAAGGCGCCGGCACCTTCGACCTCGGCTTCACGGTCGGCCCGCGCCTCAACGCGGCGGGACGGCTCGCGGACATGCGCCTCGGCATCGAGTGCCTCGCCACCGACGACAGGAGCCGCGCGCTCAACATCGCGCAATCGCTCGACGTCATCAACCGCGAGCGCCGCGCCATCGAGGCCGACATGCGCGAGGCCGCCGCCATCCGGCTCGAAGGCATCGATGCGACGGAGCGCGCCACGCTGACGCTGTTCGACCCCGACTGGCACCAGGGCGTGATCGGCATCCTCGCCGGCCGCGTCAAGGAACAGCTGCACCGCCCGACCTTCGTCTTCGCGCGCGGCGCGGCGGGCGATCTGAAGGGCTCGGGCCGTTCGATCCCCGGCCTGCACCTCCGGGACGCACTCGATCTCGTCGCCAAGCGCCATCCGACCCTGCTGCTGCGCTTCGGCGGTCATGCCGCCGCTGCCGGCCTCACCCTGCGCGAGGACGAACTCGCGGTCTTCGAAAGCGCCTTCGAGGAGGTCGCGCGCGCCCTGCTCCCGCCCGCCGCGCTGACGCGCACGCTGGAGACCGACGGCCCGCTCGAATCCGGCTACTACGGCATCTCGCCGGCCCGCCTGCTGCGCGAGGCGATTTGGGGCCAGGGTTTTCCCGCGCCGTTGTTCGATGACGAATTCGAGGTCGTGCAGCAACGCCTGCTCAACGACAAGCATCTCGGTCTCACGCTGCGGCAGGGCCCGCGCCGCTTCTCGGCGATCCGCTTCAACCATGCCGAGGGCGCCCCCGGGCGCATCCGCGCCGTCTTCCGCCTCGATCTCAACGAGTGGCAGGGCACGGCCGACGTCCAGCTCGTCATCGAACACTTCGCGCCGGCCTGAGCGCACGGACGGCGCAGCGCGGCATACGCGGCGGTGAGTGAAGCCGGAAAACGCGATTTTGATATAATCTCGCGCTTATGAAAGATACCAAGACCCCCGCGACACGCTACTGCTATCACTGCCGCACGCATCATCCGGTCGAGGAGATGAAGCTGCTCGTGACCAAAACCGGCTCGCGCTGGCGCTGCATCAAGAGCATCGAGGCCGTCAAGCGTTCCAAGGAAGAACGCGACGCCTACGGGCGCCAGGTTTCAGCCGCCAACCAGGCCGAAGCCTCCGGTCGCGCGCGCATCCTGAACAAGATTCAGCAGGGCCGCTGATCCAGTCCTTCCCGCAGCCCCGACATGCGTTCCGCTCGCTGGCCGATGACGGCGCGCAGTACGGCTTCGCCCGCCCATAGCGCCACGCCGGCGCGCGCGCGCGTGACGCCGGTATAGACGAGTTCGCGCGTCAGCACCGGCGACGTCTGCCCGGGCAGCGCGAGCAGCACCCGGGCGAATTCCGAGCCCTGGGCCTTGTGCACCGTCATCGCCCAGGCCGGCTCCCAGTCCGGCAGCCGCGACAACGGAATCCAGCGGAACCCCTCTTCCCCCGCAAAGCAGGCCTTCAGCGCGCCATCCGCCGGATCCGGCAGAGCCAGGCCGATGTCGCCGTTGAACACGCGGATCACGGGCTCGTTCTTCGTCGCCATCAGCGGCAGGCCGGGGGCGATGCCCTCGTGCGCGCGCAGGGCCCGATTGACCAGATCGACATCCTCTCGATGGGCACATAGCACACGAAAGCCGGCGAAGTGTTCGAACAGCGCGGCCGGCGGCAAGCCTTGCGCCACGGCGGCGAGATACGGCGCGTGACCGGCGCGCGCGGCCGCGGCCAGGGTGCGCCCGCCCGCTTCCGGTCGCCATTCCACCGCACCGTCCGCCACGCGCAGAAGATCGAGCGCGGCATCCGCCTCGCCCGCGCGCAACGCGGCGGCCAACGCGCCGATCGCGCCACCAAAACGGAAGCTTGTCGTCAGAATGGCCAGACAATCGGCCAGCGCAGCACTGGCACACAGGTCGGCGAACACCGCGCCCGCCTCGACGGCGGCCAACTGGTCGCGGTCGCCAAGCAGGATCAGGCGCGCGGTGGCCGGCAGCGCATCGAGCAGGCGCACCATCAGCGCGAGATCGATCATCGATGCCTCATCGACGACGAGAACGTCGAGCGCGAGCGGGTTGTCGCGCCCGTGCCGGCAGCTGCCGTCGGGGCGCATGCCCAGCAGGCGGTGCAACGTCATCGCACCCGCTCCCGGCAGTGCCACGCCGGCTGCCGCCAGGGCCTCGGCCATGCGCGCTGCGGCCTTGCCGGTCGGCGCGGCCAGGCCGATGGCCAGTGCCGGATCCATCTCGTGCAGGAAGCCGATGATGCGCGCCAGCGTGTGCGTCTTGCCGGTGCCCGGCCCGCCGGAAATCAGGCACAAACCGCGCTCCAGCGCGATGCGCGCGGCGGCGCGCTGCCCGCTGTCGGGCAGCATCTCGTCGAGGCGCGCACGCCGGGAAGCAACGAGCGGCACGTGGCGCCCCGCCCGACGGCGCAAATCGGCGGCGACGCGCGTTTCGTAATCGCGATAGCGGCGCAGGTACAGGCGGTGGCCATCCCACGTCAACGGCGTCCAGTCCGCGTCGCCGCCGATGATCGCGAGCCCCGGCAGGGCGGCCCGGAAATCCGCGCGCGCCGCGTCGTCCATCTCCGCCGCCCACGGTCCCCAGCCGGCCTCGCGGTCGAGATCGGCGCAGACGTGGCCGGCCTGCGCCGCCGCACAGGCAAGCGCGGCGGCACGCCCGGCGCGCGCATCCCCGCCGCCCAGCGCGCGCGCGAAATGACGGATGATCGCCGGAAAGGATGACGGGCTCATCATCGCGCCAGAAAGCGGGCGTGGTGCACTTCGTAGGTGATCGCCGGCCGCTCGCCGAGCGCCCGCAGCAAATGGCGCATCCGGTTCGGCGGCAACGGCGCGCGATCCGTCGCGGGCGTGTCGGCGCCAATGGCGCGCAAATGGCGCAGAAAGATCAAGCCCGATGCCGGTCGGGCGACATGCACTTCGGTGTCGATCAACAAACGGCCCGATTTCGGAAATGCCGCACGGCACGCCGCCAGCGAAGGGAAGGGCAACACCTTGTCCGGCAAACCCGCGACGCGGTGGGCGGCACGCCACTCCTGAAACGTCTGCTCGCCCAGCAAACTGAGGGCCAGCACGCCGCCCGGTCCAAGGCAACGCGCCAGCCCGTCGAGCGCTTCGGGCAGGTCGGGAAACCATTGCGCGGCAAAACTGGAGCAAACCAGATCGAACGGGCCATTCACCGCCAGGCGGCAGGCGTCCATCACCGCGTGTTGTTGCCGCGGCAGGCGGGCGCGGCAGGCCGCCACCATCGGCAGTGCGATATCCGTGGCCAGAATCCGTGCGCCGGGCAATCGCTCGGCCAGCAAGGCGGTGAGATGCCCGGTGCCGCAGCCCACCTCCAACACCCGGGGACGATGCGGCAGGCGCTCCGCACGGATGAAGTCCGACAATCGTTGGGCGGCCAGTCGCTGAATGCGTGAATGCGCATCGTAGGACTGCGCCGCCGCGCCGAACCGCCGGGCGACGCGCAGGCTGAAGGCGGCAGCGCTCACGGCGAGAATCAGCCCGTCCCGCCCACCGTCAGCCCGTCGATCCGCACGGTCGGCTGGCCGACGCCGACCGGCACGCTCTGGCCTTCCTTGCCGCAGGTGCCGACGCCCGGGTCGAGCGCAAGGTCGTTGCCGATCATCGAGACGCGCGTCAGCACGTCCGGGCCGTTACCGATCAGCGTCGCGCCCTTCACGGGCCGCGTGACCTTGCCGTTCTCGATCAGGTAGGCCTCGGCGGCCGAAAAGACGAACTTGCCGCTGGTGATGTCCACCTGCCCGCCGCCGAAGTTGACGGCGTAGAGGCCCTTCTTCACCGAGGCGATGATCTCCTGCGGATCCCTGTCGCCCGCTTCCATCGTCGTGTTGGTCATGCGCGGCAGCGGCAGGTGGGCAAAGGATTCGCGGCGACCGTTGCCGGTCGGCTGTACGCCCATCAGGCGCGCGTTGAGGCTGTCCTGCAGGTAGCCGGCGAGGATGCCGTCCTCGATCAGCACCGTGCGCTGCGTCGGATTGCCCTCGTCGTCGATGGACAGCGAGCCGCGCCGGTTTGCGATGGTGCCATCGTCGACCACGGTAACGCCTTTCGCTGCCACGCGCTGACCGATACGCCCCGAAAAGGCCGAACTGCCCTTGCGGTTGAAGTCGCCCTCCAGCCCGTGGCCGATCGCCTCGTGCAGCAGGATGCCGGGCCAGCCTGATCCAAGCACGACGGTCATTTCGCCGGCCGGTGCCGGCGTCGCGCCGAGGTTGACGCGCGCCTGATGCACGGCCTTTTCCGCGTAGTCCCTCAGCACGGCATCAGTGAAATAGCCGTAGTCGAAGCGCCCGCCACCGCCCGAGGAGCCCTGCTCGCGGCGGCCGTTCTCCTCCACGATGACGGTGATCGAAACGCGCGCCAGCGGCCGCACGTCGGCGGCCATGCGGCCGTCGGAACGCGCGATGAGAATGGTTTCCCAGCTGCCGGCGATATGCGCCATCACCTGCGTGACGCGCGGATCGGCGGCCCGCGCGAAGCCTTCGAGCCGTTCGAGCAGTTGCACCTTGGCCGCTGCGGGCAGCGAGCCGATCGGATCGGCGTCGGCATAGAGCGCCGTCGCGCCGCGACCGGCCAGTTTTGGCAAGGCACCACTGCCGCCGCCGGCGGCGATGGCGCGCGTCGCGCGCGCCGCGTCCATGAGCGCCGGCAGGCTGATGTCGTCGGAATAGGCGAAGGCGGTCTTCTCGCCGCTCACCGCACGCACGCCGACGCCCTGCTCGATGTTGAAGCTGCCCGACTTGACGATGCCCTCCTCCAGGCTCCACGCCTCGGAACGCGCGAACTGGAAGTAGAGGTCGGCGAAGTCGATCCGGTGGCCGAACAGCTCGCCGAAAACGCCGGCCAGTTGCCCGGCCGTCAGATCGTAGGGCGTCAGCAGGTGGCGTTCGGCGGTGGCGAAGTGGGTGTCTGTGATCATGGGGGATGTGCGTCCTATGGAATTTTTCTGTGTTTCAGGGCGGGCAGACTCGCCCGGGTTTCCGCAATGCGCGCGGGATCGAGTTCCGCCACGACGATTCCCTCGCCGACGCCCATGCGCGCGCGCACTTCGCCCCACGGGTCGACGATCATGCTGTTGCCATGGGTGACGCGGCCGGTCGGATGGCTGCCGCCCTGCGCGGCGGCAAGCACGTAGCACTGGTTCTCGATGGCGCGGGCGCGCAGCAGGATTTCCCAATGCGCGCGGCCGGTGGTATCGGTGAAGGCGGCCGGCAGGACCAGCAGATCGACGGCGCCCATCGCCCGAAACAGCTCGGGGAAGCGCAGGTCGTAGCAGATACCGAGGCCCACGCGACCGAATTCGGTGTCGAAGGCGACGGGTTCCGGCGGGCCGGCCTCGATGGTTTTTGCTTCGTCGTAATGTTCCGCGCCCTTCGAGAAGCCGAACAGGTGGATCTTGTCGTAACGCGCGACTTGTCGCCCGGCCGGATCGAACACCAGGCAACTGTTGAGCAACTTGTCCGCATCGTTCGCCATGAGCGGAATCGAGCCGCCCACCAGCCAGATGCCGTGGCGCGCCGCCGCCGTGCCGAGAAAGTCCTGCAAGGGACCGGCCCCGGCGGGTTCGCGCGCGGCCAGCCGCGTCGCGTCACTCGGCCCGATGATCGGGAAATACTCGGGCAGGACGACGAGCCGGGCGCCCTCCGCCGCCGCGGCGGCGATCAGACGCGCGGCGGTAGCGAGATTCGGCGCGACGTCCGGCCCGGAGATCATCTGGATGGCGGCGATGCGCGTGCTCATTGCGGGGGGCTCCCTTCCGTCACGGGTGGTTTGGCGACGATTTTTTCGACCTTCGGATCGGCCCACGGGCCGGTCACCGCGAATTCGTAGGCGAAGGCCTGGTCGAGCGGATCGTTCAGCGCCTTTTGCGCAAGCCAGGTGACGGCGCCGACCACCGGGTTCGCCAGCATCGCGCCGAGCGCCACGGTGTCGCCGATGGCCGGCTGCACGCGCACCTTGAGATCCTGCGTCTCGTCGATCAGGCTGGCCTGGCCGGAAAGCCGTATACGCGCGGCCGGACCGCGAATCTGCAAATCCTCGGTACGCAACTGGCCACGCGCGATGTCCGCCTCGCCGGCGATGCTGTCGAAGGCGAAGCCCTCGCTGAACACGTCGCGGAAATCCAGCACGATGCGCCGCGGCAGCGCCTGCAACGAGAGCACGCCGAGCAGGCGGCCGACGCCGGGTTCGAGCTTCTTGAACTGCCCCCGCTCGATCTCGGCGCGCAGCTTGCCGGAAAGGCTGGTTAATGCGAACTCCTGGGGCTGACCGTTCCAGGCAAGCACGCCCTCGATGCGGCCCGCGCCGCGCCGGATGGCGTCCGGCATGCCCAGGCGCGGCAGCAGCTTTTCCGAATCGAGAATGTTCAGGGTGAAATCGAGGTGGCTGGCGGCGGCCGTCATGCTCGGCCGCCAGCGCAGCTTGCCTTCGAGACGCGCCGCGTCGTTGGCGATGTCCACGCGTCCCTGCCACGCGCCTTCGCGCGTATCGGCGACGAGACGCAGGCTGCCCAGACGCATTGCGTTCAGCCTGAGATCGTCGATGGCGAGATCCACCGCCGGAAGCGCCCCGGCCTGATTCCGGGTTCTGGCCGGCGCGCCCCCCACCCGTTCGTCCGGCGGCAGCCACAGGCGCGCGAAGCGGCCCGAAACCCTGCCCGGCCAGGCATCTTCCCAGACCAGATGCCCGACCGCTTCGCGGCTGTCGACATCGATGCGCCAGCTGCTGCGCTGTCGCGTCGCCGTGGCGAGGACATCGTGCAGCTCGCGCCCGTCCCAACGCAGGCTGTCGGCACGCAGATCGACCGCCGTCAGGTCGAACACGCCGCCCCGGGACGCGAGCCCCCCTTCCGCGCCCAATGCGGCGCGCCAGGCGTCGATGTCGAGTTGCGCCTGCGCGATGCTCAAGGCCACGCCGCGCTCGGGCAGACTCGTGTTGCGGGTCGCCTCCGGGCCGAGGAAGGCACGTCCCCGCCAGCCGCGTTCGCCTGCCTGGAGATGCAAGGCGGCAAGACGGCCGAGGGTCGCCGACCAGCGGTCGCCACGCGGATCGATGCGCCCGGCGACGCGCAGGGGCAGTTCGACGCGCGCCGACTTGTTGAAGGGTTCGGGCAGACTCGACGACAAACCGTCGAGATTCGATTCGATGAGCACGTCGGCGCCGGGCTTCTTGATCGTCACGCTGGCGCGCCAGGGCGCTTCGCCGGAAAGATGATCGAGCACGCGCAGATCCTCGAAACCCGGCTGTCGCCGCAACACTTGCGGCGCGACACGCCCGCTGGCGCTGACATGCACCGTGCCGCCGGCCGCCGTCGCCACCTCGGCCGTCAGCGGCGCGCCGAGAAACATGGCGCGCAGATTCTTCGCCGTCAGGCGGTCGGCGGTGAAGGCGAACTCGCCCTGCGCGGCAGCAAAGAGCGGCAGTTGCGGCAAGACGCGCAATTCGTTGCCGGCAAAGCGGTAGCGGCCATCCACCTCGGTGTTCGCGACTTGCCGCAGGGGCATCGTCAGCTTGAGCTGCAACTCGCCATTGCCGCTCGCCCGCATCGGCTCGGTGAACTGGTCGATCATGCCGCTCACCGGGCTCGCCTCGATGAAATCGAGGAAGCGCTGCGTGGCGCCGTTCGCACGGCCGCGCACGAGGAGAATTTCCTCGTTGGCCTCGAGATCGGGAATCTCGGCGACGATGTCGGTCAGCGCCACGCCCATGATCTGGGCGCGGCGCCCGCGGATCGTCATGCGCTCGCCCTCGAACAGCAGTTCGCCGTCGATGCCGGTCATCTGCGGCCAGCCCTCGGCGTAATCGAGCGTCGCTCCCTGGATCGTGCCCTTGACCTGGAAAATGCCGCCCTTGCCGCCCCGGAAGGGAAAATCGGCGAGCGGCCCCTTGAGGCGCAGGCTGGCGGTCTCCGAACGGCCGCCGCGAATGGAGGCGCGAATCCAGTCGCGCGCGTCCTGGTTCACCGCCAGCGGCATGTAGCGCCAGACGGCGTTGCCGGAAGCCTGGACAAACTTCGCCGTGAGATCGATCTCGCCCGGCCCCTTGCCCGTATGGCGATAGCTTCCCGTCATTTCGCCGCGCGCGTCGGCATTGTGGAAGGCCGCGCGCGACAGGCTCAACTCCAGCACCGCGTCACGCGTGCGCCAGCCCAGGTCGGCCTCGATCTGCTCGAGCGCCAGAGTCGGCTCCGGGAACACGGCGGGCAGTTCCAGCCGCGCGCCGCGGCTGTCGAGCGCGACACGCCCCGCATTCTCGTCGCCCTCGACGCTGCCCGACAGGCCGGCGAACCCGGGCAACTCGCGCCAGGCGGCGAGGGCCAGATCCTCGAAACGCCCCTTCACGCGCCAGCGTTCCGGCGCGGCAAGGGGGCCGCGCCAGTCGAGCTCGATCTCGGCGAGATGACCACGCGGCGCGAAATCGCGCAGGCGGGCATGGATCGCCTTCGGCAGCGGCAAGCGCCCCGCCAGCGCGGCCAGCACAGCCAGGTCGAAGCCACCGGCGCGAAACTCGCCGCTGTCGCCGGCCTTGCCCTTGCCCAGAGCGAGGCGCACATCGGTGGGCGGCACGACGATGCCGTCGCGCGTGGCGAGCGCGAAACGGCGCAATTCGCCGACGTGGCCCTCCGGGGTCTGGCGGGCGGACAGGCGTCCTTCAAGATACGCGAGGTCGAGCGCCGGCAGGTCCGGCCGCAGGCGCACCACGACATCGGCCAGCCGCAGCTCGGCGGTGAGGGCGACGGGTTCGCGCCGGGCAAACTCGAGCCAGACGCGCAGGCCGCCCCGCCCGTGCGTCCATTCCAGCGGCAGGTCGATCCATGGCGCCCAGGCGGCGAGATCGGCCTGGGCGAGGTCGGCGTAGAGTTCGCCGCGCCACTCCTCGATCCGGTCGGGATCGCGGCCGACCAGGTTGCCGCGAATGTCGAGGCGCTCCGCGACCGCTTCGGGCGGGCGGGCCGCAAAACCGAAGGAATGATGGCGGCCGGCGTTGCGCAGTTCGAAATCGAGATCGTGCAGTTCGAGCAAGGGCGCCCCGCGCAATTCGTCGTGCCAGAGCACGCGGGCATCGCGCACGATGACGCGGCCCTGCGCCAGCAGCCAGTCGGCGAAGGCACCGTCGCCGCGCAGCGGCAGCCCGGCGATGAAGATCGCGCCGTCGGCTGCGCGCCGGATGTCGAGGGCGGGCGAGAAAATCTCCAGCCGGTGCAATCGCAGTTCGCGCAGCCACAGCGTGGCCCAGCCCACTTCAACCTCGACGCGCTCGAAGGACAGCGCCGGCCGGCCGGCAGCGTCGAGAATCCGCATGCCGTCGATCGCCAGGTGCGGGCGCAAGCCCGGCCAGCCGGCCGACAGGCCGGAAATCGCGACGGGCAGGCCGATCGCTTCCGAGAGGTGCCGCTCGACGAGTTCGCGCTGGGTGGCGATCTCCGGCATGAGGAAATGGCGCCCGACCAGGATCAGCAGGGCGGCCGCGAAGTAGGCGACCAGCAGCAGGCGTGCGCCCCAGGTCAGCAGCGGGCGCAGGCGGGAGAAGGCACGGTTGCGCGTGGGCGCTGGCAACGACATGGAATCGGGCGGGGTGGCGGCGGAAGGCTAGAATGCGGCGCGATAACGGCGCCCGAAGATTCTAATCCATGCCCACCTCCCTCCCGCCCCGCGAATACTCGCGTCACCTGGCCCGCCTGGTGCAGGCGCGGCCGGAAATCCTGGCGGAACTCGACCCGGCGGCCGGGCCGCTCGACGTGGCGACGCTGGAAGTCTGGCTCGATCGCGCCACGCTCGACGAAACCACGCTCAAGCCGCGCCTGCGCCGCCTCAAGCAGCGCGCCCTGGCGCGCATCGCGGCGCGCGACCTCGCCGGCCAGGCCGACCTGGCGGAAGTGGTGGAAAGCATGACCCGGGTCGCCGATGTCGCCGTCGCGGCCGCGCTGGAAGTCGTCGAGGTCGCCCTGATCGCCCGCTACGGCACGCCGCGCGACGCGCAGGGAGCCCGTCAGCACCTGATCGTCGTCGGCATGGGCAAGCTCGGCGGCCGCGAACTCAATGTTTCCTCCGACATCGACCTGATCTTCGTCTACCCGGAAGACGGCGACACGGATGGCGGCCGCGCGGTCTCGAATTTCGAGTTCTTCACGCGCCTGGGCAAGAGCCTGATCAACGCGCTGGCCGACATCACCGAGGACGGCCAGGTATTTCGTGTCGACATGCGCCTGCGCCCGAACGGCGATTCCGGCCCGCTGGCCTGCGGCTTCGCCATGCTGGAAAACTATTTCTACACGCAGGGCCGCGAATGGGAGCGCTACGCCTGGATCAAGGCGCGGCCGCTGACAGGGGAACGCTGGGACGACCTCGAAGCCATCCGCACGCCCTTCGTTTTCCGCAAGTATCTCGACTTCGGCACCATCGACGCGATGCGCGGGCTGCACGCCCAGATCCGCCGCGAGGTGGCGAAGAAGGACATGGCCGACAACGTCAAGCTCGGCCCCGGCGGCATCCGCGAAATCGAGTTCATCGCCCAGGTGTTCCAGCTGATCCGCGGCGGCCGCGACCGCAGCCTGCAGATCAAGCCGACGCTCGAGGTGCTCAAGCGCCTGGTCGATCGCGGCCAGCTCGATCTCGATGCCGTGGTCGAACTGTCCGCCGCCTACCGTTTCCTGCGCCGCCTGGAGCACCGCTTGCAGTATCTCGACGACGCCCAGACCCACCAGCTGCCCGGCACCGTCGACGACCAGCGCCGCGTCGCACTGGCGATGGGTTTTTCCGACTACGCGTCACTGCTGATGGAACTGGACGACCACCGCCAGAACGTCGCGCGCCATTTCGAGGCGGTGTTCGCCGATCCCAACGCGCCGGACCATGCGCTCGATGCCGTCTGGTCGGCTTCCGATGCCGGCGAGGAACAGGCGGCCGCCCTCGCCAAAGTCGGCTTCGACGCCACGGCGAACCTCGCCGCCCGCCTCGCCGCGATCCGTGCCGGCAACCGCTACCAGCAGATGAGCGCCCAGGCGAAAAACCGCTTCGATGCGCTGGTGCCGCGCG
This sequence comes from uncultured Methyloversatilis sp., assembly GCA_964527195.1. Lineage (GTDB taxonomy): Bacteria > Pseudomonadota > Gammaproteobacteria > Burkholderiales > Rhodocyclaceae > Sulfuricystis. The sequence goes on from CAZGOH010000024.1 coordinate 22,508, forward strand.
TGGTCGAGGCCGCCGCCGCCGTGCCCGACCCGGACGCCGCGCTGTCGCGCCTGCTCGACTTGCTCGAGACCGTCGGCCGGCGTTCCGCCTACCTGGCCCTGCTGCTGCAATATCCGCAGGCGCTCGCCCAGCTGGCGCAGATCGCCGGCGCCTCGTCCTGGGCGGCGGACTACCTGCAGAATCATCCGCTGCTGCTCGACGAGCTGCTCGATCCGCGCCTGCTGCACATGGCGCCGGACTGGCCGCAGTTCCGCCAGCAGATCGCCGAGGAGTGCGATGCGCGCGAACCGGATACCGAGGCGCAGATGGACATCCTGCGCGAGGCACACCACGCCCAGGTGTTCCGCCTCGTCGCCCAGGATGTCGCCGGCCTGCTCACCGTCGAAAAGCTTTCCGACCATCTCTCCGAACTGGCCGACAGCATCGTCGGCCGCGCCATCGTGCTGGCCTGGCGCAAGCTGCTGACAAAGCACCGCCCGGACGACATGGCGCCGGCCTTCGCGGTGATCGGCTACGGCAAGCTCGGCGGCAAGGAGCTCGGCTACGCCTCCGACCTCGATCTCGTCTACCTGTTCGACGACCCCGATCCCGACGCCGGCCGCGCCTACGCCAAGCTCGGCACGCGGCTCAATACCTGGCTGTCGCTGCGTACCGCCGCCGGCATCCTCTACGACACCGACCTGCGCCTGCGGCCGAACGGCGACGCCGGCCTGGTCGCCTGCTCGGTCGACGCCTTTCGCAAGTACCAGTTCGAAGCCGCCTGGCTGTGGGAACACCAGGCGCTCACGCGGGCGCGCTTCGTCGCCGGCGACCCGGCCATCGGCGCAGCCTTCGAGACGATCCGCCGCGACATCCTCTGCCAGCGCAGGGACCGCGAAAAATTGCGGGCCGACGTGCTCGCCATGCGCGAGAAGATGCGCGAAAACCTCGCCTCGCGCGGTGACGCCGCGGTCTTCGATCTCAAGCAGGATCCGGGCGGGCTGGTGGATGTCGAATTCGCCGTGCAGACCCTGATCCTCGCCCATGCCTGCGACCACCCGCGCCTCACCGGCAACCTCGGCAACATCGCGCTGCTGAAGATCGCCGCCGAATGCGGGCTGATCCCCGCCGATCTGGCCGTCGCCGCGGGCGATGCTTACCGCGAATACCGGCACCGCCAGCACCTGCGCCGCCTCAACGATCTCGACAGCCGCGTCGAGGCCGCCCCGCACCACGAACGCATTGCCGTCGTGCGCCAACTCTGGAATCACGTGTTCAAGGACTGACCCGCCATGCCCGTCAATTACGCCACCCCCGCTCCCGAGCAACTCTTTCCCGTCGCCGGCGTACGGCTCGGTACCGCCGAAGCCGGCATCCGCAAGGCCAACCGTCGCGATCTCACCCTGATCGAACTCGCCCCCGGCAGCCGCGTCGCCGGCGTGTTCACGAAGAACCGCTTCTGCGCCGCGCCCGTGCATGTCTGCCGCGCCCACCTGAAACAGGAAGACATCCGCGCGCTGGTCATCAACACCGGCATCGCCAACGCCGGCACCGGCGAACCCGGCATGGACGCCGCGCGCCAAAGTTGCGCGGCCGTGGCGAAGCTGATGGACGTCGCCGCCGCGCAGGTGCTGCCCTTCTCCACCGGCGTGATTCTCGAACCGCTGCCCGTGGATCGCCTCAAGGCCGGCCTGCCCGCCGCGCTCTCGGCGCTCAGGGCCGACGGCTGGCACGACGCCGCGCGCGCGATCATGACCACCGACACCGTGGCGAAGGCCGCCTCGATGAAAGTCGGCGCCGGCGACACGGCGGCAGTCATCACTGGAATGGCCAAAGGCGCCGGCATGATCCGCCCGAACATGGCGACCATGCTCGGCTTCATGGCCACCGACGCGATGATCGCCCAGCCAATGCTCGACCGCCTCGTCAAGGAAGCGGCCGACGAATCCTTCAACTGCATCACCATCGACGGCGACACCTCGACCAACGATTCCTTCGTGCTGATCGCCACCGGGCAGGGGCCGGCCCGGTTCGAGACCATCGACGCACCGGGCTGGGCCGAGTTCAAGCAGGCGGTGATCGCCGTTGCACGCGAACTCGCACAAGCCATCGTGCGTGATGGCGAAGGCGCCACCAAGTACATCGAGATCGCCGTCGAAGGCGGCCGCACGCTCGCCGAATGCAAGGCGGCCGGCTACGCCATCGCCCACTCGCCGCTGGTGAAGACGGCGATGTTCGCTTCCGACCCCAACCTCGGGCGAATACTCGCCGCCATCGGCTATGCCTGGAACATCGACCCGGCGCTCGCCGACCTCGACGACACGAAGGTGAAGGTCTGGCTCGGCGATACGCTCGTCGCCGAACACGGCGGCCGCGCGGCGAGTTATCGCGAAGAAGATGGCGCCGCGGCGATGAAGCCCGCCGAGATCAAAATCCGCGTCGACCTCGGTCGCGGCGGCCAGCAGGCGAAGGTGTGGACCTGCGACTTCAGCTACGATTACGTCAAGATCAACGCCGACTACCGCTCATGAACTGCCTCGACGATGTTCGACTCTCCCCGCCTTCCCCATGTTCAATCCTAGCCGCGACCAGGCGCGTCGCTTCCTGATCGACGCCTGGCACAAGCGCACCGGCACCCTGCCCGCCACGCCGCTGGAAACGCTGGCGGCCGACATCGTCGCGCTGCATCCCGAATACCACGCGCTGATGCGCGAGGACGCGCTGGCGCGCGACTGGACGCCGGAAGACGGTCAGCAGAATCCCTTCCTGCATCTGTCGCTGCACCTTGCCATCGAGGAGCAGCTTGCCATCGACCAGCCGCCGGGCATCCGCGCCGCTTTCGAAAGTCGGCGCGCGCGCCACGGCGACCGGCACGCCGCGTTGCACGACATCCTCGAATGCCTCGGCGAAACGCTCTGGCGCGCGCAGCGCGAGCGGCAGCCGCCGGATGGCGCCGCCTACCTCGACTGCGTCCGCCGCAAGGCATGATGGACAGGCGCGTACTCCTGCAACACATGGGCGCCGCCGGGCTGCTGACGGCAGGCGGGGTCATGGGTTTCCTGCAA
>CAZGOH010000024.1:25651-27112 GCA_964527195.1 uncultured Methyloversatilis sp.
ATTTCTGCCTCTGCTACGGCGAGGCGATCTGCACGCCCACGGCCGCGCCGGAGCAGCGCGAGACCATTCGCACCACCTACCACGATCATCCGGTCTATATCGCCGCGCAGGCCAAGGCGCGCGTGCTCGCGGACGCGCCGGTGATCAACCACACCGACGCCGAACTCACCCTGCTGGAAAACCTCGTCGGCCGCTGGCCGCCGTTCCACGGGCTGAAGAACGTCTGGGGGAATGGCGGCGGCGGTTACTGAGTCCCTGCGCCGCCGGGTTCCAGCGGCGGCGCGACCTTCAGCACTTCTTCGATGGTCGTCAGTCCGGCCGCCACCTTGCGTGCGCCGGCGATGCGCAGCGGCAGCATGCCCTGGCGCACGGCCTGGCGGCGCAGGCTTTCAAGGTCGGTCTGGGCCGTCAGCAGCGCCTTCAGTGCGTCGCCCAGCGGCATGATCTCGTAGAGGCCGAGACGGCCGAAATAGCCGGTCATGCGGCATTCGAGGCAGCCGGCCGGATGGTTGAGCCGCTCCGGCACGGTGATCTTCCAGGGCGCGACCAGACCCTGCCAGAGCCGCGCGTCGCCGTCGTCCGGAGGCCGACTTTCGCGGCAATGCGGACACAGGGTGCGCACCAGGCGCTGCGCCATCACGCCGATCAGCGTCGATTGCAGCAGGTAGGCCGGCACGCCCAGGTCGAGCAGGCGCGTGATGGCCGAAGGCGCGTCGTTGGTGTGCAGCGTGGAGAGCACCAGGTGCCCGGTCAGCGCGGCCTGGATCGCCATCTCGGCGGTCTCGATGTCGCGAATCTCGCCGACCATGATGATGTCCGGGTCCTGGCGCATCAGCGCGCGGATGCCGGCGGCGAAAGTCATGCCGATCTCGGCGTGCATCTGCACCTGGTTGAAGGCGGGCTCGATCATCTCGATCGGGTCTTCCAGCGTGCAGACATTCACCTCGGGCGTGGCGATCTGCTTGAGCGTCGAATACAGCGTCGTCGTCTTGCCCGAACCGGTCGGTCCGGTCACGAGGATGATGCCGTTGGGACGGCGCGTCATGGCGTGCCAGTGGCCGGCATCCTCCGGCGAAAAACCGAGGTCGGCGAAATCGCGCACCAGCACCTCGGGGTCGAAAATGCGCATCACCAGCTTCTCGCCGAAAGCGGTCGGCAGGGTGGACAAGCGCAGCTCGATCTCCTGGCCGTCCGGCGCGCGCGTCTTGACGCGGCCGTCCTGCGGGCGGCGCTTCTCCACCACGTCCATGCGGCCGAGGATCTTGATGCGGCTGGTCATCGCGCCCAGCACCGGCATGGGGATCTGATACACCTGATGCAGCACGCCGTCGATGCGGAAACGCACCACGCCCATGTCGCGGCGCGGCTCGACGTGGATGTCGGAAGCACGCTGCTCGAAGGCGTATTGCCACAGCCAGTCGACCAGCATGACGACATGCTGGTCGTTGGCGTCGATGTTCG
>CAZGOH010000025.1:0-25921 GCA_964527195.1 uncultured Methyloversatilis sp.
CGGCCGCCCACTACACCTGCGGGGGCATCGTCGTCGACCTGGCCGCACGCACCGACGTCCCCGGTCTCTATGCGCTGGGGGAAGCAGCCTGCACCGGCCTGCACGGCGCCAACCGCCTGGCCAGCAACTCGCTGCTCGAGTGCGTCGTCTTCGGCGCGGCGGCGGCGGCGGACATCCGCACCCAGAAAACCGCGAAACTGCCCAGGTTGCCGCGCTGGGACGAAAGCCGCGTCACCGACGCCGACGAGGAAATCGTCATTTCGCACAACTGGGACGAACTGCGCCGCTTCATGTGGGACTACGTCGGCATCGTGCGCACGACCAAGCGCCTGGAACGTGCGAAGCACCGGATTCGCCTGCTGGAAAAGGAAATCGAGGAGTTCTACGCGCATTTTCGCGTCAGCAACGACCTCATCGAACTGCGCAACCTCGTGCTCACCGCCCATCTGATCGTCGAATGCGCGATGAAGCGCAAGGAAAGCCGCGGGCTGCATTTCAGCCGCGACTACCCCGGCATGCTCCCCACGGCGCGGGACACGGTGCTCAAGCCCAGGCACTGACCCCGGTTTTCGCGCGACAACGCAGCCAGACGCGCAGGCGACGGTGGCTTTCCGTGCCTGTGGCGGTGCGCGGCAGGACGAGCGAAACGAGATGATCACTCACCCGGTAGCGCAGCACGATCAGCGTAACGAACACCGTGGTGGTTCCATCCACGTCGGCCTCGACACGCGTACCGTCGGCACGCTCGATCTCGATCCGGCCATCCGCACGCAACAACAAGCCGCCGACATCGCCACGGCACAGCAGGCGCGCCACCAACGTGTTGCGCTCGACCCGGATGTACAGCGGCAGCCGCATGCCGCCCCGCCGCCTACACGCGCCGGAAGGCGAGCGTGCCGTTGGTCCCGCCGAAGCCGAAATTGTTCTTGATCGCCACCTCGATGGCCAGGTCGCGCGCGGCATTGGCACAGTAGTCGAGGTCGCACTCCGGATCCTGGTTGAAGAGGTTGATCGTCGGGGGCGACACCTGATGATGAACGGCCAGCGCGGTCAGCACCGATTCGAGGCCGCCGGCGCCGCCCAAGAGGTGGCCGGTCATCGACTTGGTGGAGTTCACCACGAGTTGCCTCGCCGCATCACCAAAGGCAAGTTTGATCGCCTCGCTCTCGTTCTTGTCGCCCAGCGGCGTCGACGTGCCGTGGGCATTGACGTACTGGACCTGGTCGGGGTTGACCCCCGCGTCGGCGAGGGCGTTCACCATGCTGCGGCGCGGGCCGTCGGTATCCGGCGCGGTCATGTGATAGGCGTCGCCGCTCATGCCGAAGCCGGCCAGTTCGCAATAGATGTGCGCGCCGCGCTTTTTCGCGTGCTCGTATTCCTCGAGCACCATCACGCCCGCCCCCTCGCCGAGCACGAAGCCGTCGCGATCCTTGTCCCAGGGACGGCTGGCGGTGGCCGGATCGTCGTTGCGCGTCGACAGCGCCTGGGCGGAAGAAAAGCCGCCGATCGCCAGTGGTGTCACTGTCGATTCGGCACCACCGCAGATCATCGCATCGGCATCGCCATACTGGATCATGCGAAAGCTGGTGCCGATGGCGTGCAGGCCAGTGGTGCAGGCCGTCACCACGGCCAGGTTCGGGCCTTTCGCGCCGAGCAGGATCGAGAGATTGCCCGAGATCATGTTGATGATCGTGCCGGGAATGAAGAAGGGCGAAATCTTGCGCGGACCGCCCCCGAGAAAATCGTTGTGCGTGTCCTCGATCATCGGCAGGCCACCGATGCCGGAACCGATATTCACGCCGATGCGATGGGCATTTTTCTCGGTGATGGCGAGACCGGACTCCTTGAAAGCCTGGACGCCGGCGGCCATGCCGTAATGGATGAAGACATCCATGCGGCGCGCCTCCTTCGGCGAAATGTACTGCGTGACGTCGAAACCCCTCACCTCGCCGGCAATGCGCGACTTGAAAGCGGCGGCATCGAAGCGGGTGATCGGGCCAATGCCGCTTTGGCCGGCAAGAATGGCGTTCCAGCTATCGGCAACGTTGTTTCCGACCGGCGAGACGAGTCCCAGACCGGTCACGACGACTCTGCGACGTGACAAGGCAGTCTCCTTGGGCTTGAGGGAGGGGAAAACAAAAGGGCCCGCGGTACGGCGGGCCCCTGTGGAATTACTTCTTCAGGTTGTTATTGACGTAATCGATCGCCTGCTGGACGGTGGTGATCTTCTCGGCTTCCTCGTCCGGAATCTCGCACTCGAACTCTTCCTCAAGCGCCATCACCAGTTCGACCGTGTCGAGCGAATCCGCGCCCAGATCGTCGACGAAGGACGACTCGTTCTTGATGTCGGCTTCGTTGACGCCGAGTTGCTCGGCCACGATTTTCTTGACGCGCTGTTCGATGTTATCCATTTACATTGCTCCTTCCCTGAATGAAGGCGGGTGTTGAAAACCCGCGCAGTTTACCAAAAAGGCAGAGTTGTCCTGTGACAACTCACACCATGTACATCCCGCCATTCACGTGCAGCGTGACGCCCGTGACGAAACCGGCTTGCGGACTCGCCAGAAAGGCCACGGCATGGGCGACGTCCTCGGGTTGGCCAAGCCGCGCCACCGGAATCGCCTTGAGCATCGCCGCCTTCTGTTCCTCGGGCAGCCCCTTGGTCATGTCGGTGTCGATCAGCCCCGGCGCGATGCAGTTCACCGTGATGTTGCGGCTACCGAGTTCCTGGGCAAGCGAGCGTGTCAGACCGGCGACGCCCGCCTTGGCGGCGCAATAGTTGGCCTGGCCGGGGTTGCCGGAGCTGCCGACCACCGAGGTGATGTTGATGATGCGACCGAAACGCGCCTTCATCATCGGCCGCATGACCAGGCGCGACAGCCGGAACACCGCCTTGAGGTTGGTGTCGATCACCGCATCCCACTCTTCGTCCTTCATGCGCATCGCCAGATTGTCCTTGGTGATGCCGGCGTTATTGACGAGGATGGAGACGGCGCCGAAGCCTTTTTCGATCTCGCCGAGCAGCGTCTCGCAGGCGGCCGCATCGGTGACATTCAACACGGCGCCCCGGCCCTGGATGCCTGCTGCGTCGAGCGCCTGCTGGATGTCGGCCGCACCGCCTGCCGAAGTGGCCGTGCCGATCACGGCGGCACCCTGCCGCCCCAAGGTCATGGCGATCGCCCGGCCGATACCGCGCGAGGCACCGGTCACCAGCGCAACTTGTCCTTCCAGCATATTCACTCCTTCACCGCGGCGAGGGTTGCCTCGACCCCCGCTAGATCGTTCATCGCGCCGCCGGCCAGTTCCGCGCAGCGCTTCGTCAGGCCCGCCAGCACTTTGCCCGGGCCGCACTCGAAGACATGCGTGACGCCCGCCGCCTGCATCGCGCGCATCGTCTCGACCCAGCGCACCGGCGCGGCGGCCTGGCGCACCAGCGCATCCTTGATCGCAGCCGGTTCGGCGACAATCGCCACATCGACGTTGTTGATCACCGGAATCGCCGGCGTCCTGAATTCGACGTCGGCCAGGGCAGCCTGCAGGCGCTCGGCCGCCGGCCGCATCAGCGAGGAATGAAACGGGGCCGACACCGGCAGCATCAGCGCGCGCTTCGCCCCGGCGGCCTTGCAGCCTTCCGCGGCACGCTCGACGGCCACCTTGTGGCCGGCGATCACCGTCTGTTCCGGCGAGTTGAAATTGACGGCCTGCACGGCTTCGCCCGCATTTCCCTTTTCCTGTTCCGCGCAGATCGCACGGATCTTCTCGGGATCGAGGTTGAGGATGGCTGCCATCGCGCCCGTGCCGGCGGGCACCGCGTCCTGCATCGCCCTGGCCCGCAGCTCGACCAGCGGCACCGCCTGTTTGAGGTCGAGCACGCCGGCTGCAACCAGCGCCGCATATTCGCCGAGACTGTGGCCGGCCAGCATGGTGGGCGCGGGGCCGCTTTTCTCCAGCCACAGCCGCCAGACGGCGATGCCTGCCGTGAGCATCAGCGGCTGGGTGTTAACCGTCTGCGCGAGGGCTTCCGTCGGACCTTCGGCGACGAGCTGCCACAGGTCGCGCCCCAGCGCCGCGGAAGCCTCGTCGAAGGTGGCGCGAATGACGGGGCTGTCACCGTAGGCGGCCATCATGCCCAGCGACTGGGAGCCCTGACCGGGAAAGACAAATGCAAAATTCATATCAACCTCACAAGGTAACCAGGGCGGCGCCCCAGGTGAAACCGCCACCGACGCCCTCCAGCAGCACCGTGTCGCCAGCGCCGACTTTGCCGGAACGCAGGGCCTCGTCGAGCGCGAGCGGTATCGAGGCGGCCGACGTGTTGCCATGATGATCGACGGTCACGACGCACTTTTCCGGCGGCAGGTGCAGCTTCTTCGCCGTCGCCTGCATGATGCGGATGTTGGCCTGGTGCGGCACCAGCCAGTCGACGTCGGCCACCGTCTTGCCGGCGGCGGCGATGACCTCTTCCGCCACTTCGGCGAGCACCTTGACGGCGAACTTGAACACGGCCTGCCCGTCCATGCGCAGGAAGGGATCGCCGAACGGCTGGCCGCCATGCAGATGACCGGGAACGGCGAGAATGCCGCCGTGGCGGCCGTCGGCATGCAAGGCCGTGGCATGCACGCCGGGCGTATCGGAGGCTTCCAGCACCACCGCGCCAGCCCCGTCGCCGAACAGCACGCAGGTGCCGCGATCAGTCCAGTCGAGAATGCGCGAGAAGGTCTCCGCGCCGACCACCAACGCCCTTTTGTGCGAGCCGGAACGGATGAATTTGTCGGCGACGCCGAGCGCGTAGATGAAGCCGCTGCAGACTGCCTGCAAGTCGAATGCGGCAGCCCCGTTGGTCATCCCGAGCTTGGCCTGGAGAATCGTCGCCGTGCCGGGAAAGATGAAATCCGGCGTCGAGGTCGCCAATACGATCAGGTCGATGTCGTCGGCTTCCCGGCCGGCCGCCGCCAGCGCCTGCCGGCAGGCGACCAGCGCCAGGTCGCTCGCCGCCATCTCCGGTGGCGCGAGGTGGCGCGCGCGGATGCCCGTGCGCTCGACGATCCACGCGTCGGAGGATTCCAGTCCCTTCGCCACGATCAGCGCGGCGTTATCGACCGGTACGCCGGGCAAGCAGGCGCCGGTGCCGGTAATGCGGGAATAAGGCATGTCGTGCTCCCTGTCGCCTGTCGTCAGTCGCACAAAGTCGGCGCTGGCGCTACGGCGGCCATGCGCTGGGCGATCTTTTCCGGCAGGCGTTCGCGCGCCGCCTCGGCGGCCTGTTGCAGTGCGTGCCGGAAAGCGAAGGCATCGGCCGAACCGTGGCTTTTCACCACCACCCCGCGCAGTCCCAGCAGGCTGGCGCCGTTGTAGCGCCGATGATCGACGCGCGCCTTGAAGGCCTTGAGCACCGGCATGGCGACGAGTCCGGCAAGTTTCGTCAGCGGATTGCGTGAAAACTCCTCGCGCAGGAAAGCGCGGATCATCTGTACCAGCCCTTCGGAAGTCTTCAGCGCGACATTGCCGACAAACCCGTCGCAGACCACGACATCGGCCGTGCCCTTGTAGATGTCGTCGCCCTCGACGTTGCCGATGAAGTTCAGTCCGCTTTCCCTGAGCAGTTCGCCGGCGCGCTTGACGACCTCGTTGCCCTTGATCTCTTCCTCGCCGATGTTGAGCAGCCCGACGCTCGGCCGCGACTCATGCTCCAGCGCGGCGGCCAGCATGGCGCCCATGACGCCGAACTGAAGCAGATGCTCCGGTGCGCAATCGACGTTGGCCCCCAGGTCGAGCACATAGGAATGGCCGCGCAGGGTCGGCAGCGCGGTGGCAATGGCCGGCCGGTCGATGCCCGGCAGGGTCTTGAGGACGAAGCGGGAAATCGCCATCAGGGCGCCGGTGTTGCCGGCGGACACCGCCGCGTCGGCCTGCCCATCCTTGACCAGGTCGGCGACGACGCGCATCGAGGAATCCTTCTTGTTGCGCAGGGCGGTCGCAACGGCCTCGTCCATGCCGACGACTTCGCCGGCATGGCGGATCGTCCAGCGTGGGGACACGTCCGCGCCTGCCGGAAGATGGGGCTGAAGGGCTTCTTCGCGACCGACGAGCACCACGGAGGCGGCCACGTCACGCCGGAGAAAATCGAACACGGCGGGCACGATCACGGCGGGGCCGTGGTCGCCCCCCATGCAATCGACGGCAATGGTGATGGTCATGCCGGCAGGCGCCATGAAAACGGCCGGACGCACCCGCGCCCGGCCGAATTCAGGATGAGGGCGTTATTCACCCTTGGTCTTGACGACCTTCTTGCCGCGATAAACGCCAGAGGGAGAAATGTGGTGGCGCAGATGCACTTCGCCCGTGGTCGACTCGATGGCGAGCGGGGGCGCGGAAAGGAAATCGTGGGAACGGTGCATGCCGCGCTTCGACGGGGACTTCTTGTTCTGCTGGACAGCCATGATGACTCCTTGCTTGCTTCAAATCGGTTCAATGCTTCTTCAACTTCGCCAGCGCCGCGAACGGCGACGGCCCGCTTTCCTGCTCCCTGCCGCCGGGCGGCAGACAATCCGCGTGGCGCGGCACGATCGGCAACGCCAGCAAAACCTCTTCCTCGACCAGATCGCGCACCGACAACGCCTTGTCGGCCGGCAACGCGTCGTACTCGTCCGAGTCCATCTCGTCCTCGGGCCACGCCTCGCCTTCGGGAACCAGCAGCAACCGGCTATCGATGGCACAATCGAACCGCACCTCGACCAGACAGCGCTGACACCGCAAACCCAGGCGCCCCGTCACAACCAAACGAAGCAGCGACCGCATCCGTCCGTCGGCGTCCGCCCTGCGTTCGCCGGACAATCCGCAATCCAGCCAGCCCTCCCGCGTCGTCAGCACGTCGAAGAGACGCGGCAGGCTCGACAGGGCGAGTTTTCCGGAAAGCCGGCCGCCATCCGCCGCAAATTTGAGGCTATCGACGACCGTTTCCGCGAGATCCTTGATTTCCCGGGACGACATAAAGGGCGCGGATGTTATCATGCGCCGCGCCACAAGGTCAAAAACAATTCGAACAAAAAGCCTGTAAAAACATCCGATAACCCGCCCATGCCTGCTCTGGTTCTCGCCTCCACCTCGCCCTATCGCCGCGAACTGCTGGCGCGCCTGCAGATCCCCTTCGAGGTCTGCGCCCCCGAAACCGACGAAACCCCCCTGCCTGCGGAAACACCGGCGGCGACGGCCGAGCGCCTCTCGCTCACCAAGGCGCGCGCCGTGGTCGAGCGCTTTCCTGGCGCGCTGATCGTCGGTTCCGACCAGGTCGCCTACTGTGGATTGCAACGTTACGGCAAGCCCGGCAACCGCGACAACGCGCGCCGCCAACTTGCCGAACTCTCCGGAAAAACGGTGGTATTCCACACCGGCCTGTGCCTGCTCAATGCGGCGACGGGCCGCAGCCATCTACGCGGTGTCGCCACCGCGGCGCGCTTCCGCGAACTTTCCGACGCCGAGATCGGCCGCTACCTCGACAAGGAAGACGCCCTGAATTGCGCCGGCAGCGCGCGCTCCGAAGCACTCGGCATCAGCCTGCTCGAATGGATGAGGAGCGACGATCCCACCGCGCTGGTCGGCCTGCCGCTCATCGCCCTGTGCGACATGCTCCGCGCCGAAGGGCTCTCGCTGCCTTGAGCGGAACGCTCCACCTGCTTCCGATCCGGCTCGGCGAAGACGGCGACTGGCCGGCCGTCATGCCGATGGAAACCCGGGCCATCGCCTGCCGCTTGCGCCACTTCGTCGCCGAAAACGCCAAGACGGCGCGCGCCGCGCTGAAATGGCTCGATCATCCCGTCCCCCTGCGCGAACTGACCATCGAGCCCTTGCCCGAGCCGCTCACGCCCGCAGAGATCGAGCGACTGCTGGCGCCACTGCTCGCCGGAGAGGATGTCGGCCTGATGTCGGAAGCCGGCTGCCCCGGCGTCGCCGACCCCGGCGCCTTGCTCGTGCGACGCGCTCACGAACTGGGCATCGCCGTCCGGCCGCTGGTCGGCCCCTCTTCGCTGCTCTTGGCCCTGATGGCCTCCGGACTCGACGGCCAGCGCTTCGCCTTTCACGGCTACCTGCCGCAACGCGATCCGGAACGCGGCCAACGCATCGCCGAACTGGAAAAAGATTCGCGCCGGCTGCGGCAGACGCAGATATTCATCGAAACGCCCTATCGCAATGCCGCGCTGTTCGACGCGTTGCTGAGGGCCTGCCGACCGGACACGCTGCTATGTGTCGCCAGCGACCTCACGCAACCGGGCGAAGCCATCGCCACACAACGCATTTCGGGCTGGCGCGGCATGTCTCGCCGTCCCGCCAGCACCGACTTTCCGCCGCGACGACCGACGGTATTCCTGCTCCTCAGCGCAGGCTGAAACGCATCAGGACGTCGGCCAACCCCTCGGCCATGTCGCTACCGAAGCGCCGCGCGAACTTCTCGGCGAAATTCGGCTTGACGGTGTAGTCGCGAATTTCCTCGGCCTTGAGCACTTCGCGGGCGACGAACTCCAGACTGCCCAACTCGTCGGCCAGCCCCAGTTCGATGCTCTTGGCGCCGGACCACAACAAGCCGGAAAACAGTTCCGGCGTTTCCTTCAGGCGGGCGCCGCGTCCGGCCCTGACCACTTCGATGAATTGGCGGTGGATGTCGTCGAGCATCTCCTGGGCGTGCGCCTTGTGCGTCGCGCTTTGCGGGGAAAAGGGATCGAGGAAACCCTTGTTTTCGCCCGCGGTCAGCAGGCGCCGCTCGACGCCGAGTTTGTCCATGCTGTCGGTAAAGCCGAAACCATCCATCAGCACGCCGATCGAGCCGACGATGCTCGCCTTGTCGACGAAGATCTTGTCGGCCGCCGAGGCGACATAGTAGCCGCCGGATGCGCAAACGTCCTCGATCACGGCATACAGCGGCTTGTCAGCGTGTTTGGCGCGCAACCGGCGGATTTCGTCCACGATGATGCCGGCCTGCACCGGGCTGCCGCCCGGGCTGTTGATGCGTAACACCACGCCGGCCGCGCCCTTGTCGTCGAAAGCAGCCTGCAAGGCGCCCAGGATGGCGTCGGCATTCGCGTCGCCCTTCGGATGGATGACGCCGCGCAACTCGACCAGCGCGGTATGGCGAACGCTCTTTGTCTCCGACCCGATGCCATCCCAATCGACCAGCATGGCGAGCAGCACGGTCAGGTAGGCGAAACCGAGCAACTTGAAGAAGATGCCCCAGCGCCGCGCGCGCCGCTGCTCGCCGACCGCCGCCAGCGCCACCTTTTCAAGTACCTTGCGTTCCCAGTTCGCGTCGTCCGTCATGTCGTCCTCGCCCGCTCAAGCGTTATCCGCCAGCCAGTCCGCCAGTGCGGCGACCGATCCGGCGCAGTATAGCGATCCGGCATCCTCGAGCAGCGCGCGCGGATGCGCCCCATAACCGACCGCGACCGCATCGACCCCGGCGTTTTGCGCCATCAGCAGGTCGTGCGTCGTGTCGCCGATCATCAAAGTCGCCCGTGGCGAGACGGCGAACTCGTCCATCAATTCCTCGAGCATCTGCGGATGCGGCTTGGAATGACACTCGTCGGCGCAGCGCGAGGCGTGGAAAAAAGGCCCGAGGCCGCTGCGCATCAGCGCACGGTCCAGACCCTTGCGCGACTTGCCGGTCGCCACGCCGAGCAGACGGCCACGCCCGGCCAGACTACGCACCACCTCCGCCGCACCCTCGAAGAGGACAAGCTCGTGGTCGCGCGTCAGATAGTGATGCCGGTAACGCTCGGTCAGATCGGCGTAGCGGGCATCGGGCAGGTCGGGCAAGGCATGGCGCAAGGCGTCGACCAGGCCGAGGCCGATGATGTAGCGGGCGCGTTCGTCCGAAGGCGGCTCCAGCCCCAGATCGCGGGCGGCGGCCTGGACGCTATCGACGATCATCGCCGCCGAATCCATCAGCGTGCCGTCCCAGTCGAAGACGATCAGTTCATAGCGTCGCATCGGTCCGCTCCATCGTGTCCAGAAACCTCGCCAGCTCCGCCGGCAGCGGCGCCTGCAGGCCCAGCGGCTCCCCCGTCAGGGGATGCGCCAGCCGCATCGAGGTCGCGTGCAGGAACATGCGTCTGAGCCCGTGCTTTTGCAAGTCGCGATTGAGTTCGAAATCGCCATACTTCTCGTCGCCGAGGATCGGATGGCCGAGGTGGGCCAGATGCACGCGGATCTGGTGGGTGCGTCCGGTGCGCAACTCCACCTCGACGAGGCTGCATTCACCCCATGCGGCCTGCCAGCGTCCTTGCAGACGCACGACCGAATGCGCTTCCTTCCCTTCCGGGGAGACGCGCACGCGGCGTTCGCCCTCGGCCGTCAGGTACTTGTGCAGCGGCAGCCTGACATTGCGCAGCTTGTCGCGCCAGCGTCCCTTCACCAGCGCGAGGTAGCGCTTGTCGATGCCGCCGTCGCGGAACAGGTCGTGCAGGCGCGTCAGCGCCGCCCGTTTCTTGCCGACAACGAGCAGTCCGGAGGTTTCCCTGTCCAGCCGGTGCGCCAGCTCAAGAAACTTCGCCTGGGAGCGCGCCTGGCGCAACTGCTCGATGACGCCGAAATCGACGCCGCTGCCGCCATGCACCGCCACCCCGGCGGGCTTGTCGATGACGATCAGCGCTTCGTCCTCGAAAACGACCGGAAACTCGCGCCCGGGAACGGAAGCCTCCGTCTGCTCGGCCACCCGCACCGGCGGCACGCGCACCAAGTCGCCCGGCTCGAGCCGACGATCAGCCGCCACCCGCCCCTTGTTCACGCGCACCTCGCCGCTTCTGAGAATGCGATAGACGTGGCTTTTCGGCACGCCCTTGAGATGCCGGAACAGGAAATTGTCGACGCGCTGGCCGGCGCCCGCCTCGCCAACTTCAAGAAACATGACCGATTCTTTAACCAACTCGTTAATTTCCAATATAATGCACGGCGCTTTGCCGTCTTTCGGACGGCGTGCCCGGCGACACGAAGCGGTTCCGGGGCGCCCTTCGGCGACGCTGCCACAGCCCAACGTACCATCGGGTATATCGCTCACCCGGCAAGCAGCGATGTTACTTGTCTCAGGACAATTTTTTCGCGCACCAGTCAGGCTTTGATGCGCGCTGCCGAACGACATGGCGGCGCGATCCGACAAATTTCTCCCCATTTGCCCCAGTCCAACGCTCATCACCGATGAAGCTGAACCCGCAAATCCGCTGAAACGCCGCAAATCACGCGGCATGATTTGTCGTGCCTTCCTGCCCGCGCGTGGGAGCACACATGAAACGCATGCTGTTCAATGCGACGCAAGCCGAGGAACTCCGCGTCGCGATCGTCGATGGCCAGAAACTGATCGACCTCGACATCGAATCGGCCGCAAAAGAGCAACGCAAGAGCAACATCTACAAGGCCGTCATCACTCGCATCGAGCCCAGCCTCGAAGCCGCCTTCGTGGATTACGGCGCGGAACGCCACGGTTTCCTGCCCTTCAAGGAAGTCTCGCGTAGCTACTTCCAGCCGGGTGTCGAACCCGGCCGTGCCCGCATCCAGGACGCGCTGAAAGTCGGCCAGGAACTCATCGTCCAGGTCGAGAAGGACGAACGCGGCAACAAGGGTGCAGCGCTGACCACCTACATTTCGCTGGCCGGCCGCTACCTCGTGCTGATGCCCAACAACCCGCGCGGCGGCGGCGTCTCACGCCGCATCGAGGGCGAGGAGCGCCAGGAACTGCGCGAGGTGATGGACCAGCTCGACGTGCCCGGCGGCATGAGCCTGATCGCCCGCACCGCCGGCATCGGCCGTAGCGCCGAGGAATTGCAGTGGGATCTCAACTACCTGCTGCAACTGTGGGGCGCGATCGACGGCGCCGCCAAGGCCCAGTCGGGCGCCTTCCTGATCTACCAGGAATCCAGCCTCGTCATCCGCGCCATCCGCGACTATTTCCAGCCCGAGATCGGCGAGATTCTCATCGACACCGACGACATCTTCGAGCAGGCGCAGCAGTTCATGGCGCATGTGATGCCGGGCAACGTCGCCCGCGTCAAGCGCTACCGCGACGACGTGCCGCTGTTCTCGCGCTTCCAGATCGAACACCAGATCGAGTCGGCCTACTCGCGCCAGGTCAGCCTGCCCTCCGGCGGCGCGGTGGTGATCGACCACACCGAGGCGCTGGTCGCCATCGACGTCAACTCCGGCCGCGCCACCAAGGGGGCCGACATCGAGGAAACCGCCCTGCGCACCAACCTCGAAGCCGCCGACGAAATCGCCCGCCAGCTGCGCCTGCGCGACCTGGGCGGCCTGATCGTCATCGACTTCATCGACATGGAAGCGGCGAAAAGCCAGCGCGAAGTCGAGAACCGCCTGCGCGACGCCCTCCACTTCGACCGCGCCCGCGTCCAGGCCGGCAAGATCTCGCGCTTCGGCCTGCTCGAACTTTCGCGCCAGCGCCTGCGCCCGGCGCTCGCCGAGGCGAGCTACATCACCTGCCCGCGCTGTACCGGCACCGGCCACATTCGCTCGACCGAATCCGCCGCCTTGCACATCCTGCGCATCCTCGAAGAGGAGGCGATGAAGGAGAACACGGGCGCGATCCACGTGCAGGTACCCGTCGACGTCGGCACCTTCCTGCTCAACGAAAAGCGCCTCGACATCGCCCGCGTGGAGGCGCGCCATCGGGTCAATCTGCTGATCATCCCCAACCGGCATCTCGAAACGCCGCAGCACGACATCATCCGCCTGCGTCACGACCAGCTCAACCAGGGAGGCATTGCCCTGGCCAGTTACGAAATGGCCGTCAAGCCCAGCGAAGAGGAAAAGGGGACGCCGGGCGGTGCGAACGATGTGAAAGCCGCGCGTCCGGAAGCCGTGGTGAAGGGCATCACGCCCGACCAGCCGGCCCCCACCGTGGCACCGCCCGCCCCCGCGCCGGAACCCGCGAAACCGGGACTGTTCGCCCGCATCATGGCCTGGTTCAGCGGCGAACCCGAACCGCAAAGCCCGACACCGGAGCCCCGCAAGTCCGAAAGACCCTCGTCGCGCCGCGACAGGAACGACCGCAGCGAGCGGGGCGGGCGCGGCAGGCGCGAAGGCCGCAGCGAACGCGAAAATCGCACCGAACGCCCGCCGGCGCTCGAATCCGTCGAAAAAACCGAACGCAAGGAACGCACCGGCAAGGAACGCGACAACCGCCAGAACCGCAAGGAGCGCGGCGAGAAAGGCAACGACAACCGTCGCGACGCGCGCACCGCCGACACGGTGCGCCCCGCAGCCGCCGAGGCCACCGCACAGGAAACGCCCGCCATCACGTCGCAGACCGCCGGAACGTCAGGCGGCGCACCGGACAGCGCTCCAGCCGAGAACGGCGGCAATGAAGGCAACCGCAAGCGCGGCCGGCGCGGCGGGCGTGGACGCGGCGAGCGGCGCGGCGAGGAAAACGGCGCGCAATCCCCCGCAACCGACAACGCCGCGACGCAGGAATCCCTCGATCTGCAACCCGCCGGCGAAGCCCCGGTCGCCGTCCCGCCAGCGCCGACTTTCGTGGAATCGGCCGCACCCGAGGCCCCGGTGGTCGTCATCCCGGCGCCGAAACCGCTGCCCTGGCCGACACCACAGCCGCTGGCGGCCGAGCCGGTCATCGTCGCGGAACCCGCCGCCACGCCCGCACCCGCCGAACGTCCCGCTGCGGAACCTGAGCCTGCCCCGCAACCGGTCGCGGTAGCGAGCGACCTGTCATCCAAACTCGAACAGGCGGGCCTGCAACTGGTCGAGACGAGATCAAGCCCGGCGACAGCGACATCGGTAACGCCCGAACCTGCGCCGGCTCTCGGCCGCAAGCCGAAACCCGCGCCGGTCATGGTCGAGGAGCCCCTGCAAATGGTGGAAACCCGCAAGCCGGACTGAAAAACACGGCAACGCAACACGCCGGGGGGCGCTGAAAGGCGCCCCCTATTTTTTTGCCGACAGGCGATCAAGCAAGCCGACCGCCGCGTGTTCCACCATGTCGAGCACGCGCTCGAAACCCGCCGGCCCGCCATAGTAGGGATCGGGCACTTCGTCGGCTTCGCAGCCCTCGGCGTACTCGAGGAACAACCCGAGCTTGTGCCTGTGCTCGTCCGGACAGGCGCGCCGCAGCAGATCGAGGTTCTCCCGGTCCATCGCAAGGATCCGGTCGAAACGCACGAAATCGAATTCACTCACCTGGCGCGCCCGCAAGGAAGAAAGGTCGTAGCCACGCCGCGCCGCCGCCTCGCGCGAACGCGCATCGGGCGGCTTGCCGATATGGTAGCCATGGGTGCCCGCCGAATCGAACTCGAAGGCATCCCCCAGCCCCGCTTGTTCCGTCAATGCTCGCGTCACGCCTTCGGCAGTTGGCGAACGACAGATATTGCCCATGCAGACGAACAAAATGGAAATCCTCTGGCGCATGCTCATGGAATCAAGTCTCCGGATTGTTCAGTGCGCCCGTAGCGATCAAAGCGCCCGGCCATGACCGTCGACCACCTTCGGTCGAACGTCATCCGCCTCACCGGGCAATTCCACCCTCTCCGCATCGCGCCCATTGTTCCCAGGATCGCAGCGGACGCCGCATCGCCCGCTCTTGCAACTGCCGGGGGCGGCAATTTCGATGCCGGCCTCGCCCATGTTCTTGAGGATCAGGTAGATGGCAGCGACGGCGATGGCCAGGACGATGAGGGCAATGACGAAAGCAAACATGTCGGAATTCCGGATGGGGTCGTTGGCGCTACTATGCCACAAGCTTGCAACGGTCTGGCTAGACGATCCAGGCGGCGAGAAATTCGCGCCAGTGCGACGCGTCGAGCAAGGCGAGGTGATCGCGCACGGTGGCGACTTCCGCCGCGTGCGCCTGGGCCGACAGGTGGCCGCGCATCTTCTGGAAACGCAGGTAGACCAGGTAAGTATTGACCACGTCGGTCTCGCAATAGTCGCGGATCGCGTCGATCTCGCCCCCCTGCCAGGCACCCCAGACCGCGCCGCCATCCATGCCGAGCTTGCCGGGCAGGCCCATCAGCTTCACCAGTTGATCCAAAGGCGCGTTGGCGCGCGGCTGGTACATCGCCAGCAGGTCCATCAGGTCGAGGTGGCGCGTGTGGTAGCGGCTGATGTAGTTGTTCCACTTGAAGTCCCTGTCGTCCTCGCCGAGATCCCAGTAGCGCGACGCGACGACGCCGTGCATCAGGCCGCGATAGTGCAGCACCGGCAGATCGAAGCCGCCGCCATTCCAGGAGACGAGGTTGGGCGTGTATTTGGCGATGCCGTCGAAGAAGCGCTGGATGATCTCGCCCTCGCCCGACTTCGGCTCGGCGAGCGACCACACCTTGAAGCCTTCGTCGTTGCGCAACACGCAGGAGATGACGACGACGCGCTGGAGGTGCAGCGGCAGGAAGTCGGAACCGCTCTTCGCGCGCTGTTTCTGGAAGGCGAATTCGGCGACCTCGCTTTCGGCGAGCGTGTCGGGCAGTTCGTGCAACTTGCGCAGCCCGGCGATGTCGGGAACGGTTTCGATGTCGAAGGCGAGGACGGGGGTCATGGCGTGGTGGCAGCCGGTGTTTCGCCCGTGGCGGCGGCCGGCGGGAAATGGACATGCAGATTGACGCAGGCAGCCAGCAGCATCGGCAGGAGCATGACGGCGATGATTTTCATTCGATGACGACTCCCGGACGGCCGGCAAGGAGTTCGCGGAAGCGCGCGACCAGCGCTTCCCAGTCGATGCGCCGATTGTAGCCATAGATGTCGATGGACGGAAAACCGCTGCCCGTCATGATCTGCACGCGGTGCGGCTCGTCGCGGCCGGGAATGCCGAAGAGCGCGCAAACGCCATCCGCCAGCGTGCAACCGAGTCCGATGCGTTCGTAGCCAAAACCGCCGATGCTGCGCGCCGGGATGCGGCGCAGGGCCTTGCCCTCCTCCGGCTCGCCCAGTTCGGCGATGTCCTTCAGTGCGCCGAGGCTGAGGATGCGCGGATAGTCGCCCGCGCTGCTTTCGATGCGCGCGTCGAAGCGCAAGGGGCGCCAGCCGGCCATTTCGAGTTCGCGCAGGTGGATGTCGAAGCGCCCCTCGATGCTGCCGAAGGCGAAGGTGCGCGTCAGCATGCCGAGGTCGAGGCGCATCGCCGTCACGTCGAACAGCAGGTGGCGCTCGGCGCTGAAAGGATCGAGCACGCGCAGCTGGTGCACGATCATGCCGCCGTCGAAGAGTTCGACGCCGATCGCGCCGTCGAGGCGCAATATCTTGTCCTCGAAGGCGATGCGCGGAATGCGGGCGTTGAGTACGCCCTCCATGCGCGGCAGCCTGAACAAGCTGGCGATGCGCGGCATCGACACGCCGTCGATGCCGCCGGAAAATTCGGCGCGCCAATCACCGGCGGCCTTTTCGAGGACGAGCTTCTCGACTTCGAAACGGCCGTCGAGCATCGGCGCGACGAGATGTTCGATGCGCGCGCTCGCCCCCGCAAGCCGCAGGGGAACCGCGAAGGCGCCCAGCGGCAGTTCGCCGATACGACCCGCCGCAACGCGGATTTCCGCCTCGGTCGCCGCGTCCGCCTCCCAGGGCACGCGCGCTTCGAGCCCGGACAGCGCGAGATAGCCGGTCGGATCGGCGAGTTCGGCATTCTCCAGCCCGGCATAGAAACGCCGCAGCGCACCGGCGCGCCACTCGGCGGCGAACAACACCTCGCCGCGTGCGCGCCAGGCCGGGAAACCAAGGCTGTCGAGCCAGGGTTGCAGCCAGGCGTCGAGCGCACCGGCCAGGTCGATGCGCTCGCTCACCAGACCCCACTCGGTCGCCTCGCCGCGTGCGCGGTCCCACCGCAGGCTGGCGTTGAGCGCACCGACGCCGTCCGCGGCCAGCCGCGCCTGGTCGATTTCCAGCACCGCGTCGGTCAGCCGGCCGTTGCCGCGCAGGTTCATGCCGCCGCGACCACGCCAATGCACGAAGCGCAGGTCGCCCGCCGGCCAGTCGAGCGCGGCTTCCCAGCGCCATGCGTCGACCTCGCGGCGGGCGTCGGCATGCAGCGTGAAGTGCATGCCCGATGCGGCGACATCACCAACGCGGTTGGCGAACGACAGATCGCGCACCGCCAGCCGCAGGCGGGCATCGCGCGCGTCGGCCCGCAGGCTCAGATCGATCCTGCCGCGCGGATTCCAGCCGCGCAGGCGCTTGACCAGTGGCGACAGGGCAAGCGCATCGATGTCGCTCAAGGCGAATTCGAGGAGGCCGTCGTCGCGCCAGGCGAGCGCGAACGGCAGCGGCGGCGGCTCGTGACCGCGCGCATCCTCGCGATACAGCTGGCCGCGCGGACAATCGAGCGAGCGGCCGTCATAGGCGAAGCCCTCGCAAATCAGGCGCAGGCCGCGCCAGTTTTCGTCGCCAACGGCAAGACTGTCGACCACTATTTCGGCCGTGCCGGCCTTGAGCAGGTCGAGACGGACACGCACGCCATCGGCCGCGAAAGCCGGATGCTTCAACGCCCCGAGGGACAGCTCGACCCGCATCGCCGCCGCGGGCGCCGCCAGCAGCCAGCACAGCAGCGCCAGGAGAAACTTACGCGGGAAAGACACCCGTGGACAGGTAGCGGTCGCCGCGGTCGCAGACGATGCTGACGATGACGGCGTTTTCGACCGTGGCGGCGATGCGCAACGCGACGGCCATCGCACCACCGGAGGAAATGCCGCAGAAGATGCCTTCCTCGGTGGCGAGGCGGCGCGTCATGTCCTCGGCGTCGGCCTGGCCGACGGATTCGAGTTGGTCGACGCGCGAGAAGTCGCAGATCGAGGGCAGGTATTCCCGCGGCCACTTGCGGATGCCGGGGATCTGCGAACCTTCCTCGGGCTGGCAACCGACGATGCGGATCGCCGGGTTCATTTCCTTGAGGTAGCGCGAGCAGCCCATGATGGTGCCGGTGGTGCCCATGCTGGAGACGAAGTGGGTGACGCGGCCGTCGGTGTCGCGCCAGATTTCCGGCCCCGTGGTCTCGTAGTGGGCACGCGGGTTGTCGGGATTGGCGAACTGGTCGAGCATGATGCCCCGGCCCTCCTTCACCATGCGCAGAGCCTCGTCACGCGCGCCTTCCATGCTGGCCTGCCTGGGGGTCAGCACCAGTTCGGCACCGTAGGCACGCATCGACTGGCGGCGCTCGACGCTCTGGTTTTCCGGCATGACGAGGATCATTTTGTAGCCGCGCATCGCGGCGACCATGGCGAGCGCGATGCCGGTGTTGCCCGAGGTCGCCTCGATCAGCGTGTCGCCGGGCCGGATCTCCCCGCGCTCCTCGGCACGACGGATCATCGACAGGGCCGGGCGGTCCTTCACCGAACCGGCGGGGTTGTTGCCTTCGAGCTTGGCAAGGATGACGTTGTTGCGGCGCACGTCATCCTCGCCCGGCAGGCGTTGCAGGCGCACCAGCGGGGTGTTGCCGACGCAGGCTTCGAGGGTGGTATTCATTGGCCCGCCAGATGCCGCACGTATTTCGTCACGCCCGCGGCGACGCTGTTGAATGCGTCGCCATAACCGGCCGCGCGCAGGGCGGAAATGTCCGCTTCGGTGAAGCTCTGGTATTTGCCCTTGAGCGCCTCCGGAAAGTCGATGTATTCGACGATGCCCTGCGCCACCATGTCCGCGAGCGACAACGCGGGTTTGCCTTCCAGGGCGCGACAGGCATTCACGGTGGCATGCGCGATGTCGTTGAAGGGCTGGGCGCGACCGCTGCCGAGGTTGAATATGCCGGATTTCTCGGGGTGGTCGAGAAAGAACATGTTCACCTTCACCACATCGTCGATATAGACGAAGTCGCGGCTTTGCTCGCCGTTGCCGTAACCGTCGCAGCCTTGGAACAGCTTGACCTTGCCGTTTTCGCGATACTGGTGGAAGTGATGGAAGGCCACCGAGGCCATGCGGCCCTTGTGCTGCTCGCGCGGGCCATAGACGTTGAAATAGCGGAAGCCGACCACCTGCGAACCAAAGTCGGCGCTGGCGGCACGGCGGCGCACGACCTGATCGAACAGGAACTTCGAATAGCCATAGACGTTGAGCGGCCCCTCGTGCTCGCGCGCCTCCTTGAACACGCGCCCGGCGCCATACACCGAGGCGGAGGATGCATAGAGGAACTGCGCTTCCTGGTCGAGGCAGAAGTCGAACAGCGCGTTCGTGTAGCGGAAATTGTTTTCCATCATGTAGCGGCCGTCGGTCTCCATCGTGTCCGAGCAGGCGCCTTCATGGAAGATTGCCTCGACCGCGCCGTCGAAATGGCCGTGCTGCACCATGTCGAGAAACTCGTGCTTGTCGAGGTAGTCGGCGATCTCGCAGTCGACGAGATTTTTGAACTTGTCGGCCTTCGTCAGATTGTCGACGGCGATGACCTCGGCGATGCCCCGGTCATTGAGCGCCTTGACGATGTTCGCGCCGATGAAGCCGGCCGCGCCGGTAACGATGTGATACATGTTCAGCCTTTCAATTCGTCGATGGAACACGTGGCCGTGCCGAGTTTGCCGACCACCACGCCGGCGGCGCGGTTCGCCCAGCGCATCGCCTCGACCAGCGAGGTGCCGCTCGCCAGCATCGCGGCCAGCGTGGCGATCACGGTATCGCCCGCACCGCTGACATCATAAACCTCGCGCGCCAGCGCGGGTTCGTGCGTGGCGCCGTCGGCGGCGAACAGGGTCATGCCCTCTTCCGAACGCGTCAGCAGCAGGGCGTCCAGCCCCAGTTCGGCGCGCAGCCTGCCAACGCGCGCGACGAGGTCGCCCTCGTCCTTCCAGCGGCCGACCACTTCGCGCAGTTCGGCGCGGTTGGGCGTGATGACGCTGGCGCCGGCATAGCGCGCCCAGTCGTCGCCCTTGGGGTCGACGAAGACGGGTTTGCGCTGTGCGCGCGCGATGCGGATCATCTCGGTGATATGCGTCAGCCCGCCCTTGCCGTAGTCGGACAGGATGACGACATCGCATTCGGCGACGCGCTGGCGAAATTCCGCCAGTTTGGCTTGCAGCACCTCGTGCGTCGGCGCGTTTTCGAAGTCGATGCGCAGCAGTTGCTGCTGGCGACCGAGCACGCGCAGCTTGACCGTGGTATTGATCTGCGCGTCCTCGTGCAGGCTGGCGTCGATGGCGGAAGCGGCCAGCAGGCGTGCCAGCGAGGCACCGGCCTCGTCGGCGCCGACCACCGACAGCAGCGCGACGCGCGCGCCCAGCGCCGCGATATTGCGCGCGACGTTGGCCGCGCCGCCGGGGCGCTCCTCGCTCTTGTCCACCTTGACGACCGGCACCGGCGCCTCGGGCGAGATGCGCGAAACCTCGCCGAACCAGTAGCGGTCGAGCATGACGTCGCCGACGACGAGAATGCGGGCGGCAGAGGTATCGGGAAGTTTCATGGCCATGTCAGAGGGAAAGGTCGAACTCTTCGGTACGGCGCGGCGGGAGGGTTTCCCAGCCGCCGCAGGCGGGGCAGCGCCAGTGGAACTGGCGGGCCTTGAAGCCGCAATCGCCGCAGCGATAGCGCGCCACGCGCCGGGTGTGGTTGTGGATGAGGTTGCGGATCAGCTCGAGATCACCGCGCCGCTCCGGCGGCGCCAGCATCGTCTGCGCGTCGAGCAGTTTTTCCAGGCCGAGCAGCGTCGGGTTGCGCCGCAACTCGTCGCGCACCAGCGCATAGGCCGCCTCGGGTCCGCGCACCGCGAGCATGGCCTGGAAGGCCGTGTCGAGCAGGTCGATGGAAGGATGGCGCTCCAGGTAGGCCGACAGCAGTTCGACGCCCGCCGCCGCGCGGCCCTGTGCACGAAAAACGCCCATCATCTTTTCGGCGACGAGCGAAAGGTAGATGGGATTCTGCTGCTCGATGCCCTGCCAGATCTGGAGCGCCGTCTCCAGGTTAGCGGTCGATCCGGCTGTCGCCGTCTCGCCGGCACCGACTTTCATTTCCAGTTCGCCCCGCATCAGGGTGGCGCGCACGCACTTGCGATTCGCGGCCAGCGCGGCGCCAAGACGTGCGCGCGCGGCATCGAGCCGGCCATTGACCAGATCGGAAGCGGCCAGTTCGCAATGAAACTCGGCGATTTCCTTCTGCCAGACGTGCTCGGCGTGGCCAGGCATCGCGCTCGCGATGGCGATGGCCTTTTCCCACTCCTTCTCCTGCTGGTAGATCTCCAGCAGATTGCGCAACGCTTCCTCGTCGCGGGTGCTGCCGCGCAGTTTGAGAAAGATGTCTTCGGCACGATCGAGCAGGCCCGCCTTCAGGTAATCCTGCCCCAGCTCGGAAAGTGCGTGCAGGCGCTGCTCTTCGGAAAGCTGCGTCAGCGAGGCGTCGCGTTCGATGAGATGCTTGTGAACGCGAATGGCGCGATCAGTCTCGCCGCGCCGGCGGAACAGGCTGCCGAGCGCGAAATGCAGCTCGACGGTTTCCGGATCGAGACGCGCGGCTTCGAGGAAGGCCTCGATCGCCTTGTCCGGTTGCTCGTTGAGGAGAAAGTTCAGGCCGGCGAAATACGAGCGCGGCAACTCGCGCGATTCGCGCACGATCTGCTTGATATCGATGCGCGCAGCCAGCCAGCCGAGCACGAAAAAGATCGGCAGGGCCAGGAGCCACCAGAGTTCGATTTCCATGCGTCTCAGCCCGCGTCCGGCGACGGGGGCTCGCGGGGGGCGGTAGCCTGTGCGCGCCGCAATCCGGCGATCTCGCGCCGCTGGCGGACCAGCGGTGGCAGCAGGGCCAGCAGGCCGAAAACGATGCCGCAGGCGAGCGCGATGAGCACCACCAGCGACAGGGGCAACTGCCAGGCCGCGTCGAAGAAGAAACGCAACTCGACTTCGTCGCTGTTCTTGATCGCCAGCCCGAGCAGGATGACGAACAGGACGCCACGCAGAACCCAGAGCAGGGCTTTCATGGGCGCTCGCCTTACTTGCCGGCCCGGTCGACGCGCTCGCGCAGCTCCTTGCCGGCCTTGAAGTGCGGCACGTACTTGGCCGGCACTTCGACCTTCTCTCCGGTTTTCGGATTGCGGCCGATGCGCGGCGGACGGTAATTGAGCGAGAAACTGCCGAAGCCGCGAATCTCGATGCGATCACCGCGTGCCAGCACGTCGGACATCGCATCGAGGATCATCTTCACGGACAGATCGGCATCCTTCGCGACCAGCTGCGGAAAGCGCTCCGCCAGACGAGCGATCAACTCGGACTTGGTCATGACAGGACTTTCCGCTTTCACTTACTGCTGGTTCAACTTCGCCTTCAGCAAGGCGCCGAGGTTGGTGGTGCCGGTTGCGGCGGCAGCCGAGTCGGCGGAGAGCTTCTGCATCGCCTCGGTCTGCTCGGCCTGGTCCTTGGCCTTGATCGAAAGATTGATCGAACGTGACTTGCGGTCGACGTTGATGATCATCGCCTCGACGGAATCGCCGACCTTGAGGTGCTGCGAAAGGTCTTCGATGCGCTCGCGGGCAAACTCGGAAACACGCAGGTAACCTTCGACTTCGCCGCCCAGATCGATCACCGCGCCACGCGCATCGACGCTCTTGACCGTGCCGGCGACGAGGCTGTTCTTGTCGTGCGTGGCGATGAAGCTGGTGAAGGGATCGCCGTCGAGCTGCTTGACACCCAGGGAAATGCGCTCCTTCTCGACGTCGATCGACAGCACCACGGCCTCGACCTCGTCGCCCTTCTTGTAGTTCTGCTTGGCCTCTTCGCCCGTCAGCGACCAGGACAGGTCGGACAGATGGACGAGACCGTCGATGCCGCCGGGCAGGCCGATGAAGATGCCGAAATCGGTGATCGACTTGATGGCGCCGCGCACCTTGTCGCCCTTCTTGTGGTTCATGGCGAACTCGTCCCACGGGTTCGGCTGGCACTGCTTCATGCCCAGCGAGATGCGGCGACGATCTTCGTCGATTTCGAGGATCATCACTTCGACCTCGTCGCCCAACTGGACGACCTTGGACGGATGGATGTTCTTGTTGGTCCAGTCCATCTCGGAGACGTGCACCAGGCCTTCGATGCCCTGCTCGATCTCGACGAACGAACCGTAGTCGGTGAGGTTGGTCACCTTGCCGAACAGGCGCGTACCGGACGGGTAGCGGCGGCCGATGCCCACCCACGGGTCCTCGCCGAGCTGCTTCATGCCGAGCGAGACGCGGTTCTTTTCCTGGTCGAACTTGAGCACCTTGGCGGTGACTTCGTCGCCGACGTTGAGGACTTCGGATGGATGACGCACACGACGCCAGGCCAGGTCGGTGATGTGCAGCAGGCCGTCGATGCCGCCGAGGTCGACGAAGGCGCCGTATTCGGTGATGTTCTTGACGACCCCCTTGACGATGGTGCCTTCCTGAAGGTTTTCCAGCAGCTTCTGGCGCTCTTCGCCCATGTTGGCCTCGAGCACGGCGCGGCGCGACAGCACGACGTTGTTGCGCTTCCTGTCGAGCTTGATGACCTTGAATTCGTATTCCTTGCCTTCGAAGGGCGTGGTGTCCTTGATCGGACGGGTATCGACCAGCGAACCGGGCAGGAAGGCGCGAATGCCGTTGGTCATGACGGTCAGGCCGCCCTTGACCTTGCCGGTGATGACGCCCTTGACGAGGATCGCGTCGTTCATCGCCTTGTCGAGATCGTTCCAGGCGGCGATGCGCTTGGCCTTGTCGCGGCTCAAGCGGGTTTCGCCGTAGCCGTCTTCGAGCATCTCGATCGCGACTTGCACGAACTCGCCGGGGGTGGCTTCGACTTCGCCACGGTCGTTCTTGAACTCCTCGACCGGGATGAAAGATTCGGATTTCAGGCCCGCGTTGACGACCACAAAGTTTTGATCGACGCGGACGACTTCGGCCGTGATGACTTCGCCGGCGCGCATTTCCTGGCGCGAGAGGCTTTCTTCGAAAAGGGCGGCAAAGGATTCGTTGGCGCTATTTTCAGCGCTGACGGCAACAGAGGAAGTGGACATAGGGTTAGCGGTTGAAAAAATTACGTCTTGGCGACGGTTGGGGTTGAAAACGGCAAACGGCGACAGACACTGTCCATCGTCGCAGCCACGGCTTCCCCAATGTTCAACGCGGTGGTATCCACCAGGTCGGCATCGGGGCACTGCTTCAGGGGGGCTACGGGTCTCGCGGCATCGCGGGCGTCCCGATCCTTGAGGTCGTTCACGATGTCCTGCAAAAGGGGGCGCATGTTATCAGGCATCCCCTTCTCCATCAACTGCTTATAACGTCTTTCACCGCGCGCTTCAGCCGAGGCGGTCAGAAACACCTTGACCGGCGCGTCGGGAAACACCACCGAGCCCATGTCGCGGCCGTCCGCGACGAGGCCGGGAAAGCGCCGGTAGGCGCGCTGGCGGTCGAGCAGGGCCGCGCGCACGGCCGGCCAGGCGGCCACTTTCGAGGCGCCGTTGCCGACGGCCTCGGCGCGGATCGCCTCGGTCACATCTTCTCCGGAAAGCAGAATCTTCTCGCCAAGGAATTCGGCGGGCAAGCCGGCGGCGACGGCGGCGACCCCGGCCTCGTCGTCCAGCGCGACACCGGCTCGCATCGCGGCCAATGCTGTCAGGCGGTAAAGCGCGCCGCTGTCGAGGAAGTGGAAACCGAGCGCCTGCGCCACGCGCTGGGCCACCGTGCCCTTGCCCGAGGCCGACGGCCCGTCGATGGCGACCACCGGCGCGGCGATTTGCGCGAAGGCGTCGAAATAGTGCGGAAAGGTCTTCGCCACACAGCCCGGATCGTTGATGCGCACCGGCACGCCGCCGAGCGCCGCGAGCGAGAAGCACATCGCCATGCGGTGGTCGTCGTAGGTGTCGATGGCGGCATCCGCCACGAGAGTCGGTGCCGGGGAGACGGCGAGCCAGTCTTTGCCTTCATCGACAGATGCACCAAGTTTTCTCAACTCCGTCGCCATCGCCGCGATGCGGTCGGTTTCCTTGACGCGCCAGGAGGCGATGTTGCGCAGCGTGCATCGTCCGTCGGCGAACAGCGCCGCGACGGCGAGCGTCATCGCCGCGTCGGGGATGTGGTTGAGGTCGAGGTCGAAGGCTTTCAGTTTGCCGTCGGCGGGCGCGGACGCCTCGATGAAGTTGTCGCCCCAGGTGATGCGTGCGCCCATCGTTTCCAGCGCATCCGCAAATTTCACGTCGCCCTGGATGCTGTTGCGGCCGACCCCCTCGACGCGCACCGGTCCACCGCCGATCATGCCGGCGGCGAGGAAATAGGAAGCCGCCGAGGCGTCGCCTTCGACAGGCAGCAGGCCGGGGCTGCGGTATTTCTGCCCGGCGGGAATCGTGAAGCGCTGCCAGCCTTCGCGCTCGACCGTGACGCCGAAACGCGCCATCAGGTTCAGCGTGATCTCAATGTAGGGCTTGGAGATGAGTTCCGTCGTCATCTCGATGACGGCTTTTTCGCCTGTCAGCGGCAGCGCCATCAGCAAGGCGGTGAGGAACTGCGAGGAGACGTCGCCGCGCACCCGGATCGGCGCGGCAAGTTGCACTTGCGCCGGGAAAATCTCCAACGGCGGATAGCCCGCATTGCCGGCATAACGCACGTCGCAGCCGATCTGGCGCAAGCCGTCGACGAGGTCGCCGATGGGCCGCTCGTGCATGCGCGGCACGCCGCTCAATTTGTAATGGCCGCCGGACAGCGCCAGTGCCGCCGTCAGCGGACGGATCGCCGTGCCGGCGTTGCCCATGAACAGATCGGCCTGCTTGCCCGGAAACACACCGGCGCAGCCCTTGACACGATAGGCATTCGTTCCAATCGCCGTCACGCCAACACCGACTTTCGCGAGCGCGGCCAGCATCACGCGCGTGTCGTCGGAATCGAGCAGGTCGCGAATCTCCGTCTCGCCCTCGGCCAGCGCGGCAAGCAGCAACATGCGGTTGGAAATGCTCTTGGAACCCGGCAACCTGACGGTGCCGGCAGCGCGCGAAAGCGCGGGGAGATTGATGTAGTTCATATGCCTTG
>CAZGOH010000026.1:0-25748 GCA_964527195.1 uncultured Methyloversatilis sp.
TGTCCACCGCCTTCATCAGGCCGATGTTGCCTTCCTGGATCAGGTCGAGGAACTGGAGGCCGCGGTTGGTGTATTTCTTGGCGATGGAGATGACCAGCCGTAGGTTGGCCTCGGTCATCTCGCGCTTGGCACGGCGTGCCTTGGCCTCGCCGGTCGACATCTGCTTGTTGATGTCCTTGAGTTCCTTCAGCGGAATGCCGATGCGGTTTTGCAGGTCGATGAGCGACTGCTGCTCTTCAAGAACGGCGGGCGCGGCGCGCATCAGCGCGGCGGCGTAGGGCTTGCCCGACTGCACCTCGGTGCGCAGCCAGTCCATGTTGGTTTCGTTGCCGGGGAAGACCTTGATGAAATGCGGGCGCGGCATGTGCGCCTTGGTGACGCAGTGGCTGAGGATCTTGCGCTCGTGGTTCCTGACCGCCTCGACCATGCCGCGCACCGAATCGCACAGGCGCTCGATGGCGCGTGCGGTAAAGCGGATGTTCATCAGCTCGGCGGAAATCTGCTTCTGGATCTTCAGGTAGGTCTTGTCCTGCGAGCCGCGCTTGGTGAGGGCGGACATGAGCTTGCCGTACAGCTGATGGATGATGGTGAAGCGCTCGATCGCATCCTGCTTCAGTTGCAGCAGCGAAGCGGAAACGCGTGCTTCGGCGGCGTCTTCGTCATCCTCGATGTCGTCGTCGTCGATGGTCTCGTCCTCGTCGTCGGCTTCGGCCGCATCGAGGTCCTGCTCCGGCGCGTTGGGGTCGATCAGTCCATCGACCATCTCGTCGATGCGCATCTCGTCGTTGGCCACCTTGCTGGCCATGTCGAGAATCTCGGCAATGGTGGTCGGGCAGGCGGAGATCGCCAGCACCATGTGCCTGAGGCCGTCCTCGATGCGCTTGGCGATCTCGATCTCGCCCTCGCGCGTGAGGAGCTCGACGGTACCCATCTCGCGCATGTACATGCGTACCGGGTCGGTGGTGCGGCCGAACTCGGAATCGACGGAGTTGAGCGCCTGTTCGGCCTCTTCCTCGGCCTCGTCGGCATCCACGGGTGCGGTGCTTTGCTCGGCGAGGAGAATGTCTTCGGGGGCGGGCGCATGGTCGAAGACCTGGATGCCCATGTCGTTGAAGGTCGAGATGATCGACTCGATCTGCTCGGCATCGACGAGGTCGTCGGGCAGGTGGTCGTTGATTTCCGCATAGGTGAGGAAGCCGCGTTCCTTGCCCAGTGTGATCAGGCTCTTCAGACGGGTGCGGCGTGCCTCGAGGTCGGCGGTGGTCGGCTGCGCCTGTTCGAGGGCGGCGAGCATCTGCTTGTCGCGCAATTTTTTGGCGTTCTTTGCCGAGAGCTTGCTCGCGCCATCAGCCGCCGGGGCAGGCGTCGCGGGTGCGACGGGTTCTGCTGCCGGGGTCTTCACGACGACGGGCTTTTGCGCTTGTGCGGCGGTCGGCTGCTGCTTCTCCGCGGCAGGTGGCTTCGCGGCGGGCTTTGCCGTCGGCCTGGCGGCCTTATCGGATTTGGCGGGTGCCGGGGCCTTGCTGGGCGCCTTGCCGACAACCTTTGCAGCGGGTTTCGGGGCGGGTTTCGGAGCAGGAGCGCGGCTGGGCTTGGTCGGCTTCGCGGTGGGTTTGGACATGAACTCGACTCGGATCGCGGCGAAACGCTCAATTATACACGTCCAATCAATTCCTCTTGCGGGCAAGCAGTTGGGCGAGCAGGGATTTTTCCTCGGCTGACAGGCCGCCGGCGCGCGCCCTGGCTGTCAGCGCGTCGATCTGGCGGCCCAGTGCCTGCATGCGCAGGCGTTCGACCGCATCGACGAATACGGTCTCCTGTTCGGCGGCGTCCGCGCCATCGTCGTCGCCATGGCCGGCAAGCGTGGCCAGCAGGCCTTCATGCGGCGTTGCGCGGAAGTATTCGAGCAACAGGCCGACATTGCCGGCCGGCAGGGCGGCATGCTCGATGGCGTCGGCGATCGCCAGCAGCGTGGCGCCTTCCGGCGTCTGGCTGGAGAGGAGGTTGAGCGGCAGGCGCGCGGCCCGCTCGGGGTGGCGCAGCACCGCCAGCAGCAGCGTGCGTTCGATCGATGGCGGGGACGGGCGCTGCCGCGTGCGGGGCGGCGCCGGGCGGCCATGGGGCACGGGCTTGAGGCCGCATTGCGCCGCGACCTCGCCCGGCGAGAGCGCCGCCGCCTCGGCGAGGGCGCGCAAAACCTGCAGGCGCAACAGTGGCGCTGCCAGTTTTGCCATGAAGGGCTTGGCCTCATGTACCAGACGAGCGCGCCCTTCGGCGGTGGACAGGTCGACGCCGGCTTGCAGTTCGCGCATCAGAAATTCGGTCAGCGTGGTCGGTTGTGCTGCCGCCTGCCGGAAGGCCGCCGCGCCGTGTTCGCGCACGAAGCTGTCCGGGTCGTGTTCGGCCGGCAGGAACAGGAAGCCGACCAGCTTGTCGTCGGCGAGCGCTTCCAGGCTTGCCTCCAGCGCCCGCCAGGCGGCTTTGCGGCCGGCCTTGTCGCCGTCGAAGCAGAACACCACGCGGTCGGCAAGGCGCAGGAGTTTGCGTGCGTGCATGGGCGTGGTCGCCGTGCCGAGCGTGGCGACGGCATTGCCGACGCCGAACTGCGCCAGCGCCACCACGTCCATGTAACCCTCGACGACGATGACGCCGTCCTCGTCACGAATGGTCTGGCGCGCCTGCGGCAGGCCGTAGAGTTCCTCGCCCTTGTGGAACAGCGGCGTCTCGGGCGAGTTGAGGTACTTCGGCTCGCCTTGCCCGAGCACGCGACCGCCGAAGCCGATCACGTTGCCGCGCGGGTCCTGGATCGGGAACATGATGCGATCACGGAACCGGTCGTAGCGCCGGCCTTGCTCGTTTTCGATGACGAGACCGCATTCGGTCATGGCCGGATTGTCGTAATCGCCATCCGTAAAGACGCGCCGCAGGCCCTGCCAATCGTCCGGCGCGTAGCCCAGCCCGTATCTGGCGGCAACTTCCCCGGTCAGCCCGCGCCCCTTCAGGTAGTCGATGGCCTGCGGGCTGGCCTTGAGCTGGTCCTTGTAGAAGCGCGCCGCGCGCGCCATGCGCTCGGTGAGCGGCTGCTGGCGCGCCTTTTCCTGCGAACGGATGCCGACTTCCTGTGGCACCGGCATGCCGAGCTGACCGGCGAGTTCCTCGACTGCCTCGACGAAACCGAGGCCGGCATACTGCATGACGAAGCCGATCGCGCTGCCGTGGGCGCCGCAGCCGAAGCAGTGGTAGAACTGTTTGGACGGGCTGACCGTGAAGGACGGCGTTTTCTCGGAGTGGAAAGGGCAGCAGGCCTGGTAGTTGGCGCCGGCCTTCCGGAGATGGATGTAGCGCTCGACCACGTCGACGATATCGACGCGCGCGAGCAGTTCCTGGATGAAAGACTCGGGGATCACGGCGCGATTATGCGCCGGCGAGCTTGGCCTTGACGAGTTTCGAGACTTCGCCCATGTCGGCGCGGCCGGCGATTTGCGGCTTGACCAGCGCCATCACCTTGCCCATGTCGGCGGGCGCCTTGGCGCCGGATTCGGCGATGGCCCTGGCGACGATGGCGGTCACCTCGTCGGCGCCCATGGCCTGCGGCATGTAGGCCGACAGCACGACAACTTCGGCCTTTTCGGCGTCGGCCAGGTCCTGGCGGGCGGCGGCTTCGTATTGCGTGATCGAATCCTTGCGCTGCTTGAGCATCTTCTCGATGACGGCGACGACCTGCGCGTCGTCGAGTTCGATGCGATCATCCACTTCCTTTTGCTTGATCGCGGCGAGCAGCAGGCGGATGGCGCCGAGGCGCGCGGTTTCCTTCGCCTTCATGGCGGACTTCATGTCGTCGGTGATGCGGGCTTTCAGGTTCATGAGGTTTCCTCGACAAACGCAAAAACCGCCCCTGGAGGCGGTTCATGCCGACCAACCGGGAGGGATCAGTACATCTTCGGCGGCAGGAGCTGGCTGCGGATGCGCTTGTGATGGCGCTTCACGGCGGCGGACAGCTTGCGCTTGCGCTCGGAAGTGGGCTTCTCGTAGAACTCGCGGGAGCGCAGTTCGGTGAGTGTGCCGGCCTTTTCGATGGTGCGCTTGAAGCGACGGATGGCGACCTCGAAGGGCTCGTTTTCCTTGACGCGAATACCAGGCATGCGGGTTTCCTAGATGGTTGGGTGGCAGAAAGGGGGCGAATTCTAGCCATTCCGGCGTGGATGTCAAAGTAAAATTTCGCCATGCTGGTGCTGGGCATCGAATCTTCCTGCGACGAAACGGGCGTCGCCCTCGTCGATACGGAACGCGGGCTGCTCGCCCATGCCGTGCATACCCAGGTGGCGATGCACGAAGCCTACGGCGGTGTGGTACCCGAACTGGCTTCGCGCGACCACATTCGCCGGCTCGTTCCCTTGCTCGACAAGGTGTTGGTGGAAGCGGGCGCGCGCAAGACCGACATCGGCGCGATCGCCTACACCGCCGGGCCGGGGCTGGCCGGGGCGCTACTCGTCGGCGCCAGCTTTGCCGCTTCGCTCGCTTTCGCGCTGGAGGTGCCGGCCCTGCCCATCCACCATCTCGAAGGCCATCTGCTGTCGCCGCTGCTGTCCAAAGACCCGGCGACGTTTCCCTTCATCGCCCTGCTGGTTTCCGGCGGCCATACGCAGATCATGTGCGTGACCGGCGTGGGCGCTTACGAGCTCATGGGCGAATCGCTCGACGACGCGGCGGGCGAGGCCTTCGACAAGACGGCGCAGCTGCTCGGCCTCGGCTATCCCGGCGGGCCGGCGCTCGCGCAGCTGGCCGGGCAAGGGCAAGCGGGAAAGTTCAGGCTGCCGCGCCCGATGCTGAACAGCGGCGACTTCATGTTCAGCTTTTCCGGACTCAAGACCGCCGTGCTGACGGCCGTGCGAAACGGGATAAATGAGCGCCCGCTTACGGCGCAGGACAAGGCCGATCTCGCCGCCGAATTCCAGGAGGCTGCCACGGAAGTCGTGGCGACGAAAGCGCTGGCGGCGTGTCGCCAGCGCCGACTGTCGACGCTGGTGGTGGCCGGCGGCGTCGGCGCCAACCGGCGCCTGCGCGAACGGCTCGATGCGGCCGCCGCGCAGCAGGCTGTGCGCGTGTGCTACCCGGAGATGGAACTGTGCACCGACAATGGCGCGATGATTGCCTTCGCCGCCGCACTGCGCTTGCGGGCCGGCAAGACCGAAACCGATGATTGCAAGGGCGCGTTCGCGGTCAAACCGCGCTGGCCGCTGGCAACGATCTAGCCTTTTTTCCCTATCCGACCTTCGGTGCCCTCGATCAGGCGCACGATGTTCGTCTTGTGGCGCGCGATCAGCAAGAGGCACATGACGGAAACCGCGCTGGAGACGGCGCCGATGCCGTGAGCGGCCAGCGCCAGTGTCGGCGCCACGCAGGCGGCGAAGATCGCTGCCAGTGAGGAATAGCGCGTGACGATGGCGGTGATCAGCCAGCACATGGCCGTGAACAGCGCAATCCAGGCATCCAGGCCGATCAGCACGCCGATGGCGGTGGCCACGCCCTTGCCGCCCTTGAAGCGGAGAAATACCGGGAACAGGTGGCCGAGGAAGGCGGCGAGCCCCGCAAACACGGTCGCCGTCTCCATGTTGGCGGCGGATCCGGCTAGCGCCGTTCCGCCAGCGCCGAGTTTCGCGACCAGCCATAGGGCGAACCAGCCCTTGGCCGCGTCGCCCAGCAGCGTCAGCGCGGCGGCGAACTTGTTGCCGGTGCGCAGCACGTTGGTCGCGCCGGGGTTGCCGGAACCGAAGCTGCGCGGGTCGGCCAGACCGAAGGCTTTCGAGACGATCACCGCGAAAGGCAGCGAGCCGATCAGGTAACCAAGGATTAGGTAAAGGGCGAACGATTCCATAGAATGGCCGCGATTGTAACGGGTCGGATCACATGGACTTCATCTTCATCGAGGACATGCGCGTCGAGGCGCATGTCGGCATCTACGACCGCGAGCGGGCCGCCGCGCAAACGCTGGAACTCTCCCTGACCTTCGGCGTGCCCGACGAAGCCGCACGGGACGACGACATCGCCAAGACCATCGACTACGCGGTGGTGATCGCGCGCATTCGCACCGAACTGGCCGCGCGGCATTTCAACCTGCTCGAGACGCTCGGTGAATACGTCATCGGCTTGTTGCTCGACGAATTCGGCGCCCCGTGGGTCAAGGTGTCGATCGCCAAGGTCGGCATCGCCAAGGGCGTCAGGCGCGTCGGCGTGCAGATCGAGCGGGCGCGCGGCTGAGTCAGTCTTTCAGGGCGCAATCGACGACCTGCGGCGCCAGCACGCGCAGGATGTCATGCGGATGCACGCCGACGAGGTAACCGCGCTGGCCGCCGTTGATGTAGACGAGCGGCAGGTCGAGAATACTTTTCTCCATGCAGACCGGCAGCTTTTTCTTCGTGCCGAAGGGCGAGCAGCCGCCGACGAGATAGCCGGTATGGCGGTGGGCGTCCTCGGGCGTGCAGGGCGCGATCTTCTTCACGCCGAGTTGGCGGGCGAGTTCCTTGGTGGACACCTTGCGATCGCCGTGCATGAGCATGACCAGCGGTTTTTTCGCCTCGTCCTCCATCACCAGCGTCTTCACCACGGCGTGCTCGTTGACGTTGAGCTCGCGCGCCGACACCTTGGTGCCACCGTGCTCCTCGTAGGCGTAGAGATGGTTGGAATGGGCGATGCGGTGCTGTTGCAGGAATCTGGTCGCCGGCGTTTCCGGCGGGCGGTCGTTGGTTTTCATTTCAGCCTCGCGGGTGATGCGCGGCGTGCAGTTCCTTCAGGCGCGCGCGCGCGACATGCGTGTAAATCTGCGTCGTCGAGATGTCGGCGTGTCCCAATAATAGCTGCACCACGCGCAGGTCGGCGCCATGGTTGAGCAGATGGGTGGCGAAGGCGTGGCGCAGCACGTGCGGCGAGATCTTCGCGCGCGGGATGCCGGCGGTGACGGCGTGTTTCTTGATGAGGGTCCAGGCCATCTGGCGCGTCATGCCGTCGCTGTTCTTGCGTCCCGTGACGAAGACGAAGTCGGAACCACGTCCCTTGAGCAGCACGGGGCGTCCTTCCGCCAGCCAGCGTTGCAGCCAGTCCGCCGCCGGTTCGCCGAGAGGGACGAGCCGCTCCTTGCCGCCCTTGCCGAAGGTGCGCACGACGCGGTCGGCCAGGCTGACGTGGAAGAGCTTGAGGCCGACGAGTTCCGAGACGCGCAGGCCGGTGGCGTAGAGCACCTCGAGCAGCGTGCGGTCACGCAGGCCGAGTGGCGTCGCGACATCGGGTGCGGCGAGCAGATCCTCGACGTTCCTTTCGGAAAGCGTCTTCGGAAAGCGTTCGGCAACCACTGGCGGCTGGATGTTGATGAGCGGATCGACGGCGATGCGGCCCTGCTCGATCAGCCAGCGATAGAAGCGGCGCAAGGAGGCCTGGAAACGGCGCAGCGTGGCCGGCCGCACCTTGTCCGCGCGGCGGTGCAGATCGGCGAGCCAGGCGTCGATGTCGGCTTCGCGCGCCTCGGCCAGCGCGACGTCGCGACCCGCGAGCCAGCCGGCGAACAGCGCGAGATCGGAACGGTAGGCCGCCAGCGTGTTCTTCGCCAGCCCGTCGGCGAGCCAGAGAGCATCGACGAATTCGTCGAGCAGTTCAGCGTCGTGTGCCTTCATGCGCCAGCAGCCAGCGCTTCACGCCGAGCAGGAAACCGCCGCGTTGGCGCGCGAAGCCTCCCAACCCGCCGCCGCTGGCGACGACGCGGTGGCAGGGCACGACGAGCGGGTACGGGTTGGCGCCGCAGGCGTTGCCGACCGCGCGCGGGCCGCTGTGGATCGTGGCGGCCAATTCGCCGTAGGTGCGCGTTTCCCCGGCGGGGATATTCGCGATGCCTTGCCACACGCGGCGCTGGAAAGCCGTGCCCTGCGGCCGTAGCGGCAGGGAAAAGACGAAACGCGGGTCATCAAGATAGGCGCGCAACTGCCGGACGGCTTCTTTCGCCAGCAGTCCGCGCGGCTTCAGTTCCATGTGCGGTTCGAGATAGACGATCTCGGTGATTGCCTCGTCGTCGCAGCGGACGCCGATGCTGAAAGTCGGTGCCGGCAGGACGGCGGCGAAGTCGCTCACGCGCGGACTTCCCCGTTGCCGAAGACGACCCACTTCTGCGAGGTCAGCCCTTCGAGGCCCACCGGGCCGCGCGCGTGGAACTTGTCGGTGGAGATGCCGATCTCGGCGCCGAGGCCGTATTCGAAGCCGTCGGCGAAGCGCGTCGAGGCGTTCACCATCACCGAACTCGAATCCACCTCGCGCAAGAAGCGCATCGCCCGCGTGTAGTCCTCGGTGACAATTGTTTCGGTATGCGCCGACGAGTACTGGTTGATGTGGGCGATGGCCTCATCGACGTCCGCCACGATCTTGCAGGAAATGATCGCGGCGAGGTACTCGGTGTAGTAGTCCTCTTCCGTCGCCGCCTTGGCCTGCGGCACGAGTTTTTGCGTTTCGGCGCAGCCGCGGATCTCGATGCCGCGCGCGACGAGCATCTGTGCCAGCAGCGGCAGCAGCGACTCAGCCACCGGGCGCGCAACGAGCAGCGATTCGGCGGTGTTGCAGGTGCCGAGGCGCTGGCACTTGGCATTTTCGAGAATCTTCAGCGACTTCGCCGCATCGGCCGAGACATCAATGTAAACGTGGCAATTGCCGTCGAGATGCTTGATCACCGGCACGCGCGCTTCCTTCGAGATGCGCTCGATCAGGCCCTTGCCGCCGCGCGGCACGATCACATCGACGAACTCGGGCATGGCGACGAGGTGGCCGACGGCCGCACGGTCGGTGGTCTCGACCACTTGCACCGCCGTTTCCGGCAGGCCAGCGGCGGCGAGGCCTTTCCTCACGCTGGCGGCGATGGCCTGATTGCAGCGGATCGCTTCCTTGCCGCCGCGCAGGATGGCGGCGTTGCCCGACTTCAGGCACAGCGCCGCCGCGTCGGCCGTGACGTTCGGCCGCGCCTCGTAGATGATGCCGACGACACCGAGCGGCACGCGCATCTTGCCGACCTGGATGCCGGTCGGGCGGTACTTCATGTCGGTAATTTCACCGATCGGATCGGGCAGGGTGGCCACTTGCTCCAGTCCCTGCGCCATCGCCTCGATGCTCTTGACGGAGATCGTCAGGCGGTCGAGCATGGCCGGCTCCAGGCCGTTGGCTTTGGCTTCCGCTACATCCTCGGCATTGGCGGCGAGCAGCTCGGCGCTGCGCGCGCGAATGTCGGCGGCCATTGCTAGCAGGGCGGCGTTCTTCGCGGCGGTGCTGGCCTTGGCCATTTCACGGGAGGCGGCGCGCGCCTGGCGGCCGAGGGTTTCCATGGTGTCTTTGATGTCCATTGCTTAAGCCTTGGTGAGTCGTAGCGCAAGTTGCAGAAACTCGTCCCAGAGATCGCCCGTGGCCACACCTTTGACGAGCCGGTCGATCCGGGCCGCGTGCAGCAGGGCGGCGCGATGCATGCGCTGGCGCGCTTCGTTGGCCAGCACCCAGAGCACCAGCGGCGGGGCGGCCGCTTCGGCCTTGAGCCCTTCGAGGGTGCGCGCGCAACGCGCCGTATCCCTGGCCTGCAACGCGTTCTTCAGGTCGTCGATGTCGTAACGCGCGACGTTGAGGACGGCGGCCGAGACCTGCTGGAGCGTCAGTGCGCCTGCCGGATACAA
Source organism: uncultured Methyloversatilis sp. (assembly GCA_964527195.1). Lineage (GTDB taxonomy): Bacteria > Pseudomonadota > Gammaproteobacteria > Burkholderiales > Rhodocyclaceae > Sulfuricystis. The sequence continues at coordinate 9,690 of CAZGOH010000026.1, forward strand.
CAGGCCGAGCTTCTGGATTTCCTGATGCGCGGCGAGCAGGTTGCCCTCGACGTGCAGCGCGATGAATTCGAGGGCCTCCGGGACGGCGGATTGCCCCTGCGCTGCCAGCCGGCGGGAAATCCATTGCGGCAGCTTGTCGGGCGGCGGCGCGTTGCACTCGATGGCGACGCCCGCCTCGGCGAGCGCGGCGAACCATGCGGCCTTCTTCGCCTTCCAGTCCATTTCCGGCAGGGTGACGAGCGTCAGCGTGTCGGCCGGCAGGCCGCGCGCGTAGCGCTGCAGCGCCTCGCCGCCGTCGCGGCCGGGCTTGCCGGTGGGAATGCGCAGGTCGATCAGGGTGCGGCCGCCGAACAAGGAAAGATTGCCGGCCGCCTGGAATAACTCCTCCCATTTGAACCCCGGCGTGACGACAAGAACATTGCGCTCGTCATAGCCTTGCTTGCGCGCGGTTGCCCGCAGCGCATCGCCGGTTTCGGTGGTCAGCAGCGGATCGTCGCCATGCAGCAGGTAGAGGGGCCGCAGGGCCTGGGCGAGATGCGCGGCGAGTTGCTCCGGGCGCAGTTGCACGGTTCAGGTTTTCGGCGCGCGCGCGCCGGCGGAAAGGCGGCGCAGCAGTTGCTGCACCAGGTCGTTCTGCATTTCCACGCGAATCAGGGCTTCTTCGGATTCCTTGGCGAAGAGTTGTTCGTCGTCGAAAGTCATTTCGCGCAGCAGCACGATCGGGCTTGCGGGCATCAGATCCTGCCCCTTGGCATCCACCACGCGATAAACGAAGCTGCGCGAGAGCTGAAGCTCGCGCACGCGGCCCCTGGCCGTCAGCGAGAGAATGCTCTTGGCCTGCGAGTCGCTGACGACGACCAGCGTGGCTTGTGCTTCCTTGGCATTGCCGACGATCTTCGTTTGCGTCGATGCCTCGATGCTGCGCTTGATCTGTTGATACATCGCGGAGTTTTCGCTCATGCCGATGTGGAGGGTTTCCCAGGGCAGGCTATAGCTGCCGCGCAACTGGAAACCGCAGGCGCTCAGCAGTGCCGCAAAGAGGACGACGAGAAGAGGGCGCATGGGCGTTTTCCCCGATCAGACGACGATATTGACCAGACGGCCGGGCACGACGACGACCTTCTTCGCCGGCTTGCCTTCCATGAATTTTTGCGCTTCCGGCGCGGCGAGGGCGGTGGCCTCGATCGCCGTCCTGTCGGCGCCGACTTTCACGCGGATCGCGCCGCGCAGCTTGCCATTGACCTGCAGGACCAGTTCGATTTCATCCTGCGCCAGCGCTTCTTCGAGCGGCTCCGGCCACTCGGCTTGCAGGATGTCCGCGCCCGCATTGCCGCCATATTCGAGTTCGATCCACAGGGCATGGGCAATGTGCGGCGCAATCGGGGAGAGCACGCGCAGCAGGATGCCGAAGCCTTCCCTGGCATGCGGGTCGGCCGGCGCCTTCTCCAGCGCGTTGAGCATCTTCATGCAGCTTGATGCGACGGTGTTGAACTGCAGCTTGGCCAAATCGTAGTTGGCCTGCTTGAGCAGCAGATGGATTTCGCGGCGCAGGCCGCCGGCCGCGCCGGTGGCTGACTGGTTCTTCAGTCCATGACCGAAGGCCCAGACGCGCTTCATGAAGCGGTAGGCGCCTTCGACGCCGCTGTCGGACCACTCGAGCGTCTGCTCGGGCGGCGAGGCGAACATCATGAAGAAGCGTGCGGTGTCGGCGCCGTAGTGCTCGATCAGCGCCTGCGGATCGACGCCGTTGCGCTTCGACTTCGACATCGTGCCGACGCCGCCGTAGTCGATGGTCGAGCCATCGGCCTTGAGCGTGGCGCCTTTCACATGACCCGCTTCATCGCGGACCAGATCGACTTCTTCGGGCGCGAAATACTCGATGCCACCCTTGTCGGTGCGGCGGCTGAAAATGTGGTTGAGCACCATGCCCTGCGTCAGCAGGTTGGCAAAGGGTTCGTCCTGTTGCACCAATCCCACGTCACGCATCACCTTGGTCCAGAAGCGCGAGTAGAGCAGGTGCAGGATCGCGTGCTCGATGCCGCCGATGTACTGGTCGACCGGCATCCAGTATTGCGTGCCGGCATCGACCATCTGGTCGTTCTTTTCCCGCGTCGCCGCATCGACGGCATAGCGCGCGTAGTACCAGCTCGAATCGACGAAGGTGTCCATCGTGTCGGTTTCGCGCTTGGCGGGCTTGCCACACTTCGGACACGTGCAGTCGAGGAAATCCGCGCGTTTGTTGAGCGGGTTGCCCGAGCCGTCGGGCACGCAGTCCTCGGGCAGGACGACCGGCAACTGGTCGTCGGGTACGGGCACGGAACCGCACGCATCGCAGTGGATGATCGGGATCGGGCAGCCCCAATATCTTTGACGGGAGATGCCCCAGTCCCTCAGCCTGAACTGCACCTTCTTCTCGCCGAGGCCCTGGGCGACGAGGTCGGCGGCGATGGCATCGACGGCCGCCGCGTAGTTCAGGCCGTCGTACTTGCCGGAATTGACGCAGACGCCGTTCTGTTTGTCGGCATACCACTCTGCCCACGCTTCGAGGCTGAAGGTCTGGCCCGGAACGGAGATCACTTGCTTGATGGGTAAGCCGTACTTCCTGGCGAAGGCGAAGTCGCGTTCGTCGTGGGCCGGCACGCCCATCACGGCGCCGTCACCATAGTTCATCAGCACGTAGTTGCCGACCCAGACCTCGACTTTCGCACCGGTGAGCGGATGCTCGACGCAGATGCCGGTCGGCATGCCCTTCTTTTCCATCGTCGCCAGATCGGCTTCCATCACCGAGCCGTGCTTGCATTCCTCGATGAAGGCAGCGAGCTGCGGGTTGTTCCTCGCCGCATGCGTGGCGAGCGGATGCTCGGCGGCGACGGCGCAGAAGGTCACGCCCATGATCGTATCGGCGCGGGTGGTGAAGACCCACATCCGATCGCGCTTGCCAGCCAGTTCGTAGGGGAAGGCAAAGCGCACGCCGGTACTCTTGCCGATCCAGTTGGCCTGCATGAGTTTTACCCGTTCCGGCCAGCCCGGCAGCGTGTCGAGCGCACCGAGCAGTTCGTCGGCGTACTGGGTGATGCCGAGGTAGTAGCCGGGGATCTCGCGCTTCTCGACCGGCGCGCCGGTGCGCCACCCTCTGCCCTCGATCACCTGCTCGTTGGCGAGCACGGTCTGGTCCACCGGATCCCAGTTCACCACCTGGGTCTTCTTGTAGGCAATGCCCTTTTCGAGCATGCGCAGGAACAGCCACTGGTTCCACTTGTAGACCTCGGGCCGGCAGGTCGCCAGCTCGCGCTCCCAGTCGATGGCGAAACCCAGGGACTGGAGCTGCTGCTTCATGTAGGCGATGTTGTCGTAGGTCCACTTCGCCGGCGGCACCCTGTTCTGGATCGCCGCGTTCTCGGCGGGCAGGCCGAAGGCGTCCCAGCCCATGGGCTGGAGCACGTTGAAGCCGCGCATCTTGTGCGAGCGGGCCAGCACGTCACCGATCGTGTAGTTGCGCACGTGGCCCATGTGCAGCTTGCCCGACGGATAGGGGAACATCGACAGGCAGTAATACTTGGGCTTCGTTGCGTCCTGCGCGACGTTGAAAGCGCGGGTCGCGTTCCAGTGGGCCTGGGCGGCCTGCTCGATGTCGGCGGGGCTGTATTTTTCCTGCATGGCGCGGAATCGCTATTACGGGCGAGGGAGGGGAAGGCCGGCAATTATAATCGCCGCCATGTCCAATCTCCTGAACGGCCTGAACGCGCCACAGATCGCCGCCGTCACCTTGCCGCCGCAGCATGCCCTGATCCTCGCCGGGGCCGGCTCGGGCAAGACCCGGGTATTGACGACGCGCCTGGCCTGGCTGATCTCGACCGGGCAGGTCGCTCCGCAGGGCGTGCTGGCGGTCACCTTCACCAACAAGGCGGCGAAGGAGATGCTTGCGCGCTTGTCGGCCATGCTGCCGATCAACGTGAAGGGCCTATGGATCGGCACCTTCCACGGCCTGTGCAACCGCATGCTGCGTGCCCACTACCGCGACGCCGGTTTGCCCCAGCTGTTCCAGATCCTCGATTCCGCGGACCAGCTCGCCGCCGTGAAACGGATGCTGAAGTCGCTCAATGTCGATGACGAGAAGTTTCCGCCGCGCGAGCTGACCTGGTTCATCAACGCGCAGAAGGAGGCCGGGCTGCGGCCGGCGGCGGTCGAAGCCTGGGACGACTGGACGAGGAAGCGCGTGGAACTGTACGAGGCCTACGAGCAGCAGTGCCAGAAGGAAGGCGTGGTGGATTTCGCCGAGCTGCTGCTGCGCTGCCACGAGCTGCTGGAGCGCAACGAGCCGCTGCGCCGGCATTATCAGGAGCGCTTCCGCCACATCCTCGTCGACGAGTTCCAGGACACCAACCAGCTGCAATACCGCTGGCTGAAACTGTTGTGTGGCGAAGGTAGCGCGCTGTTTTGCGTAGGGGATGATGATCAATCCATCTACGCCTTCCGCGGCGCCGATGTCGGCAACATGCGTGATTTCGAGCGCGAGTTTCAGGTCAAGAACCTGATCCGCCTCGAACAGAACTATCGCTCGCACGGCAACATCCTCGATGCCGCTAACGCGATCATCCAGAACAACCCCGCCCGCCTCGGCAAGAATCTGTGGACCGAGGCCGGCAGCGGCGAGCCGATCCGCGTGCACGAGTCGTATTCCGACGGCGACGAGGCGCGCTTCATCGTCGAGGAGGTCAAGGCGCTTGCCAACGAGGGCCATGCGCGCAGCCAGATGGCGCTGCTTTACCGCAGCAACGCCCAGAGCCGCGCGCTCGAACACGCGCTGTTCAACGCCGGCATCCCCTATCGCGTCTATGGTGGCCTGCGCTTCTTCGAGCGTGCCGAAATCAAGCACGCGCTCGCCTACCTGCGCCTGATCGCCAACCCGGACGACGACACCGCCTTCGCCCGCGTCGTGAACTTTCCGGCGCGCGGCATTGGGGCGCGCAGCATCGAGCAGTTATCCGATGCCGCGCGGGGCGCAGAATGCAGCCTGCATGCCGCGATCCCGCAGGTCGCCGGCGCCAGTGGCACCAAGCTCGCCGCCTTCGCCCAACTCATCGTCAGGTTGCGCGAGGCCGTGCCCCTGCCGCTGCCGGAACTGGTCGAGCATGTGCTTGACCTTTCCGGCTTGCGCGAGCACTACCGCAACGAAAAAGAAGGCCAGGAACGTCTCGCCAACCTTGACGAACTCGTCAATGCCGCCGCCGGCTTCGTCGCCGAAGAAGGCGTGGCGGGGGAAGAAGGCGAGCTGTCGTCGGACCTCGCCTCATTCCTGGCCCATGCCGCGCTCGAAGCCGGCGAGCACCAGGCCGGCGAGGGCGACGACGCGCTGCAGCTGATGACCGTGCATTCGGCCAAGGGACTGGAGTTCAACGTCGTCTTCATCTGCGGCCTCGAAGAGGGATTGTTCCCGCACGAAAACTCCCTGAACGAGGCGCGCGGGCTGGAGGAGGAGCGGCGCCTGATGTACGTCGCCGTCACGCGGGCGCGCCAGCGGCTCTACCTGTGCCACGCGCAGACGCGCATGCTGCACGGCCAGATGCGCTACAACCTGCCGTCGCGCTTCATCGACGAGATTCCCGCCGGGCTGCTCAAACAACTCAGTGCGCGTGCGGCGCGCAATGCGTACGCCGCCGTGTCGCCAGAACCGACTTTCGCGAAACCGCGTGCGAGCACCGGGCTGCGCATCGGCCAGGCAGTCATGCACGCGAAATTCGGCCTCGGTGTCATCGTCAATGCCGAGGGCGGCGGCAACGACGCGCGCGTGCAGGTCAATTTCGGCCATGCCGGCATGAAATGGCTGGCGCTCTCCGTCGCGAAACTGGAGCCTGTATGAACATCCACTACGACATTGCCGGCAGCGGCCCCGCCGTTCTGCTCGCCCATTCGCTCGGTAGCGATCATTCGATCTGGGCCGCGCAAAAGTCGGCGCTGGCAAGACGGCGAACCGTCATCGCCTATGACATCCGCGGCCACGGCAAAACGCCGGCCACGCCCGGCGCCTACGACTTCGACCTGCTGGCCGGCGACGCGCTGGCGCTGATGGACGAGTTGAACATCGGCAAGGCCAGCTTCGTCGGCATCTCACTAGGCGGCATGATCGGCCAGGCGCTAGCGCTGAAGGCACCTGAACGACTGGAGAATCTGGTGTTGGCCGATACGACCGCCGCCTACCCACCGGAGGCGCAGGCGCTATGGCCGGAGCGTATCCGCCAGATCGAGGCGGCGGGTCTGGAACCGCTGGTACGGCCGACACTGGAACGCTGGTTCACCGCGCCGTATCGTGCGGCCCACCCGGATGTCGTGGCACGTATCGGCGAGCTCATTCGCACGACTTCACCGATGGGCTACATCGGTTGTTGCCATGCCATCGCCGGCTTGAACTTCACGCCGCGCCTCAAGGAAATTAGGACACCGACGCTGGCGCTGGTCGGAGATCAGGACGCCGGCACGCCGCCGGCGATGGCCGAAGCGCTGGCGGCCGGCATCCCGGGCGCCCGCTGCGTGGTCATCAACAACGCCGCCCACCTGTCGAATATCGAACAGGCGGAAGCCTTCAACCGCCTGTTGCTGGAGTTTCTCGACTAGGCGGCCTTCTTCTTCGCCTTGCGCTGGCCCTGCAAGGCATCGAACAGGCGGCCGAACTCGTCCGTCAGCTTGTGCGCCTTGTCCAGGTGAATCATCGGCTTCGCCTGCTGGTGCGACTCCTTGATCTTCACCGAAGCGGAAAGGAAGGGTTCGAGCACCGGCAGGTTCTCGGCGCGCAGTTCGTCGACCACTTTTTGCGGCAGCGTGGCGCGTGCCTGGAACTGGTTGACGACGATGCCTTCCACCTCGAGATCGGCGTTGTGGTCGGCGCGGATCTCGGCGACGTTGTCCAGCAGGGTGTAGAGCGCGCGGCGGGCGAACTCGTCGCAGTCGAAGGGAATCAGGCAGCGGTCGGCGGCGATCAGCGCCGAGCGCGTGTAGAAATGCAGCGCGGGCGGCGTGTCGATCCAGATCTCGTCGAAATCGAGGGCGTCGAGCGCTTCCTTGAGCTTGTAGATCTTGTAGCGCGATTCGAGCTTGGCCTGTAGCTCCTCGAGCGCGGCGTCGGCCGGCATCACATGCAGATTGTCGAAGGGCGTGGCGTGGATGAATTCTTCCGTCGCCTTCGGCCGCAGCTTGAAATTGAGCATCTGGTCGAAGAATTCCGTCACCGTGGTTTCGAGCGCCTCGGTGGCGGCGCCCAGCAGGTAGCGGGTGGAATTGGCCTGGGGGTCGAGGTCCACTACCAGCGTGCGCCGACCGCGCGCGGCGGCGATGGCGGCGAGGTTGCAGGTGATGGTGCTCTTGCCGACCCCGCCCTTCTGGTTGAAAACGACGCGTTTCATGAGGCTCCCGATGCATGAAGAAGATGCGGCATTTTCGCACAGGGTAAGATCGCACCTTGTTCCGCATCCGCCCCCGCGCCATGAATCCAGAAGCCGCCGAATCGAATATCGATCTGACCGCCGCCGCCCTCGAGTACCACGCCCAGCCGGTCCCCGGCAAGATTTCCGTCGTTCCCACCAAGGGCCTGACCAACCAGCGCGATCTCTCGCTCGCCTATTCGCCGGGCGTCGCCGCCGCCTGCAACGCCATCGTCGCCGACCCGCACGAAGCCAGCCGCCTGACGGCGCGCGCCAACCTCGTCGGCGTCGTCACCAACGGCACGGCCGTGCTGGGGCTGGGCAACATCGGCCCGCTGGCCGCCAAGCCGGTGATGGAAGGCAAGGGCGTGCTGTTCAAGAAATTCGCGGGGATCGACGTCTTCGACATCGAGCTCGACCAGCCCGATGCCGACAAGCTGATCGACGCCATCGCCGCCATGGAGCCGACTTTCGGCGGCATCAACCTCGAGGACATCAAGGCGCCGGAGTGCTTCACCATCGAAGCGAAACTCAGGGAGCGCATGCGCATCCCGGTCTTCCACGACGACCAGCACGGCACGGCCATCGTCGTTGGCGCCTTCATCCTCAACGGGCTGAAGCTTGTCGGCAAGAAGATCGATGAAGTCAAGCTCGTCACCTCCGGCGCCGGCGCGGCGGCGCTGGCCTGCCTCGACCTGCTCGTCAATCTCGGCGTGCGCATCGAGAACATCTGGGTCACTGACATCCACGGTGTCGCCTACGCCGGCCGCGAGAAGGACATGGACCCGATCAAGGCGCGCTACGCCAAGGCGACCGACGCGCGCACGCTCGGCGAGGTGATTGCCGATGCCGACGTCTTCCTCGGCCTCTCGGCCGGCGGCGTTCTCAAGAAGGAAATGGCGGCGAAGATGGCAGCGAAACCGCTGATCCTCGCGCTCGCCAACCCGACGCCGGAAATCCTGCCCGAGGACGTCAAGGCGGTGCGCGACGACGCGATCATCGCCACCGGCCGTTCGGACTACCCGAACCAGGTCAACAACGTGCTGTGCTTTCCCTTCATCTTCCGTGGCGCACTCGATGCCGGCGCGACGACCATCACCGAGCAGATGAAGCTCGCCGCCGTGCGTGCCATCGCCGAGCTCGCGCAGGCCGAGGCTTCGGACGTGGTGGCGATGGCCTATGGCGGCGAGAGCGTCGGTTTCGGGCCCGAGTATCTCATCCCCAAGCCTTTCGATCCGCGCCTGATCGTCAAGATCGCGCCCGCCGTCGCGCAAGCCGCCGCCGATTCCGGCGTGGCGACGCGGCCGGTGGCCGACATGGCCGCCTATCGCGACAAGCTGGATGCCTTCGTCTACCACTCCGGCTTCGTCATGAAGCCGGTGTTCGCCGCCGCCAAGCAGGCGCCCAAGCGCGTCATTTACTGCGAAGGCGAGGAAGAGCGCGTACTGCGCGCCGTGCAGGCGGTGCTCGACGAAGGGCTCGCCCGGCCGGTGCTGATCGGCCGGCCGGACGTCATCGCACAACGCATCGAGCGCGCCGGCCTGCGCCTGAGGGCGGGCAGCGACTTCGAGGTCGTCAACCCGCTATCCGACGCGCGCTACCGCGATCTGGCCGCCGGATACCACGCGCTGATGGGGCGCCAGGGCGTCACGCCCGAAATGGCCAAGCAGCTGTTGCGATCCGACAGCACGCTGATCGGCGCCATGCTGCTCAAGCGCGGCGACGTCGATGCCATGCTGTGCGGCGTGGTCGGCCGCCACGCCCAGCACTTGCGCCATGTCGAGGACGTCATCGGCCTGAAGGCGCGCGCCCACTGCCTGGCGGCGATGAACCTGCTGCTGCTGCCGCGCCACACGCTGTTCATTTGCGACACCTACGTCAACGAAGACCCGGATGCCGGTCTGGTCGCCGACATCGCCCTGATGGCCGCCGATGAAGTGCGCCGTTTCGGCCTCACGCCGAAGGTGGCGCTGCTTTCCCATTCCAACTTCGGCAGCGTGCCCTCGGACGCCACGCGCAAGATGCGCCGCGCGCTCGAGATCATCCATGCCCGCGCGCCCGACCTGGAGGTGGATGGCGAGATGCACGGCGACGCCGCGCTCAACGAATCCATCCGCCACCGGCTCTATCCCGACTGCCGCCTCAAGGGCGAAGCCAACTTGCTGATCATGCCCAACGTCGATGCCGCCAACATCGCCTTCAACCTCATGAAGGAAACCAACGGCGACGGCATCACCGTCGGCCCGATCCTGCTCGGTGCGGCGAAGCCCGTGCACATCCTCACCTCCACCGCCACCGTGCGTCGCCTGGTGAACATGACCGCGCTGGCGGTGGTGGATGCCAATCACCTGCGCAATTGAGACCGCCAGCGGCATCGGCAAAAGAATCAGCGGCAGTCACCCACAACCCACCCACGGAGAGCACCATGGCAGTCACCCCCCACGACCTCGTCGTCGAAGCCAAGTCCCAGATCAAGGAAGTTCCCACCGCCGAGGCGCAGGCCCTGCTCGGCAAGCGCACGATCATCGACGTGCGCGAATACGACGAATACGCCGCCGGCCACCTGCCCGGGGCGATCAACATTCCGCGCGGCATCCTCGAGTTCAAGATCGGCATGGTGCCGGAATGCGCGAACAAGGAAGGCGCCTTCCTGATCTACTGCCGCACCAGCGGGCGCGCCGCGCTGTCGGCGGTGCAGCTGCAACGGATCGGTTACACCAACGTGGTCTCGATGAACGGCGGCTACGAGGCCTGGAACAACGAGAACCGGCCGACCGAGAAGCCCGAGCCGATCAACTTCGAATGACGCAACTGCAGACCGTCGAGCTCGCCATCGGCGGCATGACCTGCGCCGCCTGCTCGGCGCGCATCGAACGCCAGCTCAACAAGCTGCCGGGCGTCGAGGCGACCGTCAACCTGCCGACAGAGCGCGCGCATGTCCGCTTCGATCCGGCGGCCGTCGATACCGAGCGGCTGATCGCCACCATCGTCAAGACCGGCTTCACGGCGACGCCGTCGACGGCCGACACGCGCGGCGAGGAGAAGGCGCGCAAGGAAGCCGCCTATCGTGCCGAGGTCCGCCGTTTCTGGTTCGCGCTGGCGCTGACCTTGCCGCTCGTTGCGCAGATGCCTTTCATGTTCGGACAGGAAGGGCATGTGGATGTGCTGCCGCGCTGGCTGCAATTTCTGCTGGCGACGCCGGTGCAATTCTGGATCGGTTGGCGCTTCTACGTCGGCGGCTGGAACGCCGTGCGTGGCGGCAGCGGCAACATGGACGTGTTGGTCGCGCTCGGCACGTCGGCGGCTTGGGCTTACAGCACGGCGGTGCTGGCGCTGGGCCTCGAACACCAGCACGTCTATTACGAGGCCTCGGCGACCATCATCACGTTGGTGCTGATGGGCAAGATTCTCGAAGCGCGCGCCAAGGCGAAAACCTCGGCGGCCATCGAGGCACTGATGAAACTCCAACCGCAGACCGCGCACGTCGAGCGCAACGGAGAAATCGTCGAACTGCCGGTGGCGAGCCTGATTCCCGGCGACATCGTCGTCGTGCGGCCGGGCGAGGCCGTGCCGGTGGATGGCGACGTGGTGGCCGGCAATTCGAGCGCCAACGAGGCGATGCTGACGGGCGAAAGCCTGCCGGCCGTCAAGGGCGTCGGTGACAAGGTGTTCGCCGCGACGGTGAATGGCGACGGGCTGTTGCGTTGCAAGGCCACCGGCGTCGGCGCCCACACGCTGCTGGCCGGCATCATCGCGCTCGTCGAACAGGCGCAAGGATCAAAAGCCCCAGTGCAGCGGCTCGCCGACAAGGTGGCGGCGATCTTCGTGCCGGTGGTAGTGACGATCGCGCTCGTCACCTTCGCGGCCTGGTGGCTGATCGGCGGCGAATTCGCCCCGGCGCTCATCCATGCCGTCGCCGTGCTGGTGATCGCTTGCCCCTGCGCGCTGGGACTGGCCACGCCGACGGCGATCATGGTCGGCACCGGGCTGGGCGCGCGGGCCGGCATCCTCATCCGCAATGCCCAGGCGCTCGAACTCGCCGAGAAAATTGCGGTGCTCGCCGTCGACAAGACTGGCACGCTGACCGAAGGCAAGCCGGTCGTGACCGACATCAAAGTCGGCGCTGGCGGGACGGCGGCGAACGTATTACAACTGGCGGCCAGCCTTGAACAAGGCTCGACCCATCCGCTCGCCACGGCGCTGGTGGCGGAGGCGAAGATGCGCGGGCTCGCTCTCCTCATGCCCGAAGAGGTGAGCGTCGAAGCGGGACGGGGCATCCGTGGCACGGTGGCCGGGAAACTCGTGCGCGTCGGCTCCCCCGGCTGGCTGGGCATCGAATCGCAGGCGCAAATCGTCGTCGAGGTCGATGGGATGGTGATCGGCACGCTCGCCGTGGCCGATCCGCTGCGCGAATCGTCTAAGGGTGCCGTGGCGCGCCTGCAAAAGCTCGGCGTCGAGGTGGTGATGCTGACGGGCGACAACGCGGCGACTGCCGCCGGGATCGCGCGGCAGGCGGGCGTGGTGCGCTTCGAGGCGAATGTGCTGCCTGCCGCGAAGTCCGAACACGTCGCCGCGCTCAAGGCGTCGGGAAAAGTGGTCGGCATGGCTGGCGACGGCATCAACGACGCGCCGGCGCTGGCGGCGGCCGACGTGTCCTTCGCCATGGGCGCGGGCGCCGACGTGGCGATGCAGGCGGCGGACGTGACGTTGATGCGGAACGATCTCAATGGCGTGGCGGATGCGATCTCGCTGTCGCGCGCGACCCTGGCGAAGATTCGCCAGAACCTGTTCTGGGCCTTCATCTACAACGTGCTGGGCATCCCCGCTGCGGCGCTCGGCTTTCTCAACCCGGTGGTGGCGGGCGCGGCGATGGCGATGAGTTCGGTCTCGGTGGTGAGCAATTCGCTCTTGTTAAAACGGTGGAGGTCGTCGTAGCGAGGGGGCATGGGTGACGGTGGCTTGCACATCCCCAAGCAGTTTGCTATCGTGATGGTCATCTGGATGACTAATTAGAAAATCATGACGACTTGCACTGTTGCGGAAGCCAAGGCGCATTTGTCCGATCTGTTGTCGCGTGTTGAAAAGGGCGAGGAGCTGGTCATCACCCGCCGTGGTCAACCGGTGGCGAGTCTGATGCCGATTCGACCGCCGCGGCAGGCTCCCGACTGGGCGGCGATTCGTGCGTTTCGAGAAGGGCTGCCGGTCGCCGGCACCGCTGCAGGCGAGTTGGTGCGCGCAGTGCGCGATGCGCGCTACTGATGCTCTATCTTGATACGGCGGTGGTGCTGACGCTGTTTGTCGGCGAAAGCACGTCCGAAACGGTACAGACCTGGCTGACCAGACGGCGCCAAGCCTTTGCTTTCAGCGACTGGGGGCTGACCGAGTGTGCCTCGGCGCTGGGAATCAAGCAGCGTCGTGGCGAATTGTCTGCTGACGCGGCGATGAGTGCGTTTGCTGCAATCGAAACATTTGCACAGCAATCTTGCGAATGGCTTGCCTGCGCCCCCAGGCACCAGGCAAGCGCGCAGACATGGCTTGGCCGTTACGATCTCAATCTGCGGGCTGGTGACGCGTTGCATTTGGCTCTAGCCCACCATGCCGGCATGGTGCTGGTGACTTACGACAAACTGCTATTGGCCAGTGCGGCGGCGCTTGGCATCAAGGCATCCAACCCCCTGAAGTGATGTAGCGCCAACTAAAACTGGAACTGGAAAGGTAGCGATATGGAAACGACGACGATCAAGGTGGGCGGCATGACCTGCGGCGGCTGCTCGGGCAGCGTGACGCGCGTGCTGTCCGAACTGCCCGGCGTAACGCGTGCGGAAGTGACGCTCGACCCCGGCCAGGCGGTGGTGACCTTCGATCCGGCCGTGGTGACGCGCGCAGCCTTGTGCGCGGCCATCGACGACGCGGGGTTCGAGGCCGGCTGAGGGCCGCCCGGGCCCCAATCCACATATAATCGCCGTTTGCGTTCAACTCTGGCGGGAGAATTCAAGATGTCCATGTCCGACCGCGACGGCTTCATCTGGCAGGATGGCAAGCTCGTCCCCTGGCGCGAGGCCACCACCCACGTGCTGACCCATTCGCTGCACTACGGCCTCGCGGTGTTCGAAGGCGTGCGCGCCTACAAGACGGTCGACGGCACGGCCATCTTCCGGCTCAGGGAGCACACCGACCGCCTGTTCAACTCAGCGCACATCTATCGCATGCCGATGCCCTGGGATCGCGAAACCCTGATGGAAGCCCAGAAGGAAGTCGTGCGCGCCAACCAGCTCGAATCGGCCTACATTCGGCCGATCGCCTTCTACGGTTCCGAGAAGATGGGCGTGTCGCCCAGGGGCGCCAAGACCCACGTGGCCATCGCCGCCTGGGAATGGGGCGCCTATCTCGGCGAGGAAGGTCTCGAGAAGGGCATCCGCGTCAAGACCGCGAGCTACGCGCGCCACCACGTCAATGTCTCGATGTGCCGCGCCAAGTATTCCGGTACCTACGCCAACTCCATCCTCGCCAACATGGAAGCCACCGAGCACGGCTACGACGAGGCGCTGTTGCTCGACGTCGATGGTTTCGTCGCCGAGGGCGCCGGCGAGAATCTCTTCGTCATCAAGGACGGCCAGATCTACGAACCGGAAATCGCTTCGGCGCTGGTCGGCATCACGCGTGCCACCGTGCACGCGCTGGCGAAGGAACTCGGCTACAGCGTGATTTCCAAGCGCCTGACGCGCGACGACATCTACATCGCCGACGAAGCCTTCTTCACCGGCACGGCCGCCGAGGTGACGCCGATCCGCGAACTCGACAGCCGCCAGATCGGCGCCGGCCGGCGCGGCCCGATCACCACGAAAATCCAGAGCCTGTTCTTCGACGTGGTGAACGGCAAGGTGCCGGCCCACGCCGACTGGCTTGCCAAGGTTTGAAAGGGGCGGCGATGAGCGAAATCAATGAAAGCGTGCGCGAGGTTGCGGTGACCGCCCACGATCTGCCGCTGCACTGCCCGCGCCCCGGCGCCCCGCTGTGGGCGCGCCATCCGCGCGTCTTTCTCGACGTGCTGAAAAACGACGAAGCCGTCTGCCCCTATTGCGGCACGACCTATCGCTTCGCCGGCGAAAAGCCGAAGGGCCATCACTGAAAATCCTGATTGTCGCGCCGTCCTGGATCGGCGACACGATCATGATGCAGCCGCTCTTGATGCGGCTGAAGCGGCACGATGCCGGCGTGCGCATCCATGTGCTCGCGCCGGCGTGGAGCGCGCCGCTGCTGGCGCGCATGCCCGAAGTGGACGGCGTCCTCGAAAATCCCTTTCCGCACGGCGCCTTCGACTGGTCCGGCCGCCGGGCACTCGGTCGCCGTCTCATGAACGCCGACTTTGACGCTGCTTACGTGCTGCCCAACGCGTGGAAATCCGCGCTCACTCCCTTCTTTGCGCGCATCCCGCGCCGCGTCGGCTACACCGGCGAGGCGCGCTTCTTCCTGCTCAACGAGCGACTCCGGAAAAGCGCGCTGCCGCGCCTGGTCGACCGCTACGCCGCGCTGGCCGGCCACTGCGACGATCCCGTACCGGAACCGCGGCTGCGTTCGACGCCGGAACAACGCCGGGGCGCGCGCGCCGTGCTCGGCCTGCCGCCGGATGTCGCCCCCGTCGTTTTTTGTCCCGGCGCCGAGTACGGCCCGGCCAAACGCTGGCCGGCGGAGCATTTCGCCGCGCTGGCGCGCAAAGTCGGCGCCGACGGCACGGCGGTCTGGCTGCTCGGCGGGGCGAAAGAGGCCGCCATCGGTGCCGAAATCGAAGACCTTGCCGACGGGGCGGCACGCAACCTCTGTGGTCACACCACTCTTGAACAGGCCATCGACCTCATCGCCGGCGCTCGCGCCGTCGTCACCAACGACTCCGGCCTCATGCACGTCGCCGCCGCCCTTGATGTACCGATGGTCGCCCTGTACGGCTCGTCGAGCCCGGCGTACACCCCGCCGCTGTCCGCCCGTGCGAAAATCCTCGCGCTTGGGCTCGACTGCGCGCCGTGCTTCAAGCGGGAATGCCCGCTCGGCCATCTGCGCTGCCTGACCGATCTGACGCCCGAGCGCGTGTTCGCCGCGATGAGTGCCTGATGTCCAAGAAACCGATCTTCAGTTCGCCCCAGGAAGCCGAAACTGCCTTTTACGAGGCGCTCGAGCGCGGCGACCTCGACGCGATGATGAACGTCTGGTCGGAAGACGAGGAGATCGTCTGCGTGCACCCCGGCGGCCCCCGTTTGGCCGGCTACGCGCTGGTGCGCGAAGGCTGGCGGCGCATCTTCGAGGGCGGTACCCGCCTCAAGGTGCAACTGCTCGCGCTGTCGACCGTGCATGGCCCGTTCACCGCCGTGCATAGCCTCATCGAGCAGATCGGCGTGGCCGGGCAGAAGCAGCTCGCCGCGCCGGTGGCGGCGACCAACGTCTATGTGCGCGGCGCCTTCGGCTGGCGCATGATCGTCCATCACGCCTCGCCGGTGCCGCCCAACAGCATCGGCGATGCGCCGCAGGTTCTGCATTGACGATGGAGCCTCTTGCAAAACTCCTCGCCGGAGCGGTCTGATGGGTAGTTGTGCGCCGCTGGGGAGCGGTTTGTCTGGAGACGCCGGGGTTGCGGTGTGGCGGATCTATGTAA
>CAZGOH010000027.1:0-25471 GCA_964527195.1 uncultured Methyloversatilis sp.
TACTGCACCGCCTCGGCGATGTGCGGGCCGCGCACGAGGTCGTCGCCGGCCAGATCGGCGAGCGTGCGTGCCACCTTGAGGATGCGGTGGTAGGCCCGCGCCGAGAGGTTGAGGCGCGTCAGAGCCTGCTTGAGCAGCGCCGCACCGGCGCAATCGGGCAGGCAGTGGCGATCGATCTCGTCGGGGACCAGCGCGGCGTTGGGCTTGCCCTGCCGCCCGGTCTGCCGTGCCCGGGCGGCAGCGACGCGCGCGCGCACCGTCGCCGAATCCTCGCCGGCCGCGCGCCCGGTGAGCTCGTCCTGCGTCACCGCCGGTACGTCCACGCGCAGGTCGATGCGGTCGAGCAGCGGGCCGGAGAGCTTGCCCTGGTAGCGCGCCACCTGGTCTGGCGTGCAGCGGCAGCGGCCTTCCTTGCCGCTGCCGAGATGCCCGCAGGGGCAGGGGTTCATCGCCGCGACCAGCTGGAAGCGCGCGGGAAACTCGGCGCGCCGCGCCGCGCGGGCGACGCGGATGTGGCCGGTTTCGAGCGGCTCGCGCAGGGCTTCGAGCACGCGCCGCTCGAACTCCGGCAGCTCGTCGAGAAACAGCACGCCGTGGTGGGCAAGCGAGATTTCGCCAGGCTTCGGCACGCTGCCGCCGCCCACCAGCGCCGGGGTCGAGGCCGAGTGGTGCGGCGCCTGAAAGGGACGTTGCGCCCAGCGGACGACATCGAAGTTACCGGCCAGCGAATGCACCGCCGCGCTTTCGAGCGCCTCGGCGTCGCTCATCGGCGGCAGAATGCCCGGCAGGCGCTGGGCGAGCATCGACTTGCCCGAGCCCGGCGGGCCGGACATCAGGAGGCTGTGCGCGCCGGCTGCGGCGACTTCGAGCGCACGGCGGGCGGGCAGTTGGCCGCGCACGTCGGCAAGATCGGCGACGAAAGTCGGCGCCGGCGCCACGGCGGCGACATGGGGAGCGAGCGACGTGCTGCCGGCGAGATGGGCACACACCTCGAGCAGGCTGCGCGCCGGCAGGATGCGGGCGGCGCGCACCAGCGCCGCCTCGTCGGCGCAGGCGGCGGGCAGGACGAAGGCACGTTGGCTGCCGGCCGCCGCCAGGCACATCGCCAGCGCGCCGCGCACCGGACGCAGCTCGCCGGTGAGCGAGAGTTCGCCGGCGAATTCGTGGCTGTCGAGCGTGGCCGCCTCGAGCTGCTGCGAGGCGACGAGGATGCCGAGCGCGATGGCAAGGTCGAAGCGGCCGGATTCCTTGGGCAGGTCGGCGGGTGCGAGGTTGACGGTGATGCGTTTGGGCGGGAAGTCGTAGCCGCTGTTCTGGATGGCGGCGCGCACGCGGTCGCGCGCTTCCTTGACTTCGGTTTCAGGCAGGCCGACCAGCGCGAAACCCGGCAGGCCGTTGGCCAGATGCACTTCGACGGCGACTTCCGGCGCGGCGAGGCCGGCGAGCGCGCGGCTGCGAACGACAGCGAGGGCCACGAAAGTCGGCGCCGGCGGGACGGCGTTTCAGGCGCCGCGCGCGCCCTCGAGGGCGGCGAGCTTCGCTTCGAGCGCGGCGAGGCGCGCCTGGGCGCGCGCAAGCAGTTCCTTCTGGATTTCGAATTCCTCGCGCGGCACGAGGTCGAGTTTGGCGAACTGCGCGGCAAGCAGGGTGCGCAGGTTTTTCTCGATGTCGGCGGCGGGCGTGCCGGCGAGTACGGCGGAGATGCGGGCGCTGAGGTCTTCGAGCAGTTTCGGGTCGAGCATGGCGGTCTCGCGGGGTCTGGATTCGAACGTCGGGCGCCGAGTTTATCACCCGCGCTCATGCCATTGGCAATGGCTGCGCAGCGGCACGCAATGCACCGCGTTGGTGCTTCGCTCCCCGACCATGGCGCATGACGGTGCATGCGCGTTTCTCACGCGTCGGCGCCATCCCTGCGCAAATAAATACAACTGCATGATTAGCTTGACATTTATTTCGATGGCACGCTTAGTGCTGGGCAGGTTGGCAGAAATTCTCTTCCTCAACCGTTCCGGAGACCCACATGAAAACGAAACCGATCACCCTCGCTCTCGCCGTCGTTCTCGCCGCCCCGGCCGCCGTCCTCGCCGCCGACCCGGCGCCCACGCACAGCTTCAGCGGCAACGTCACGCTGGCCTCCCAGTACCTGTACCGCGGCATCGCCCAGACGCGCGGCAAGCCCGCCTTGCAGGGCGGTTTCGACTACGCGCACCGCAGCGGCTTCTATGCCGGCGTCTGGGCGTCGAACATTTCCTGGATTAGCGATGCCGTCGCGACTGCCAGCGCCAGCCTGGAGATCGACGTATATGGCGGTTACAAGGGCGCCATCACGGACGACTTCGGGTACGACGTCGGCATCCTGACCTACAACTACCCCGGCACCGGCAAGACCAACAATGGAACCCTCCTCAAGCAGGACACCACCGAACTTTACGGCGCGCTTTCCTGGAAATGGTTGACCCTGAAGTATTCCCACAGCACCACCGCGCTGTTTGGCGCCGGCAAGACCGCAGATGCGCTCGCCAAGACCAGCGGGTCGGGTTATCTCGAGCTGAATGCGGCGTATGACCTCGGCGATGGCTGGGGCATCAACGGCCATGTCGGGCGGCAAAAGGTCAAGGGCAACGCTGACGCTTCCTACACGGACTACAAGATCGGCGTCACGAAAGATTTGGGGTTTGGCGTACTTGGCGCGGCCTACTCCACGACCAACGCCAAGGACAACTGTTCCGGAAACGCCCCGGCAACCGCGCAGGATTTCTACTGTGCGGCGAAGCATGACGGCAGTAGCGCCTACTCCGCAGGCAAGGGCGCTTTGGTCGTGACCTTCGGGAAGACTTTCTGAGTCCGGAATCCCCACTCTCTCGTTTGCATTCAAGGAGCCAACATGAAACTCGTTACCGCCATCATCAAGCCCTTCAAGCTTGACGAAGTGCGCGAGGCCCTCGCCGATGTCGGCGTGCAGGGCATCACCGTCACGGAAGTCAAGGGCTTCGGCCGGCAGAAGGGCCACACCGAGCTGTATCGCGGCGCGGAATACGTCGTCGATTTCCTGCCGAAGGTGAAGCTCGAAGCCGCCATCAAGGACGAACTGCTCGAACAGGCCATCGAGGCCATCGAGAAGTCCGCCAGCACCGGCAAGATCGGCGACGGCAAGATTTTCGTCTTCGATCTCGAACAGGTTATCCGCATCCGCACCGGCGAAACCGGTCCGGACGCTCTCTGAGGAGAATCTTCATGAAAAAGCTATTCGCAGTCTTGCTGATGACCCTGGGCCTCGGCCTGTCGGGCGTCGGCCTGGCGAACGACACGCCGCCGGCCGCCGCTGCCGAAGCCGTCGCCGGAGCGGTCGCCGAAGTTGTTGCGGCAGCCGAAGCCGCGCCGGCCGAGGTGGTTCCGCAGGTCCACAAAGGCGACGTCGCCTGGATGATGACCGCCACCTTGCTCGTCGTGCTCATGGTCGTGCCCGGCCTCGCGCTGTTCTACGGCGGCCTGGTGCGCGCCAAGAACATGCTCTCGGTGCTGATGCAGGTGATGGTCGTCTTCTCGCTGATCTGCGTCCTGTGGGCCATCTACGGCTACAGCCTGGCCTTCGGTGGCGAAGGACTCATCATCGGCTCGCTCGACAAGCTGTTCCTCGCCGGTGTAACGATGGACAGCCTGGCCGACACCTTCACCGACAACGTGAAACTGCCCGAGTACGTGTTCATCGCCTTCCAGGCCACCTTCGCGGGCATTACCTGTGCGCTGATCGTCGGCTCCTTCGCCGAACGCATGAAGTTCTCCGCGGTGCTGATCTTCTCGGCGATCTGGTTCACGCTCTGCTACCTGCCGATTGCCCACATGGTCTGGGGCGCGGGCGGCTACCTGCTCGACAAGGGCGCGCTCGACTTCGCAGGCGGCACCGTCGTGCATATCAACGCCGGCATCGCCGGCCTGGTGGGCGCCTACCTGCTCGGCCGTCGCATCGGCTACGGCAAGGAAGCGATGACGCCGCACAGCCTGACGCTGACCATGGTGGGCGCCTCGATGCTGTGGGTGGGCTGGTTCGGCTTCAATGCCGGCTCCAACCTCGAAGCCACGGCGGGCGCCGGCCTGGCCTTCATCAACACCCTGTTCGCCACGGCGGCGGCGGTGCTGGCCTGGAGCCTCGGCGAGGCGATCTTCAAGGGCAAGCCCTCGATGCTGGGCGCGGCTTCGGGCGCGGTGGCCGGCCTGGTCGCCATCACCCCGGCCTGCGGTTCGGTCGGCCCGATGGGCGCGATCCTCATCGGCTTCGTCTCCGGCTTCATCTGCCTGTGGGGCGTGAATGGCCTCAAGAAGATGCTCGGCGCGGACGACTCGCTCGACGTGTTCGGCGTGCATGGCGTGGGCGGCATCGTCGGCGCCCTGCTGACCGGCGTGTTCGCGGCGCCCGGACTGGGTGGCACGGGTGGTGACGACTTCTCGATCATGGGCCAGGTGCTGATCCAGGCCGAGGGTGTGGTCATCACCATCGTCTGGTCCGCCGTGGTCGCCTTCATCGCCTACAAGATCGCCGACATGCTGGTCGGGTTGCGCGTGCCGGAAGACGAGGAGCGCGAAGGCCTCGACATCTCCGCCCACGGCGAAACGGCCTACCACTACTGAAAACCGGACCCTCCCTCCGCGTCTGTCGCGGATTTCGGGCGCCCTCCCAAAAGGGCGCCCATTTTTTTGCTTCAGCAGATGTTGAGCATGAAGACGATGCCGCCGATGCCGGCGATCAGCATCAGGCTGGCGGAGATGATCAGGTCGCGCGGCTCGCGCGGCAGGCCCTGGCGCACGCGGCGCATCATGTTGAAGACGTTGCCGAGCGTGACGATCGCGAGAAAGAAGACGAGAAAGAAATCGACGATGACGATCACGCCGTTGAGGTTCGAGATCGTCCGGCACGGCCGCAGGCCGATGCTGTGCACGATCGCGGTGACGCTGTCGTTGTGCGGGTTGAAGCCAAGGCTGACGATCACCCAGGCGATGAAGATCAGCGTGGCCGCGACGACGAGTGCGAAGGCGATCCAGCCTTCCCGGCTCTTCAGGTCCTCGATCAGGTAGCGCAGGTCGGCGAGGTACTCGCGCGCCTCCTGGCGCAGCTGTTCGCGGAACTTGTCCAGATCCATCAGCGGAACACCACGGTCTTGTTGCCGTGGACCAGCACGCGATCCTCGAGGTGGTAGCGCAACCCGCGCGCCAGCACGGTCTTCTCGATGTCCTTGCCGTAGCGCACCATGTCGTCGGGCGAATCGGAATGGTCGATGCGGATCACGTCCTGCTCGATGATCGGCCCCTGGTCGAGGTCGCTGGTGACGTAGTGGCAGGTCGCGCCGATCAGCTTGACGCCGCGCTGGAAGGCCTGGTGGTAGGGCTTGGCGCCGACGAAGCTCGGCAGGAAGCTGTGATGGATGTTGAGGATTTGCCCCGGGAAGGCCGCGCAGATTTCCGGCGAGAGGATCTGCATGTAGCGCGCCAGCACCATCGTGTCGCCGCGCGATTCCTCGTAGAGCCGCCGCACTTCGGCGAAGGCCTGTGGCTTGTTCTCCGGCGTCACCGGTACATGGTGGAAGGGAATGCCGTGCCACTCGACGAAGCCCTTGAAGGTGTCGTGGTTCGAGATCACGCAGGGAATCTCGATGTCGAGCTCCTTCGACTGCCAGCGCGCCAGCAGGTCGTAGAGGCAGTGCTCCTGCTTGCTGACGAGGACGACGACGCGCTTCTTCACCGCGCTGTCGGTGATCTTCCAGTCCATTTCGAGTTTGGCGGCAATGGGCGCGAAGCGCTGGCGGAACTCGGAAAGCATGAAGGGCAGCGAATCGGCCCTGACCTCGATGCGCATGAAGTAGCGTTGCGCGACATCGTCGGCGTGGAAGCTCGATTCGAGGATCCAGCCCCGGTGCTCGGCGATGAAGCCGGTGACGCGCGCAATGATGCCGGTGCGGTCCGGGCAGGAGGCGGCGAGGGTATAGAAGCGGTCGCGGTGCATCAGAGCGCGGCAGCGGCCTTGTCGATGGCGGCGCGCAAGCCCGTGTAGGAGAGCGTCACCGGAAACTGCGGGAATTCGTCGATGACGTTCTGCGGCGGATGGAAGAGGATGCCGGCATGCGCCTCGGCGAGCATCGCCGTATCGTTGTAGGAATCGCCGGCGGCGATCACCTGGAAGTTGAGCTCCTTGAAACGCCGCACGGCCTCCTTCTTCTGGTTCGGCATGCGCAGGTGGTAATTGACCACCCAGCCGTCGGCGTCGGCTTCCATGCGGTGGCAGAACAGCGTCGGCATGCCCAGTTGCGCCATCAGCGGCATGGCGAATTCGTAGAAGGTGTCGGACAGGATGATGACCTGGAAATCGCGCCGCAGGGCATCGAGGAATTCGCGCGCGCCTTCCATCGGCGCCATCGTGGCGATGACCTTCTGGATGTCCGGCAGGCCGAGATGGTGTTGCCTGAGCAGGCCGAGCCGGTAACGCATCAGCGTGTCGTAGTCGGGCTCGTCGCGCGTGGTGCGGCGCAGCTCCGGAATGCCGGTGCGCTCGGCGAATTCGATCCAGATTTCGGGGACGAGCACTCCTTCGAGGTCGAGGCAAACCAGTTGCACGGCAGGCTCCCTGAATAAAAGCGCGGATTCTACCCGGCGCGTTCGAGCAATTCGTGGAGTTCCAGCCAGCGCGTCTCGGCCGCCTCGACGTCCGCCGCCAGCGCGGCGTCCTGGCGCGTCAGATCGGCGGCGAGCGCGTGGTCGGCATAGACGGTCGGGTTGGCGAGGCGTGCCGCCAGCGCCGACTTTTCCGTTTGCAAGGCGGCGAGCCGTGATTCGGTCTGCTCCAGTTCGCGCTCCAGCCGCCGCCGTTGTGCCGCCGCCGACTTTTTCGCGGCACGGTCCTCGTTGCGCTGCACCTTTTCTGCTGGCGCAGACGGCCGGGCCGCACTGCGACGCCGGGCGAGCCAGTCGGCATAGTCGTCGAGGTCGCCGTCGAAAGGCCGCGCCGTACCGTCGGCGACCAGCCACAATTCATCGACCGTGGTGCGCAGCAGGTGGCGGTCGTGCGAGACCAGCACGACGGCGGCTTCGGTTTCCTGCAAGGCGAGCGTGAGCGCCTCGCGCATTTCGAGATCGAGGTGATTGGTCGGCTCGTCGAGCAGCAGCAGGTTCGGCCGCGTGCGAATCATCAGCGCCAGGGCGAGACGCGCCTTTTCGCCGCCGGAAAAATTGCCGCAGGACGCATCGGCCATCGCGCCACGGAAATCGAAGCCGCCGAGGTAATCGCGCAGTTCCTGTTCCCTGGTCTGCGGTTCCTGCCGCGCGAGATGCCGCAGCGGCGATTCGTCCGGGCGCAGCAACTCCATCTGGTGCTGGGCGAAGTAGCCGATCTTGAGGTGCCGCCCTTCCAGCCGTCTGCCGGCCTGCGCGGCGACCGTGCCGGCCAGCAGCTTGACCAGCGTCGACTTGCCGGCGCCGTTCCTGCCCAGCAGGCCGATGCGGCTGCCGGGGCGCAGGGTGAGTTCGACGCCGGAAAGAATCGCCGTCTCGCCGTAGCCGACTTTCGCGTCCCCGATTTGCAGCAGCGGATCGGAGAAGCCCTCCGGTTCACGAAAGGAAAACGCGAAGGGCGTATCGACGTGCGCGGCGCTGATCAACTCCATGCGCGCCAACGCCTTCAGGCGGCTCTGCGCCTGGCGGGCTTTCGTGGCTTTCGCCCGGAAGCGCTCGACATAGGCGTGCAGGTGCGCGATTTCGCGCTGCTGCTTGTCGTGCATGGCCTGCTGGAGCGCGAGGCGTTCGGCGCGCGTGCGCTCGAAGGTGGAATAGTTGCCACCATAGAGCTTCATCTGGCCGGCCTCGATATGCAGGATCTGCCCCACGACCGCATCGAGAAAATCGCGGTCATGCGAGATCATCAGCAGCGTGCCGGGGAAGGACTTGAGCCAGCCTTCGAGCCACAGCACGGCATCGAGGTCGAGATGGTTGGTCGGCTCGTCGAGCAGCAGCAGGTCGGCACGCGCCACCAGCGCACGGGCCAGGTTGAGGCGCACGCGCCAGCCGCCGGAAAAGTCGGCCACGGCGCGACGGTGATCGGCCTGCGAAAAGCCCAGGCCATCGAGGATTTCCGCCGTGCGCGCCGGGGCCGCGTAACCGTCGATGTCCTGCAGGCGGGTGTGCAGTTCGGCGATGCGGTGGCCATCATGCGCGGCTTCCGCAGCAGCCAGTTCGGCTTCCACCGCGCGCAGTTCGGCATCGCCGTCGAGCACGAATTCCAGCGCCGGCGTCGCCAGGGCCGGGGTTTCCTGCGCGACATGGCCGATCTTCCAGCCCGGCGGGATGTCCAGGTCGCCGGCTTCGGCATGCAACTCGCCGCGCAGCAGCGCGAAGAAGGAAGACTTGCCGCAACCGTTCGCGCCGGTGAGGCCGACCTTCCAGCCCGCATGCAGCTGCAGCGAGGCGTCGGCGACGAGAGAACGCCCGGCACGGGCAAAAACGAGCTTCTTCAGCAGAATCATTAGAATCGGCGGGGTTCGAACAGGACGGACATTCTAGAGGCAGGCATGAAACGACTCATCATCGCGGTGCTCTGCGCCGCCGCCTGCGCCGTGGCGGCGCAGGAAACGGGCGAAGGCCGCCCCCCGGCGCCGGAAACGCGCACGCCGGAACAAATGAGCACGCGCGTCGCCGAGCTGCGCGCCGAGGCGGGGCGGATGCTGGATGCGGCCGAGGTGGCCCACGCCGCCGCCGAGCAGGACTGCTGGAAGAAGATCCTCGTCTCCGCCTGCATGGAAGACGCGAAGCTCCGCTTGCGCGAGGCGCGCCAGGCCGCCAAGCGGCTGAACATCGAGGCGGGGCGGCTGGAACGCCAGGCCCATGCGCAAGAGCGCGCGGCGCGGGTGGAACGGCGCGCGGCGGAAAAGCAGGCGCAGATCGAGGCGCGCCAGCCGGCGGGCAACTGAGCGCATGGTGCCGCATCTCGCCACCGCACTGACCGGGCCGCTGCTCGAACTCGAACAGCGCATCCTCGCCGCCGAGACCGTCATCGAACGCTGGATGCGCGGCCAGTGGCTGGACCACACGCCCCCCTTCTACGCCTCGGTCGATCTCAGGAACAGCGGCTTCAAGCTCGCGCCGGTGGATACCAACCTCTTTCCCGGCGGCTTCAACAACCTCAATCCGGCCTTCCTGCCGCTCGCCGTGCAGGCGGCGATGGCCGCCGTCGAGAAGATCTGCCCCGAAGCGAAGAACCTGCTGATCGTCCCCGAGAACCACACGCGCAATCTCTTCTACCTGAGCAACGTGGCGCGGCTGGCGGAAATCCTGCGCCACACCGGCCTGGAAGTGCGCATCGGTTCGCTGCTGCCCGAAATCGACCAGCCGACGACGCTGGAACTTCCGGACGGCCAGGCCCTGACACTGGAACCGCTCCGCCGGCTTGCCCCCTCCGGCCGGCGGCTGGGACTCGATGGCTTCGATCCCTGCGCGATCCTGCTCAACAACGACCTGTCGGCCGGCGTGCCGGCGATCCTGGAAAATCTGCATGAGCAGTTCGTGCTGCCGCCCCTGCACGCCGGCTGGCACGCACGGCGCAAGTCGCGCCATTTCACCGCCTACCGGCAGGTGGCGCGCGAATTCGCGGCGCTGCTGGGCCTCGACCCCTGGCTGATCGATCCGGAATTCGAGGTCTGCGGCGCGGTAAATTTTCACGAGAAAAGCGGCATGGACTGCCTGGCGGCCAATGTCGATTCGCTCCTGTTCCGCATTCGCGCCAAATACAGGGAATACGGCATTGCGGCGACGCCCTTCGTCGTCGTCAAGGCGGACGCCGGCACCTATGGCATGGGCATCATGACCGTGAAGGACGCCGCCGAGGTGAAGGAACTCAATCGCCGCCAGCGCAACAAGATGGCCGTGATCAAGGAGGGTCTGCAGGTCACCGAGGTCATGATCCAGGAAGGCGTGCCGACCTGCGAGACGGTGGAAACCGGCGTCGCCGAGCCGGTGGTCTACATGATCGACCGCTACGTCGTCGGTGGCTTCTACCGCGTGCATGCCGCGCGCGGCATCGACGAGAACCTCAACGCCCCCGGCATGCACTTCAAGCCGCTCGCCTTCGAAACCGGCTGCACGCTGCCGGACGCGGCAAAGGAGCCGGACGCGCCGCCCAACCGCTTCTACGCCTACGGCGTGGTTGCACGGCTGGCGCTGCTCGCCGCCGCGCGGGAGTTGGAGGAATGATGCCCCTCCTGAAAAAGTTCTTGTGACACAAAAACCATGCTGATATATTGAGTTTTCGTGTAACAAGAACGGAATGCCTGCCATGGTCAGACCCAAGACGCTTGCGCCCCGCGACAGTTTTGCCACTTTCCGGTTGACTCGCGAAGAACGGGAAGACATCGAGAAATCCGCCGCCGCCGCAGGTTGCGCATCGATCAGCGAGTATTTCCGTTACCTCCATGATCGACAAGCCAGCCGAATGGAGCAAACGCGCAGCTTTTACGAGGTGGAGCCGCAGGCGATGTGCAACGCAAACCGTCTGCGCACGTTTCATCGCACCCCGCAAGGCGAAATGATTCTGGGCGACAGTCTGGACTGGCTACACGCGAAGTCTGCCGAAAAATCCGTCGATCTGATCGTGACTTCCCCACCCTTCGGCCTGGTGCGCAAAAAAAGTTACGGGAACGAAGATGCCGACGATTACTGCGACTGGTTCAGGCCCTTCGCGGACGGATTCCGGCGCGTGCTAAAGGATTCCGGCAGTCTGGTCATCGATATTGGCGGCGCCTGGAAGCCCGGACAACCCACTCGTTCGCTCTACCACTACGAACTGCTGATCATGCTCTGCAAGGAATACAGCTTCCACCTGTGCCAGGAACACTTCTGGTGGAATCCGTCGAAACTGCCGACACCAGCCGAATGGGTCAACATTCGTCGAGTGCGCGTAAAGGATGCCGTCAACTGCATCTGGTGGCTTTCCCCGACGCCCTGGCCGAAGGCATCGAATCGCCGGGTGCTCGCGCCCTACAGCGACTCGATGCTCGATCTGCTCGAACATGGCTACACCGCGAAGCGGCGCCCTTCCGGGCACGACATTTCCGACAAATTCCAGCGCGATAACGGCGGTTCGGTTCCACCCAACCTGTTGGCGATTGCCAATACGGAGTCGAACGGGCGTTATCAGGATTACTGCCGGAAGCACGGCATTTCCATTCATCCCGCCCGCTTTCCAACCGCACTGCCGGAGTATTTCATCCGGATGCTGACCGATCCGGGCGACTTTGTCGTCGATCCGTTTGGCGGTTCCTGCGTGACCGGCATGGCCGCGGAAGCGCTGAAGCGCCGTTGGGCCTGCATCGAGCTTTCGGAGGAATACCTGCAAGGCGCCATTGCCCGCTTTGAAAATGGCATGCCTTTGGCTGCGACCAAACCTTCGCGCTACACCCTGCACTCTCCTTGCGCACAGCCGGAAGATAAGCAGCCGCTTGCCAGTGACGGCGGCAGAAAGCGTCCGCCGACCGTTAAAAAGGTCCCGCCGCGCGATACGGCGAATGAAGCTTGCGGGGAACCTTTGCCATTGGCGGCATTGTCATTTCTTTAATCGGGATGCGTACGAGCGACCTACCTTTCGGCAGCGAGTTTTCGCCCTCGCAAATCGATCTCGCCGATCTGCTGAGTCTGTCCCATTCCTGCGGAGGTTCTGTCTCTGTCGTGCAGGCGGCCATCAAAGACCGTTTCTTCGCACGTCATGGCGGCGGCAACGAGACGAATCGCGAAAAACTGGCGATGAACTGCCGTCTCGGCATGAAAGCGTACGGCCTGATCGACGAGGCGGCACGTCTTACCGATTTCGGGCGAACCCTGTTGAAGTTGAAAAACGATCCACAGAGGCTTTACGAAGCCCTGGCACGACACGTACTACTCAACCTGAACGGATTGGCGTTGGTGCAATGCATTCGCGACATGGCCGCCGCCGGCGAGAAGGTCGACCTGACAACGCTCCGCTCGGGCCTCGCGGCGCGCGGTATCCACTACCCAAGCGGCGGGAAACATCCCAGCATGATGCGATTGTGGCTGGCAAAAGCGGGGGTTTTTGTTGGCAATCGTTGGCAAATCGATGAAGATCGCCTAACCGAGGTATCGGGAGCGTCCGCCGACGACTTCGACGCACTCTCCCATCTGACCGTTCAACAGCGCGCCTTTTTGCTCGCCCTGTCCAACACGGGTGAAACGTGCCCCCAATCGGCCAGCGAGATCGTCAGGCTCGCCGAAGCCACTTATGGCACGTCGTTTCCAGAAAAAAGCTTGCCCAAACTGGTCCTGAACGCCCTTGTCGAGTCCGGTTACATCACCGTGCAAAAAACCACTGCCGGGCGCGGCGCCAAGCCCTTTCTGGTTTCTCCGACACCGAAGCTGAAAGCCGACGTCATTGCGCCGATGCTTGCTCAGGTACGTCAGCGTGTCGACCCGAAACTCATTGATTTGCTCAACAAGCCCATGTCGTCGATTCTGGATGAAATGAATTCGGACGAGCGGCATATTGCCGGTCTTGCGCTGGAAGCATTGGCGTTCAAATTGATGCGGCTACTGGGCATGGACTACGTTGCCACGCGCCTGCGCGCACAAGCGACCGGCGGCGCCGAGGTCGATCTGATCTTCGAGTCGGCGCGACTCGTGTTCTCGCGCTGGCAAGTGCAATGCAAGAACACCGCGCGTGTGGCATTGGACGATGTGGCCAAGGAGGTCGGACTCACCGCCTTCCTCAAAAGCAATGCCATCGTGATCGTCAGCACCGGCAGCATTGGCGCCGAGGCCCGACGTTACGCCAACAGGATCATGTCCGAATCGAATCTTTGCATCGTCATGATCGATAAAGGCGACCTCGATGCCGTCGCCAGGAATCCCGCCCACGTCGTGGCAGCCTTCCAGCGCGAAGCGCGCCATGCAATGCAACTGAAAAAACTCGATATCTGACGCATGCGCACGCTCACTATCGTTCTGATACTCGTATTCCTGAGCGCCTGCGGCAAGCCACCGCCGCTTAAGCAGGAGGCCTTCGTGTTTGGCACGCGCGTCGAGGTGCTGGTTTGGGGCGCGCCCGAGGTGCGCGCGCAGACGGCGCTGGGCGAGGTGCTGCGCGAATTCGACCGCCTGCACCGCACCTACCACGCCTGGCAGGATTCCGAGCTGACCGAACTCAACGCCGCCATCGCGGCCGGACGCCCGCACGAGGTGTCCGCCGAGCTCGCCGTGCTGATCCGCGACGCGCAGGTGATCGCGGCACGGGGCGGGCACCTGTTCGATCCGGGCATCGGCCGGTTCGTTGCGCTGTGGGGTTTCCATGGCGACGAATTCAGGCCGGCGCGGCCCGATGCGGCCGCATTGGCCGTGCTGGTGGCGGCGAAGCCTTCCATCGCCGCCTTGCGCCTCGATGATCGCCGTGTCGCCAGCGCCGACTCTCGCGTCGCGCTCGATTTCGGCGGCTACCTGAAGGGCGTGGCGCTCGACCGCGCCGCGATCATCCTCAAGACGCGCAACATCGACAACGCGCTGATCAACATCGGCGGCAACGTGCTGGCGCTGGGCAGCAAGGGCGACACGCCCTGGCGCGTCGGCATCCAGCACCCGCGCGCGGAGCAGCACGGCGGCGCACCGCTGGCGACGCTGGAACTGCGCCACGGCGAGGCGATCGGCACCTCGGGCGACTACCAGCGCTTCTTCGAGCGCGATGGCCGCCGCTATAGCCACCTGATCGACCCGCGCACGGGCGAGCCGGCCACCGGCACGCAGGCGTTCACCGTGCTGATCCCGCCCGGTGCCGACGCCGGCATGCGATCCGACGTGCTCTCCAAACCGCTGTTCGTCGCCGGCGATGCGTGGCCGGCATGGGCGGAAAAACTTGGCGTGACGCATGCGCTGCGCGTCGATGGGGCGGGGCGCATCGAGGTGACCGCTCCCTTCGCGCAGCGGCTCGAATTCACTGCGGGGAATGCGGATATCCGCGTGCTGCCCTGAGGCTCATTCGCCGAGCGCCAGCCGTTTTTGCGGATCGACCAACAGCGTGTGAACGCGCCGGCTGTCGGCGCGCAGCACCTGGAAGCGCAGGCCGTCGACGACGATGGTTTCGTTGCGCCGGGGCAGGCGGCCGAGTCGGTGGATCACCATGCCGCCAACGGTGTCGTAGTCCTCGTCCGAAAAACCCGTGTCGAAAGCGGCGTTGAAATCCTCGATCTCGGTGGTCGCCTTGACACGGTAGCGGCCGGCGTTGTCGAGCACGATGCTGCCGGCCGTCTCGTCGAAGTCGTATTCGTCCTCGATGTCGCCGACGATCTGCTCGAGCACGTCTTCGATGGTGACGAGACCCGCCACGCCGCCGTATTCGTCGACGACGATGGCCATGTGGTTGCGCGAGGCCCTGAATTCACGCAACAACACGTTCAAGCGCTTCGACTCCGGGATGAATACCGCCGGGCGCAGGTTGTCGCGCAGGTCGAATTCCTTGCCGGCAAAGTGGCGCAGCAGGTCCTTGGCAAGCAGGATGCCGACGACATCGTCCTTGTTCTCGCCGACGGCGGGGAAGCGCGAGTGGGCGGTATCGAGCACGAAGTCGACGAATTTTTCCGGCGGGTCGTTGAGGTTGATCACGTCCATCTGCGCGCGCGGCACCATGACGTCGCGCACCTGCATCTCGGAGACGGAGAGCGCGCCCTCGATGATCGAGAGGGCATCGCCGTCCATCAGGTTGCGTTCGTGGGCGTTGCGCAGGATGCGTAACAGTTGTTCGCGGTCTTCGGGCTCGCCGGTCAGCAGCAGCGAGAGCCGTTCAAGCAGCGATGGTCGACTCGGTTCTGGGTCCATGGGTCACTTGGTAAGGATCGGGAATGTCGAAACGGGCGAGGATTTCGCGCTCCCGCGCTTCCATGCGCAGGGCATCGCGCCGGCCGGTCTCGTGGTCATATCCCTGCAGGTGGAGCATACCATGCACGATCATGTGGGCCAGGTGGGCTTTCGCCGGCTTCTGCTGCGCGCGGGCCTCGCGCAGCACCACCGGCAGGCAGACGACGAGATCGCCGCTTGCCGCCGTGCCTTCCTCATAGACGAAGCTCAACACGTTGGTGGCGTAGTCCTTGCCGCGATAGTCGCGGTTGAGCCGGCGCCCCTCGGCGAGGCCGACGAAGCGCACGGTGGCGGCGAGCGGTTTTTCCTGCGCGGCGCGCGTCCAGCGACGCACCTGGGCACGGTCGGGCAGGCGGTCGTCCGCGCAGGCGTACTGCACCGCGAGATGCAGTTCAAACGGTGGCGCGCTCATAGGCGGCGACGATACGCGCGACGAGCGGATGGCGCACGACGTCGGAGGCGTCGAATTCGGTAAAGGCCAGCCCGCGCACGTCGGCGAGGATGCGGCGCGCCTCGACGAGGCCCGACTTCTGGCCCTTGGGCAGATCCATCTGCGTGACGTCGCCGGTGATCACGGCCTTGGCGCCGATACCGATGCGCGTCAAGAACATCTTCATCTGCTCGGGCGTGGTGTTCTGCGCCTCGTCGAGGATGATGAAGGCATGGTTGAGCGTGCGCCCGCGCATGTAGGCGAGCGGCGCCACCTCGATGGCCTGCTTCTCGAACAGGCGCGCCACCTTGTCGAAGCCCATCAGGTCGTAGAGCGCGTCGTAGAGCGGCCGGAGATACGGATCGACCTTCTGCGCCAGATCGCCCGGCAGGAAGCCGAGCCGCTCGCCGGCTTCCACGGCGGGACGCGTCAGCACGATGCGCTGTACCTGGTCGCGCTCGAAGGCATCGACGGCGACGGCGACGGCGAGATAGGTCTTGCCGGTGCCGGCCGGGCCGATGCCGAAGGTGATGTCATGCTCCTGGATATTTTTCAGATACTCGACCTGGTGCGGCGTGCGGCCGTGCAGATCGTTCTTCTTCGTCAGCAGGCCTGCGTTGGGCGGCGCGGCGCGGCCGCTGTTGCGCAACTCGATCAGGCCGAGCTGGATGTCGTCGACCGACAGCGGGGTTTTCGCGAGTTCGTAAAAATGCCGCAGCGCGGTGGCGGCGAGGCGCGCCTGGGCGAGCGCGCCGTCGATGCGGAAATGTTCGCCGCGCCGGGCGATGGTGACGTCGTAGGCGGTCTCGATCTGCCGCAGGTTTTCGTCGAGCGTGCCGCACAGGTTGGCGAGGCGGAGGTTGTCCGCCGGCGCGTCGAGCGTGAGATTGATGCCGCGTGCCTTCAACGGTTTTCCGGCAGGCGCGCCTCGGCGGGGGAAAGCATCCAGACGCGATGCACCGCGCCCATGGCATCGACGAGATAGCGCACCCGCGCCGGTTGCTGGATCGCGGCGGGCATGACGATCATGTTGAGTTCGTTGCGAAATTGCACGCCGGGGGAAAGCGGGTACGTGGTATTGCCGATCTGTATCTGGCCGAAGGCGGGCGGCTGCATCTCGCCGATCCGCGTCGTCTCGGGCAGGGGACGCACGATGCCGGCCACCGGCGGTTCGGGAGCGGGCGTCAGCGCACGCTCGATGGCCGAGCCGATGAGGGAAGAGACGATGGCGGTGGTGAGCGGATCCATGATGTCGGGCTCAATGATAATCCGATCCGCGCCCGGATGCGCGAAAAATCCTGTCAGGCCAATGGACTACGGACGCGCCTGGTCGAGCACTGCGGAAAACTTCGCCGCCGGCATGAAGCCGACCACGCGCAAGCCGGCGATTTCCTGACCCTTGCCATCGAAAAAGATGATGCCGGGCGGGCCGAACAGGCCGAAGCGCTTGAGCAGCGCCTTGTCGTCTTCGTTATTGGCGGTGACATCGGCCTTGAGCAGCGTGAACTGCTGCATCTTGGCAGCGACCGCCGGATCGGCGAAGGTGAATTTCTCCATCTCCTTGCACGAGACGCACCATTCGGCCCAGAAATCGAGCAGCACCGGCCGGGGGGCCGACGCGAGCCGGGCGTCGAGTTCGGCGATGCTCTTGATTTTTTCGAAAGTCGGCGCGGGCGAGGCGGCGGCCGCCGCGCCGCCGCGCAGGAAGGCGAGCGGTTGCAGCGGATCGCGCGCGCCGCCCAGGAGGCCGACCAGCAGAGCCGCGCCGTAGAGCAGCAGGCCGACGCCGAGGCCCTTCCAGAACCGGTGCCAGCCCGTGGCGTGCGGTGGTAGCGGATCGAGCGCGTGCAGATAGACGGCGGAAACGATCGCCAGCGCCGCCCAGCCGAGCATCTCGAACCAGCCGGGGATGACCGGCGAGACGAGCCACAGCGCGGTGGCGAGCAGCACGACGCCGAAGAACTTCTTCACCGCCTCCATCCACGGCCCGCTCTTCGGCAGGAAGGAACGCGAGAACACGCCGACGGCCAGGAGCGGTGCGCCCATGCCCAGCCCCATGGCGAACAGTGCCACGCCGCCGAGCACGGCGTCGCCCGTTTGCGCGATGTAGAGCAGCGCGCCGGCCAGCGGGGCGGCCACGCAGGGACCGACGATGAGCGCGGACAGGGCGCCCATCAGGGCGATGGCGGCGAGCGAGCCGCCCCGGCGGTTGGCGGTGTCGGAAAGCTTCGCCTGCAACGCGGCGGGCAGTTGCAGTTCGTAGAAGCCGAACATCGAGAAGGCCAGTGCGACGAACACCAGCGCGAAGCTGCCGAGCACCCAGACGTTCTGCAACGCGGCGGAGAGCAGCGTGCCGGAATAGCCCGCCGCCACGCCGACGGCCGCGTAGGTGAGGGCCATGCCGAGCACATAGGCGAGCGAAAGCGTGAAGGCGCGCAGATGCGTCACGGCATGGCCGTGGTTCACGATGATGCCGGAGAGGATCGGAATCATCGGAAAGACGCAGGGTGTCAGCGAGAGCAGCAGGCCGAAACCGAAGAAGGTGAGCACGGCGACCCAGAAGCCCGCGCCCTTGAGCAGCTGGGCGATGCGACCGGATTCGTCGCCGTCGGCGACGGCCTGGGTGGGCGCGGCGGCACGCGCGTCCAAAGTCGGTCTCGGCGGGACGGCGACGGACGCATCCGGCGACGCGCCCAGGCCGGCCAGCACGATCCGGGCTTCCTGCGTCATGGGCGGATAGCAGATGCCGCCATCCCAGCAGCCTTGCGATTCGGCGCGCAATACCGCCGTGCCGCCGCCTTCGAGCACGGGAATCCGCACGATCAGCGTGCCGCGATAAGCCTCGATGCGACCGAAGAAGTCGTCGTCCTTCTCTTCGCCCTTCGGCAGCGCCGGCTCGCCGAGTTTCAATCCGTCGGCGGCGAAGGCGATCTTGTGCCGATAGAGGTAGTAGTCGCGCGTGATGTCCCAGCGCGCCTCGAGGGTGTTGGCGTCGAGCGCACGCGCCGAGAAGCGGAAGGCCTTCTCGGGGTCGATCGGATCGGCGACAGCGGGAAAGGCAAGCAGGCTGGCGACGACGAGCCAGCACAGGGCGAGGCGGCGCAGGATCATGACGTGGATTCGTCCTTGGTTTCGGCCGCCACCCAGGCGAGATAGCCGGGCAGGCCGCGTTCGATTGGGACAGCGACGATTTCGGGAAGTTCGTAGGGGTGGCGGGCGCGGATCGCCGCTTCCAGCGCCGGATAGCGTGCCGCCGTGGTCTTGAGCAGGAGCGGCGTTTCCTCGGCGTCTTCGATCTTGCCATCCCAGCGGTAGACCGAGCGGCAAGGCGCGAGGATGTTCGCGCAGGCCGCCAGGCGCGCCTCGACCAGATGCCCGGCGAGCGCGCGGGCGCTGGCCGCGTCGGGCAGGTTGGTGAAGACGAGCAGGCTCGGCGGTTGATTTTGCACGCTGTTATTCTAGCGCCCATGCCACCGCCTACCTCACCGGCTTCTGGCACCGCTTCGCCGATCCGACGGGCGTCGATCACGATGCCTTGGGCAAGGCGCTCTACAACTACATGCACGGCCTCGGGCTCGATCAGAACGTGCGCCACTGGTTTGCCCGGCCCGTGCCGAAACCCCGCGTGCCGCGCGATTTCATCGAGCGGGCGCTGGATTCAGGGCGAAGTCGATGATGGCGTCGAGGTAATCTGCCCAGCGCGTGAAGCTGTGGTCGCCGCCGGGCAGCACGGTCTGTTTCGCTCCGGCATAGCGGGCGACGGCTTGCCGGTAGTCGAGCGTCTCGTCGCCCTGTTCGACGAGCAGCCAGTAGCGCGCCGGATCGGCGAGCGCCGGCACTTCGAGGGCGGAGAGTTCGTCGATGTGCTGGCGCGTGAATTCGAAGGATTCGCCGCTGTAAAGCCAGGCATGCGGGCCGCGAAAGCGTTCGAGTTCGATGGCCGCGACCACGGCGGGATTGACGAGCACCGCGTTCAGCCCGTGCCGTTCGGCCAGGTGGGTTGCGTAGTAGCCACCGAGAGAGGAGCCGATCACCGTCACCGTGTCGCCGGGACCGACTTTCGCGAGAAGTTCGTTGGCCAGCGCGATGGCGGCGGCCGGCGAGGCGGGCAGTTGCGGGCAGGCCAGCCGGTCGGCAAGGTCGCGCTCGGCCATGCGCGCGGCCAGTGCGCGCGCTTTTTGCGATTGCGGCCCGCTGGTGAAACCGTGCAGGTAGAGGATGAAAGACTTTGTCATGCGCCGGTGAAGAGGACGAACAGCAGCGTGCCAAGGACGAGCCGGTAGGCGACGAAGGGGAAGAGTCCGATGCGTTCGATCAGCTTGAGAAAGTAGTGGATGCACAGGTAGGCGCTGACGGCGGAGAACGCGACGCCGAGCGCCAGGCCCCCCCAGTCGACGGGCGCGGCGGCCCCGACCAGATCGCGCACGCTCAGGCCACTGGCCAGCGCGATCACCGGGATCGACAGGAGAAAGGAGAAGCGCGCCGCGCCGGCGCGCGACAGGCCGAGCAGCAGGCCGGCGGTGAGCGTGATGCCCGAGCGCGACACGCCCGGAATCAGCGCCAGCGCCTGCGCGCAGCCGATCAGCAGGATGTCGCGCGCGGTGAGCGCATGCTCGTCGCGCGGTGCCGTGGTGCGACGACCGACGACATCCGCGTACCAGAGCGCGAAACCGAAAGCGATGGTGGTCGAAGCGATCAACAGCGGCGAGCGTAGTTCGGTTTCGATGATTCCCTTGAACGCCAGTCCGGCCAGCCCGACCGGAATCGTGCCCAGCAGCACCGCCCAGGCGAGCCGGCTATCGCCGACGCGGCGACGCTGGTGGAGCGAACGCGCCCAGTCGCGGCTTATGCCAGCGATTTCGTGCCGGAAGTAGGCGACTACCGCGAACAGCGTGCCCAGATGGGTAGCGACGTCGAAGGCCAGCCCCTGGTCTTCCCAGCCGGCCAGGCGGGGAAACAGGATGAGGTGCGCAGAGCTCGAGATCGGCAGGAACTCGGTGAGTCCCTGCACGACGGCGAGAATGACGATTTGCGACAGATCCATCTCGGGTATTGCGTGGCGCGGGTGGGCGTGTGCAGGACAGAGCGCAGTAGAATCGACCGTTTTGCATTGGAGCAAAACGGCCGTTTTCGAAGGCTGGCGAGTCTAGCATGCTGAAAAAAATCCCCGTCGCACAACTCACTCTCGGAATGCACATCCACGAATTCTGTGGCTCGTGGATGGATCATCCCTTCTGGCGCGAGGACTTCATCGTCGATAACATCGACGATCTGCGCAAGATACAGACCTGCAGCATCACCGAGGTGTGGATCGACGTCGCCAAAGGCGTCGACCTCGCCGGGCCGACCAAGCCGGAAGCGGAGGCGACCATCGACGCGGCGCTCGAGCGCATTCCCCAACCCAAGCCGGTCGAGGCGCGCGTCTCGATGGCCGAGGAAGTGCAGCGCGCCGCGAAGATCTGCGCCAGGGGCAAGGAATCCGTCGTCTCCATGTTCCAGGAAGCGCGCATGGGCAAGGCGGTCGACCATGAAGCGGCCGGCGCGCTGGTCGAGGAAATCTCGAGCTCGGTGATGCGCAACCCCGGCGCGCTGATCAGCCTGGCGCGCCTCAAGACGGCGGACGATTACACCTATATGCACTCGGTGGCGGTCTGCGCGCTGATGGTCGCACTGGCGCGCCAGATCGGCCTCGACGACAAAGAGACGCACGACGCCGGCATGGCCGGCCTGCTGCACGACCTGGGCAAGGCCATGATGCCGATGGAGGTGCTCAACAAGCCCGGCAAGCTCACCGACGAGGAATTTCGCATCATCAAGAGCCATCCGGTCGAGGGCCATCGCCTGCTGGTCGAGGGCGGCGGCGCGGGCGAGGTTTCGCTCGACGTCTGCCTGCACCACCACGAGAAGGTCGATGGCAGCGGTTACCCGAAGGGGCTCCGGGGCGATGAAATCAGCCTGTTCGCCAAGATGGGCGCGGTCTGCGACGTGTATGACGCGATCACCTCCAACCGCCCCTACAAGTCGGGCTGGGATCCGGCCGAATCGATCCGCAAAATGACCGAATGGAGCCAGGGACACTTCGACGCGCGCGTCTTCCAGGCCTTCGTGAAGAGCATCGGCATCTACCCGACCGGCTCGCTCGTCAAGCTCGCCTCAGGAAGACTTGGCGTGGTCGTCGAGCAGTCGCAGAAATCGCTGCTGGCGCCGACGGTGAAAGTGTTCTTCTCGACGAAGTCGAAAACCTACATCCCGCCGGAAACCATCG
This sequence comes from uncultured Methyloversatilis sp., assembly GCA_964527195.1. Classification (GTDB taxonomy): domain Bacteria; phylum Pseudomonadota; class Gammaproteobacteria; order Burkholderiales; family Rhodocyclaceae; genus Sulfuricystis. The sequence continues at coordinate 21,579 of CAZGOH010000027.1, forward strand.
ATCTTTCCCGCGCCGGCGCCGAGAAGATCGTCGGCCGCGAAGACGCGGCGACCTGGGGCCTCAAGGACATTGACCGCTTCTGGGCGCAGGCCTGATCAGGCCTTTTTGCGGGCTGTCGGCTTCTTCTTCGCCGTCTCGCCGGCGCCGACTTTCGTTTCCGATTTCGCTGCGCCCTTGGCGGGTTTCGCCGCGCGCTGTTCGAACTCGAAGCCGACCTTGCCGTCGCCGCCGCGCACGAGGTAGGCGGAGAACTTCTTCCTGGTGCGGTTGGAGACGAAGCCCTTGAGCAGGCTGGTCTTGCCGGTTTCCAGCAGCTTCTTCATCTCGGCGGCGGAGATTTCCTGTTGCAGGATCACCTTGCCCGAACGGAAGTCGCAGGATTTCGCTGCGCCGGTCGATTTCTCGCACACATAGGCCATCGGCTGCTCGAACACGCGCGCGCCGCATTTGGGGCAGGCACCGAGCGCTTCCTGGCCGCTGAAGTCGACTTCTTCCGCGGAGTCTTCCTCGTTGCCAAAGTCGAAACTCGGGGCATGGTTTTCGTCGAGTTTGATGACGGCGGCGAAGGCGCGCCCCATCTTGCTGCGGAAACCCTGCAGCGGGCCGATCTGCCGCTTTTCCAGCAACTCGTCCATCTCCTCCGGTTCCCACTGCCGGCTGGCGACGACCTTCCACAGCTTGTAGTCGCAGCGATCGCACTTGAAGTGGCGGTAGGTTTCGTGGATCGCGCCACCACACTTCGGGCAAGGCGTCTCGAGCGTGCCGAAATCGGCGTCGGAAAACTCGCCGTTCTTGATGCGATCAACCATCGCCTGCGTCTGTTCGACGATGTGGGCCATGAACTCCTCGCGCTTCAAGCGCCCGTGCTCCATCTCGCGCAGCTTCCATTCCCACAGGCCGGTCAGCTCGGGCGAACGGATCTCATCGACGTCCAGCTGTTCCAGCGCGAATAAAAGGTTAAACGCTTTAGCGGTCGGCTGCAGCTCGCGACCGTTGCGATGGACATATTCCTCGGCGATCAGTCCCTCGATGGTGGCGGCGCGCGTGGCAGGGGTGCCAAGGCCGCGTTCGCTCATCACTTCGCGTAGCCCCTCGTCATCGACCAGCTTGCCGGCCCCTTCCATGGCCGAGAGCAGCGTCGCTTCGTTGAAGCGCGGCGGCGGCTTGGTGGCGAGCGATTTCACCTCGACATCGTTGGCCCACACGCGTTCGACAATGCGCTCGTTCTTTTTCTGCAAGGGCGGCAGGTTGGGCGATTCTTCGTCGGCCTGCGATTCCTTGCCATACACGGCCAGCCAGCCGGGGGTGACGAGCACCTTGCCTTCGGTCTTGAAGGGTTCGCCTTCGACGCGCGTGATGCGCGTGGTGACGAGATATTCGGCGCTCGGGTAGAAGATGGCGATGAAGCGTTTCACTACCAGGTCGTAGAGCTTTTGCTCGGGCTCGGTCAGGCTTTTCGGCGGCACCCCGGTGGGAATGATGGCGAAGTGGTCGGAAACCTTGGCGTTGTTGAAGATGCGCTTGGTCGGATGCACCCAGCCGTTGTCGAGCACCGCCTTCGCGGCGGGGTAGCCGCTTTCGGTGAGCGCGCGCAGGGTGTTCCTGGCGGCGCCGAGCATGTCCTCGGGCAGGTAGCGGCTGTCGGTACGCGGATAGGTCAGCACCTTGTGGCGTTCGTAGAGCGCCTGTGCCAGGGCGAGGGTGTTGCGCGCGGAAAAGCCGAAGCGGCCATTGGCCTCGCGCTGTAGCGAAGTCAGGTCGTAGAGCAGCGGGCAGGCTTCGGTCTTGGGCTTCGATTCTTCCGAAACCTCGCCGTGCTTGCCGAGACACTTCTTGCGCAGTGCTTCGGCCTTCGAGCGCTCCCAGAGGCGCTCGGCTTTGGCATGTTCATCGTCCGACTTCTTGAACCTCTCGTCGAACCACTTGCCGCGATAAGTGCCGGCGACGGCCTGGAATTCGGCCTCGACCTCCCAGTAGTCGCGCGGCTGAAAGGCGCGGATGGTCTTTTCGCGTTCGACCAGGATGGCTAGCGTCGGCGTCTGCACGCGGCCGACGGTGGTCTTGTAGAAGCCGCCTTCCTGCGAGTTGAAGGCGGTCATGGCACGGGTGCCGTTGATGCCGATCAGCCAGTCGGCTTCGGAGCGGCAGCGGGCGGCGTCGGCCAGTGGCAACATCTCGGCGTCGCTGCGCAGATGGGCGAAGCCGTCCTTGATCGCCTGCGGCGTCATCGACTGCAACCAGAGACGGCGGACCGGTTTTTCAGCCTTCGGCAGGGCGTGCTGGACGACGTAACGGAAAATCAGTTCGCCCTCGCGCCCCGCGTCGCAGGCGTTCACCAGGCCGGCGACATCCTTGCGCTTGATCAGGCGCGTCAGCAGGCGCAAACGGTCGGCGGTCTTGTCGATCGGGTTGAGCGTGAAGCGCGGCGGGATCACCGGCAAATGCGTGAAACTCCACTTGCCGCGCTTGACGTCGTATTCCTCGGGCACTGCCAGTTCGAGCAGGTGGCCGATGGCCGAGCTCAATACATAGTGCTCGCTTTCGAAGTAGTCGCCCTCGCGGGTGAACCCCCCCAGCGCCCGGGCGATGTCTTGGGCGACGGAGGGCTTTTCGGCGATGATCAGTTGTTTGCTCATGGGTTTTACCGGTCACAAGGGGGCGGATGTTATCGTGAAACGCTCCGCTTGCCGCGCACGGCACCACAAACGCGAGACGGGCCGCAGCCCGCCTCGCCGTTCCGCCAGAGCCGACTTTCGACCTTACAGCATGGCCTTCAACAGCTTGCCCATCACCGACGGATCGCGGGTGATCTTGAAGCCGCACTCTTCCATGATGGCGAGCTTGGCATCCGCGGTATCCGCACCGCCGGAGATCAGCGCACCGGCATGGCCCATGCGCTTGCCGGCCGGCGCCGTGACGCCGGCGATGAAACCGACGATCGGCTTCTTCATGTTCTCCTTGCACCAGCGCGCAGCATCGGCTTCGTCCGGACCGCCGATCTCGCCGATCATGATGACGGCGTCGGTATCGGGATCGTCGTTGAAGGCCTTCATGACGTCGATGTGCTTGAGCCCGTTGATCGGGTCGCCGCCGATGCCCACCGCCGAAGACTGGCCGAGGCCGATTTCGGTCAGCTGGGCGACGGCTTCATAGGTCAGCGTGCCGGAACGTGAAACGACGCCGATACGGCCCTTGCGGTGGATGTGGCCGGGCATGATGCCGATCTTGACTTCGTCCGGCGTGATCAGGCCGGGACAGTTGGGCCCGAGCAGCAGCGTCTTCTTGCCGCCGGCGGCTTCCTTCTGCTTCATCTTGTTGCGCACCACCAGCATGTCACGCACGGGGATACCTTCGGTGATGCAGATGGCGAGATCGAGATCGGCTTCGCAGGCTTCCCAGATTGCATCGGCCGCGCCGGCGGGCGGCACGTAGATGACGGAAACGGTGGCGCCGGTCTGGGCCTTGGCTTCCTTGACCGAGGCGAAGATCGGCACGTCGAAAATCTTCTCGCCGGCCTTCTTCGGATTGACGCCCGCCACGAAGCAGTTCTTGCCGTTCGCGTACTCGATGCACTTCTCGGTGTGGAACTGACCCGTCTTGCCGGTAATGCCCTGGGTAATGATCTTGGTGTCTTTGTTGATGAGGATGGACATGTCGGCTCCCTTACTTGACCGCCGCGACGATCTTGGTCGCGGCTTCCGCCATGGTGTCGGCGGCGATGATCGGCAGACCGGATTCAGCGAGGATCTTCTTGCCGAGGTCTTCGTTGGTGCCCTTCATGCGCACAACCAGCGGGACGGACAGATGCGTTTCCTTGGCCGCCGTCACCACGCCGGTGGCGATGGTGTCGCACTTCATGATGCCGCCGAAGATGTTGACCAGAATGCCCTTGA
>CAZGOH010000028.1:0-25002 GCA_964527195.1 uncultured Methyloversatilis sp.
GGACCTCCGATTGCAGGACTTCGGCGTCGAAATCCGAGACAAACAAGCGATCCTGGACGATGCGGTATTTCTCGAACTCGGATTCGGCGTGGGCTTTGGCGATTTCGGCGGTGACTTTGCCGGCGTCCTGCAGGATTTCCCGGTCGGTGGCTTCGATGAAGCGGTTGAGGCGGGTTTCCCAGTCCTGCATGGTCATGGGGATGTGCCGTTGGGCCATGTCTTCGGCGACATCGAGGTAGGCGTTGACGAGGCGGGAGAGTTGCGCCATCTCCGGTTCGGCCAGGTAGTTTTTGGCGACGCTGACATCGAATTTCTGGATTTTGCCGTGGGGCGCATCTTTCCATGTGGTCAGGCCCATGTGCTGTTTGCCGGCATCGGCCCGGTCCACGATGACCTCGGCGGCGGTGTGACCGTGGATGGCCCAGTGGAGCTTGTTCTGCACGGTGGCGAAGAAACGCTGGGTGGCCGTGGCGCTGCGGTCGTAGTCGATGGCGGTGGCGTAGATGTCGGTGATCTTCTGGTAGAACTTGCGCTCGCTGAGGCGGATTTCGCGGACGCGCTGGATCTGTTCCTCGAAATACTGTTTGGTCAGGACGGTGCCGCCCGCCTTGATGCGTTCGTCGTCCATCGCGAAGCCCTTGATGGTGTATTCCTTGACCACGGTGGTGGCCCATTTGCGGAATTGGACGGCCCGCTCGGAGTTGACCTTGTAGCCGACGGCGATGATGGCGGAGAGGTTGTAGTGCAGGGTGTTGTAGTTTTTGCCATCGCTGGCAGTTATCCGGAATTTCCGGATAACTGAATCCTCTTGCAGCTCTCTGTCGGAAAAAAGCTTTTTCAGGTGCTCGTTGATGGTTCTCACATTCACGTCGTAGAGAACGCCCATCATTTTCTGGCTCAGCCAGATGTCCTCGTCGGCATAAACCACCTCGACGCCACCTTGACCCTGTGCCGCGACGAAGGTGAGGTATTCGACGGCGGAGGAGCGCGTGAGAGACGTTTGCTTGTTTGCAGGCGTCTTTTTCATGCGTCAGCTCCTTCCTGAAGGGCAACCGCAGATGGGCGCAGATGGCATTTTGATTGGATGAATCGTTTGTAGCCGGCCTGAATTGCAACTATGGCGAAATCGCCGGAATTAACCCTGGCGTGATCGACGTTTTCAACAATGCCGTGGACCTTGTGCCCTGTGCGTATGCGGTGACTTGGGGGTGAACACCTCTTAACCCCGTCGAATTCGACGGGGTTGAGGCTTCTTATACGAAACCATAGTGACACGGGCATGTGCGGAGAATTCGGCGTGTCTCGATCTGCGTTCATGCGCCGATTCCGAGTTGTTTGAGAATTCTGTCGAGAGCTTGATCGGTTTCCTTGGCCTCGGCCTCGATGCCCCTGAGTTCCTCGACGATTTCCGCGATGGGCCGGTAGGTTTCGGCATCCGAGGTGTGGATGTAGCGGCTGGGGGAGATGTTGTAGTCGTTCTTCTTCAGTTCGGCGTGATCGACGATGCGGCTGAGCTTTTCGGCTTGGGTCCAGCCGATGAGGGTGTCGGCGATGCGCTGGATGCCGGCTTCGGGGATGAAGTTCTTGGGGTCGCCCTTTTCGAAGACCTGGGAGGCGTTGACGAGGAGAACCTTGCCCTGGCGCGCCTTGGTCTTGGCCTTGTTCAGGAACAGCACGATGCCCGGCGCGGTGGTGTTGTAGAAGAGGTTTTCGGGCAGGTAGAGCACGCTCTCGATGAGGTCGTGGTCGACGAACCACTGGCGGACGGTCTTTTCCTTGTTGGTGCCGGCATTGCCCGATCCGCGCGAGGCGGCGCCGGTGTCGAGAACGACGGCGGCGCGGCCGGTGGCGTTCAGGCTGGCGTGGATGTGCTGCACCCAACCCCAGTCGGCGGAGGATTTGCCGGGGAAGCCGGCCCCGGCGGGGAAGCGGTCGAGTTCGTCGTTGTCGTAGTCGGCCTCGGTGAACCAGTCCTGGTTCCACATGGGATTGGCGACGACGCGGTCGAAGCTGCGCAGCTTGCCCTGCCGGTTGCGGAATTTGGGGTTCTTGAAGGTGTCGCCGATCTCGATCTGGCCTTCCATGTCGTGGATGATCATGTTCATGTTGGCCATGGCCCAGGTCTCGGGGGTGAATTCCTGACCGAACAGTTTTAGCGGAGCGACGGTGCGCTTTTTGCCCTTGGCGGTTTCCTCCATGGCAATTTCGCATTTCACCAGCAGGCCGCCGGAGCCGCAGGTGGGGTCGTAGATTTCCATGCCGGGTTCGGGCTGGAGCACGCGGGACATGATGGTGCCGACCTCGGGCGGGGTGTAGAACTCGCCGGCGCTCTGGCCGCCGCCTTCGGCGAACTTTCGGATCAGGTATTCGTAGCTCTTGCCGATGATGTCGGCCTCGACGTCGTCGAGCCCGAGGCGCTTGGTGCTGATGGCCTCGATGAGGTTGGAGAGGCGGTCGTCGTCGAGGTCGCGCTGGCCGTGGGTGGTGGCGTTGAAGTCGACGCGGTCGATGATGCCCTGCAGCAGCGGGTTTTCCCGGGCGATGGCGCGCATGTGGGTGGTGACGCCTTCGCCGATCTTGACGGAGAGCTTGCGGATGACGGACCAGACGGGCTGCTCGGGATCATCCGGTACCAGGGGCAGGTAGAAGCGCACCAGCTTGTGGTCGGCCTTGGCGAGCTGGAAGGCCTTCTGGCGCGAGCCGACTTCCTTCGCGATGCGGTTCAGCTCGTCGTCGAAGACGTCGCAGAGGCGCTTGGTGAAGATGAGGGGGAGGATGTAGTCCTTGTATTTCGGCGCGTCCTTGGCGCCGCGGATGGAGCACGCGGCATCCCAGATCCAGGACTCGAGAGATTTATCTTTACCGTTATTGCTTGCCATCCGCCCTTGGTCCTGTTTTTTCTATCGTTCTTTTGGAACGGCTTTATGCCAACGGCAGACTATAGCAAAGCGGGCACCATTTACCCATGCAGGGCATGCATTTCAAGCGCCGTCCCGCTCCCTCCCCCGGCACCGAACCGGCACGCCTGTTCGGAGATGCCCTCGTCGCTTGACACTCTTCGACGAAGGGTTGTTGCGCCCGCAACAAAGCGGGATAATTCGCCCCTGCCGGGTCTTCCCGGCTTTTTTCGATCATGAGCACCTACCTTTTCATCGTCCTCGGCGCGGTCCTCGTCAATAACGTCGTCTTCGTCCGCCTGCTCGGCCTGTGCCCCTTCATGGGCGTCTCGCGCAAGCTGGAGACCGCCGTCGGCATGGGTGCGGCGACCACCTTCGTGCTCACGCTGGCCTGCGCCACCAGCTACGTCATCGACACCTGGCTGCTCGCCCCCAACGACCTGCTTTACCTGCGCACGCTGTCCTTCATCGTCACCATCGCGGCGATCGTGCAATTTACCGAACTGGTGATCCAGAAGACCAGCCCGGTGCTGCATCAGGTGCTCGGCATCTACCTGCCGCTCATCACCACCAACTGCGCCGTGCTCGGCGTGCCGCTGCTCAACATCGGCCTCGGCCACGGCCTGATCGAATCGATGCTGTTCGGCGCCGGCTCGGCGCTCGGCTTCACCCTCGCGCTGGTGATGTTCGCCGGCATCCGCGAACGGCTGGAAGGCGCCGACATGCCCATCCATTTTCGCGGCACCGCCATCGCCATGGTCACCGCCGGCATCATGAGCCTGGCCTTCATGGGCTTTGCCGGGCTCGACCGGTACCAGTAGCCGCATGCTGTCAGCCATCCTCGTCATGGCGCTGGGCGCCGTCGTTCTCGGTGCCGCGCTGGGCTTCGCTGCCGTCAAGTTCAAGGTCGAGAGCGATCCGCTGGTCGAGAAGATCGATGCCATCCTGCCGCAGACGCAATGCGGCCAGTGCGGCTACCCAGGCTGCAAACCCTATGCCGAAGCCGTGGCCAAGGGCGAGGCGGAGATCAATCAGTGCCCGCCCGGCGGCGACGACGGCGTGCGCAAACTGGCCGACCTGCTCGGCCGCGAATACAAGCCGCTGTCGGCGGAACACGGCATCGAGAAACCGAAGAGCGTCGCTCTCATCGACGAGCAGACCTGCATCGGCTGCACGCTGTGCATCCAGGCCTGCCCGGTCGATGCCATCGTCGGCGCGGCCAAGCAGATGCACACGGTCATCGCCGCGCAATGCACCGGCTGCGAACTGTGCCTTCCGCCCTGCCCCGTCAACTGCATCACGATGGAACCGCTGCCAGAAACCATCGACACCTGGAAATGGAAGTATCCCGTGATCCCGATCAATCCGGCGGGGCCGCAGCATGCTTGAACTCTTCCGATTTCCCGGCGGCGTCAAACCCGCCGCGCACAAGGAAGCGTCGGCGGACACGCCGATCGTGCCGGCACCGCTACCGTCGCGTCTCGTCGTGCCTTTCCGCCAGAGCGCCACGGGCGCGGCCGCAATCTGCGTGCAAACCGGCGACAAGGTGCTGAAAGGCCAGGTCATCGGTCGGGCCGAGGGCCCTTTCGGGGCCGCTGTACACGCGCCGACTTCCGGCATCGTGGTCGCCATCGAATCGCACACCCTGCCCCACCCCTCCGGACTTGCCGCGCCCTGCGCGATCATCGAACCGGATGGCGCCGACACCCGGGTAGCTCTTTCGGCAGACAACGCGCCCCTCGACCCCTTCGCCAGCGATGCGGAAACCCTGCGCGAGCGCCTCCGGGCCGCCGGCATCGTCGGCCTCGGTGGCGCGGCGTTCCCCAGCCACGTCAAGTCGCGCCCGCTGATCGACACGCTGATCATCAACGGCGCCGAATGCGAACCCTGGATCACCTGCGACGACCGCCTGATGCGCGAACGCGCCGCCGACATCGTCGCCGGTGCGCGCATCCTCGGCCGCCTGATGGGCGCGAAACGCATTCTCTGCGGCATCGAGGACAACAAGCCCGCCGCGCTAGAGGCCATGAGCGCCGCCATGGGCGAATGCGACGGCAGCAGCTGCAAGGTGGTCGCCGTGCCCTCGCTCTACCCGGCCGGCGGCGAGAAGCAGCTGATCCGCGTGCTGACCGGCATCGCCATTCCCTACGGCAAGCTCGGGCCGGATTTCGGCGTGCAGTGCTTCAACGTCGGCACGGCCTACGCGGTGGCGCGTGCCGTGCTGCACGGCGAACCGCTCGTTTCGCGCATCGTCACGCTGACCGGCAACGTCGCCCGTCCCGGCAACTTCGAAGTGGTGATCGGCACGCCGATGAAAACGCTGCTGGCGCTGGCCGAGCCGCGCGCCGACACCGACCGCGTCATCATGGGCGGCCCGATGATGGGCTTTCCGCTGCCCGACCTGGACGTGCCGGTAGTCAAGGCCAGCAACTGCCTGCTGGCGATGAGCCCGAAGCTGTTCCCGCCACCGCCGCTGGAGATGGCCTGCATCCGCTGCGGCGCCTGCACCCGCGCCTGCCCGGTGGTGCTGCAGCCGCACGAGTTGTACTGGTACGCCCGCTCGAAGAACTTCGGCAAGGCGCAGGAATATCACCTGTTCGACTGCATCGAATGCGGTTGCTGCGCCTACGTCTGCCCGGCGCACATCCCGCTGGTCGACTACTACCGCTTCGCCAAGGCCGAGATTCGCGCGCGCGAACGCGAGAAGGCCGCCGCCGACCTCGCCCGCGAACGTTACGACTTCCGCCTGTTCCGCGAAGAACGCGAGAAGCAGGAAAAGGCGGCACGACTGGCAGCCAGGGCCGCCGAAACCAAAGCGAAGCTGGCGCAGGAAGATGCCGCCAAGATCGCCGCCGCCCAGCAGCGTGCAGAGAAAACGCCGACGGACGCTCCCACGGAAAACGCCTGATGGCCATCTCGCCCCATACCCTCCAGCCCGCCAGCGTCCGCAGCGTCATGCTCAAGGTGCTCGTCGCCCTGCTGCCCGGCATCGCGGCCTACGTCTGGTTTTTCGGCGCCGCGATCCTCGTGCAGATCGCGCTCGCCTCATTCACCGCCCTGGCCGCCGAAGCGCTGATGCTGCGCCTGCGCGACAAGCCGGTGATGCTCTACCTCACCGACGGCAGCGCGCTCGTCACCGCCTGGCTGGTGGCGCTCACCTTTCCGCCCATCGCCCCCTGGTGGCTCACCGTGCTCGGCGTCGTTGTAGCCATCGTCGTCGCCAAGCATCTTTACGGCGGCCTCGGCCAGAACCCCTTCAACCCGGCGATGGTCGCCTTCTGCGCGATGATCGTTGCCTATCCGCAGCTGATGTCGCAATGGCCGCGCGCCGAATTCAACGAACTGGGGCCGATGCTGCACGCGATCTTCTCCGGCCTCATCGGCGAACCCCGGCAACTCGACGCCCTCGTCATGGCCACGCCGCTCGACGCCCTGCGCATGGTGCTGCGCGACCCGGAACAGCGCGCCGCCATCGCCGGACTGCTCGGCTCGCACGCCAGCTTCGGCAACGTCGGCGGACGCGGCTGGGAGTGGATCGCCGCCGGCTACCTGCTCGGCGGCCTGTGGCTGATGCAGCAGCGCGTCATCACCTGGCATGTACCCGTGGCCTTCATCGTCACGCTCGTCGCCGTCGCCAGCGTCTTCAACCTCATCGCACCGGAACGCTTCGTCGGCGCGCACTTCCACCTGTTCACCGGCGGCGCGATGCTCGGCGCCTTTTTCATCGCCACCGATCCCGTCTCCGGCTCGACCACGCCGCTCGGCAAGCTGATCTTCGCCACCGGCGCGGCGCTGCTGACCTGGATCATCCGCAGCTTCGGCGCCTATCCCGACGGCATGGCTTTCGCCATCCTGCTGATGAACCTGCTGGTGCCGCTGATCGACATGCACACCCAGCCCAAAGTGTTCGGCCACCAGCGCAGGGGGCCCGCGCCATGAGTGACCCCAGCAAGGCCATCCCGCCGGCGGGCGGCATGGCACAGGCGAATGCGGCGCGCATTTCACTGCGCACCGCCGCCATCCTGCTCCTATTCACGGTGGCATTCACTTCCCTGATGGCCTGGGTCTATCAGCTGACCCGGCCAACCATCGAGACCACCCAGCAAGAAGCCAAGCGCCGCCTCATCGCCGAGGTTCTCCCGCCCGCCGACTACGACAACGACCTGCTCGCCGACGCCATCGAACTGCCGCCCGTCCCCGCCATCGGCCTGAACGCGCCCACGCGTTTGTACCGCGCACGGCGCGGCTCGGAACCTGCGGCGCTGATCATGGAAGCCGCCGCGCGCGACGGCTATTCCGGCCGCATCGATCTGATCCTCGCAGTGCGCGCCGACGGCCGGCTGGCCGCCGTGCGCGTCACCCACCACAAGGAAACCCCGGGGCTCGGCGACTACATCGACCCCAAAAAGGACAAGAACAAGGCCAGCCCGTGGATCCGCCAGTTCGACGAGCGCAATTTCGCCGCCGTACCGCGCGAGAAATGGCGCGTGAAGCTGGATGGCGGCGTGTTCGACCAGCGGGTCGGCGCCACGATCTCGGCGCGCGCCGTCGTCAATGCCAGCGGCAAGGCACTCGACTGGGCACTGGAACATGCCGACAAACTCTACGCCCTGCCCGCCGGCAGCCGCTACAACCCGGAGGAAACGCCATGAGTCCCTACCGCGACCTCACCCGCAACGGCCTGTGGAAACAGAACGCCGTGCTCGCCCAGCTGCTCGGCCTGTGCCCGCTGCTGGCGGTCAGCAGCACCATGGTGAATGCCGTCAGCCTCGGGCTCGCCACCATTCTCGTCATGGCGTTGGCCAACTTCGGCGTCTCGCTGCTGCGCGGCTTCATTCCCTACGAGATTCGCATCCCCGTGTTCATCCTCATCATCGCCGCGCTCGTCACCGTGGTCGACCTGCTTTTCAACGCCTTCCTGCACGATCTTTACCTCGTGCTGGGCATCTTTATTCCGCTCATCGTCACCAACTGCATCGTGCTGGCACGCGTCGAAGCCTTCGCGGCGAAGAACGGCGTCTGGCTATCGACCTACGACGGCGCCGTCATGGGCATCGGCTTTGTCTGGGTGATCGGCCTGCTCGGTGCACTGCGCGAGCTGTTCGGCCAGGGCACGCTGTTCGCCGGTATCGAGATGATCGTGCCGGACTGGAGCGCCTGGCAGGTACTGCCCGAGGACTACCCGGGCTTTTTGCTCGCCATCCTGCCGCCCGGCGCCTTTTTCGTGCTCGGCCTGATGATCGCCGGGCGCAACTGGCTCGAATGGCGCGCCAACGAACGCGCCAAGGCGCGATTGCTGGCACAGCAGGCGATGGCATGACGCCGACCCGACGGCAGGAATTCTTCCGCCGCCTCGCGGAACGCGACCCCGAGCCGAAAACCGAACTGGCCTATGCCACGCCTTTCCAGTTGCTGGTCGCTGTGATCCTCTCGGCGCAGGCCACCGACAAGAGCGTCAACCTCGCCACCCCCGCGCTGTTCGCCGCCGCGCCGACACCGGCCGCCATGGCCGTGCTCGGCGCAGAGACCGTCGCCGAACACATCAAGACCATCGGGCTTTTCAGGACCAAGGCGAAAAATGTCGCCGCCACCGCCCGCCTGCTGCTGGAGCGCCACGGCGGCAACGTCCCCAACGACCGCGTCGCCCTCGAAGCCCTGCCCGGCGTCGGCCGCAAGACGGCGAACGTGGTGCTCAACATCGTCTTCGGCGAGCCGACCATCGCCGTCGACACGCACATCTTCCGCCTCGCCAACCGCACCGGCCTCGCGCCGGGCAAGGATGTCGATGCGGTGGAAAAGAAACTGCTCAAGGTCGTCCCCGCCGAGTACCGCCAGCACGCCCATCACTGGCTGATCCTCCACGGCCGCTACGTCTGCAAGGCCAGGAGGCCCGAATGCTGGCGCTGCATCGTGCGCGAGGTCTGCGACTACAAGGAACGGCACGCCGTGACGCCGTAGGCGTCCCGCCCCGGTGCAGCGAAAGTCGGCGCCGGCGATACGGCGCGGCGGCCCCTACTCAGGCGGCTGTCTTGTCCAACCCGAAGGTCTGGTGCAGCACGCGTACCGCGAGTTCCAGATACTTCTCGTCGACCACCACGGAAATCTTGATTTCGGAAGTCGAGATCATCTGGATGTTGATGCCTTCCTCGGCCAGGGCGCGGAACATCATGCTGGCTACGCCGGGGTGTGAACGCATGCCGACACCGACGGCGGAGACCTTGCAGATCTTGTTGTCGCCCTCGATGGCACGCGCGCCGATGTGGGGCTTGATCTGCTCTTCGAGCACCTTGAGGGCGCGCGGATACTCGCCGCGATTGACGGTGAACGAAAAGTCCGCCGTGCCGTCGTGGCCGACGTTCTGGATGATCATGTCGACGTCGATGTTGGCCTCGGCGATCGGGCCGAGAATCTGCGAGGCAATGCCGGGACGGTCGGGCACGCCGAGAATCGTCAGTTTCGCCTCGTCGCGATTGAAGGCGATGCCGGAAATGATCGGTTGTTCCATGGTGGTGTCTTCCTCAACGGTAATCAGCGTGCCGGGGGTTTCCTTGCCTTCTTCCTCGAAGCTCGAAAGCACGCGCAGCTTGACCTTGTACTTGCCGGCGAATTCCACCGAGCGGATCTGCAGAACCTTCGAGCCGAGACTGGCCATCTCGAGCATCTCCTCGAAGGTGATGCGATCCAGCTTGCGGGCTTCCGGCACGATGCGCGGATCGGTGGTATAGACGCCATCGACATCGGTATAAATCTGGCATTCGTCGGCGCGCAGGGCGGCGGCCAATGCCACGGCCGAAGTGTCCGAGCCGCCACGCCCCAGGGTGGTGATGTTGCCGGATTCGTCGACGCCCTGGAAACCGGCGACGATGACGACCGTACCGTCGTCGAGATCGCGCCGCAGGTTGCCCTCGTCGATCGAAAGGATGCGTGCCTTGGTGTGCGTGCTGTCGGTGAGCACCTTGACCTGCCCGCCGGTATAGCTCTTTGCCTTGACGCCGATGTCCTGCAACGCCATCGCCAGCAGGGCGATGGTGACCTGCTCGCCGGTGGCGATCATCACGTCGAGTTCGCGGGGATGCGGCTCGGTCGAAACCTCCTTGGCGAGCGCAATGAGGCGATTGGTCTCTCCGCTCATCGCGGAAACGACGACCAGCACCTGGTTGTCCGCGGCTTTCCAGCGTTTCACGCGACGTGCGACCTCGCGGATACGCTCGGCCGAGCCCATCGACGTTCCGCCATATTTTTGAACGATCAGCGCCATGTTCTGTCCATGCAGCAACGAAAGGCGCGCATTCTATACCGAAGGCGCGTGGCGTTGCAGCGCCCTCGCTCTCTCCGATCAGATGGGGAATTTGTGCCCATTATGGCAATGAACTATTCCGATCGCTTGTGTATCTATAACTTCCGTAGTATGCTCGTCAGGTCGCATCCCCTATTACAAAAGTATATCTTTCAAAGGAAGGACAACACATCATGAAAGCAACCGAAAAGATCGATGCCCGTGAAATCCGCCGCAAGCTCGGCATGAACCAGCAGCAGTTCTGGTCGCGCCTCGGCGTGACGCAAAGCGGCGGCTCCCGCTATGAGAGCGGCCGCAACATGCCGCGCCCGGTCCAGAACCTGCTGCGCCTGGTCCATGTCGAGCAGATCGACATCAACAAGATCAAGCGCGAGGACTACGAAGTGGCGGAATACCTGAAGGCGACCGACCCCACGCTGTTCAAGGAACTCAAGAAGGAAGCCCGGGCCAGCCGCAAGAACTGAGCGGGTCCGGGTTCAGGGGCTGACGCGCACCGTCAGCCCCGTGCGCCGCCGGATGGTTTCGGCGGCGTTTTCCAGCACGTCGGGGGCAAGCGCGGCCAGCCTCGGGGCTTCCGGTTGCAGGGATGGTCGCGCCAGTCCGTAAAGGTGGATTCCGGCCAGGCGGCCGGCGACCGGGTGGATCAATTCCAGATAGCTATCCAGATCGGGCGTCGCCGCGCCGTCGAAGGCGAACATGCAGGTCTGCGCCCAGGTGGGGCACAGGTCGGCGCATTGCAGCAGGCGCCGCAGCACCGTCTCGGGACGGCTTGCCGCGTTGTTGATGCGCCGCATCGCCGCAACGCCCGCCGCATCGACCTTGAACCAGACCTCGCCGCCCCCGGTACCGATGGCGGCAATGCCGGCCTGAACCCCCACGCGATCGAGCAGGCTGCCGTTGGTGATCAGGCGCATCAGCGGGCGCGCGGCGAGTGCGCGCTCGTCCAGCAAGCGATTGACCAGAGCCACCACTGTCGGAAACTCGCGCGCGCTGGTGGGCTCGCCATTGCCGGAAAACGCCACGTCGACGACGCGACGCGCCCCGACGGGCGCATGACGCTCGAGAAAATCGCCCAGGTAAAGCTGGTCGAGCATCGTCCGCAACTCGTTTTCCAGCCGCCCTAGGTCGATGGGCGGCGGACCGCCACGCTTGAGGTCGGGTACCTGGCAATAAATGCAGCGCCAGTTGCAGGCGTTATTCGGATTGAGATTGATGCCCAGCGAAACGCCGCCGGCACGACGGGAGACCACCGGGTAGACATACGTCATGCCCGTGAAATCGCGGTTGTGGTCGCTCACCGTCATCAGTGCATCGGCATCGGTCATGGCTGGGGGCTGGGATATACTTTTGCATTCCCAGATTACCACCGTTGCCATGCAGATCACCCGCCGTCTCGAATTCGACGCTGGCCACCGCATTCCCGATCACCAGAGCCAGTGCCGCCATCTGCACGGGCATCGCTATGCGCTGGAAATCACCCTGGCCGGTGACGTCATCGAAACAGACGGACGACCGGACACCGGCATGGTGATGGACTTCTCCGAGGTCAAGCGGATCGCCATGACCCATGTCGTCGAGGCTTGGGATCACGCTTTCCTCGTCTTCCGGGGCGATGCGCAGGTGATGGAGTTCCTCGCCGCCCTGCCCGGCCACAAGACCGTGGTGCTCGACCGCGTGCCGACCGCCGAAAACCTCGCGCGGCTGGCCTTCGAGATCCTCGATCCGCTCTACCAGGATACCTACGGGAACCACTTGCATCTTGAACAGGTGCGCCTCTACGAAACCCCCAACTGCTGGGCGGACTGCCGCCGGGCCGACCTGACCCAATGATCCAGAAAACGCCTCTTTACGACACCCACCTCGCCGCCGGCGCCAAGATCGTCGATTTCGCCGGCTGGCAGATGCCGATCCACTACGGTTCACAACTCGAAGAGCATCACGCGGTGCGCACGGACGCCGGCATGTTCGATGTGTCGCACATGCTCGGCATCGATCTCGTCGGCGCGGAAGCCCAGCCGTTCTTGCGCCGCCTTCTCGCCAACGATGTCGCCAAGCTGACGACGCCGGGCAAGGCGCTCTATTCGTGCATGCTCAAGGACGACGGCGGCGTCATCGACGACCTGATCGTCTACTTCTTCACGCCCGAGAAATACCGCATCGTCGTCAATGCCGGCACGGCCGAGAAGGATCTGGCCTGGATGCGCCTCGTCGCCGCCAACTTCGCGGTGAAGCTCACCCCGCGCCGCGATCTGGCGATGATCGCCGTGCAGGGCCCCAACGCCCGCGAGCGCTTCTGGACGGCTTTCCCCGTCGCCCGCGCACACACGGTGATGCTCGGCGCTTTCCAGGCCACGGACTGGGATGGCTGGCTGATCGCCCGCACCGGCTACACCGGCGAAGACGGTTTCGAGATCGCCGTGCCGGCCGACGAAGCCGCCACGGTCTGGCAGAAACTCGACGACGCCGGGGTCAGGCCCTGTGGCTTAGGCAGCAGGGACACGCTGCGCCTGGAGGCTGGCATGAATCTCTACGGCCAGGACATGGACGAGACGCAGAACCCGCTCGAATCCGGTCTGATCTGGACGCTGGACATGAAAGACCCCAACCGCGACTTCATCGGAAAGTCGGCTCTGGTGACACGGCGAGCCCAGGGTGCGCTGCGCCAGTTTCTCGGCCTCGTGCTGCTCGACAAGGGCATCCTGCGCGCCCACCAGAAAGTCGTCACGCCCCACGGCGACGGCGAAACCACCAGCGGTTCGTTCTCGCCGACGCTGAACCGGTCGATCGCGCTGGCCCGCCTACCGGCCGGCGTGGCCATTGGCGACGCAGTGCAGGTTTCCATCCGCGACAAGCTTCTCAACGCGAAAATCGTCAAGCCCGTCTTCGCCCGCAATGGCCAATCCCTTCTCCAGGAGTGAATCCATGAACATCCCCGCCGACCTCAAATACACGCAATCCCACGAATGGGTGAAGCTGGAAGCCGACGGTACCGTGACCATCGGCATCACCGACCACGCGCAGGAAGCACTGGGCGACATCGTTTTCCTCGAACTGCCGGACGCCGGCCGCACGGTCAAGGCCGGCGAAGAATGCGCCGTCGTCGAGTCGGTGAAAGCCGCCTCCGACATCTACGCCCCCATCGCCGGTGAAGTCGTGGCGAAGAACGATGCCGCCATCGATGCACCCGAGAGTGTCAATCAGGATGCCTACGCCGCCTGGTTGTTCAAGCTGGAGCCGGCCAATGCCGCAGACCTCGATGGCCTGCTCGACGCCGCTGCCTACGAGAAGGTTGCCGCGGAATGACGCTGGCCGAACTCGAAGGGCGCGACGAGTTCGTCGCGCGCCACATCGGCCCGAACGCGGCCGAACAGCAAGCCATGTGCGCCATCATCGGCGTCAGGGATCGCACCGAACTGATCGCCCAGACCGTGCCCGCCGGCATCCGCCTGCCGTCCGACCTGCCGCTCGGCGCGCCGATGAACGAGCATGCTGCGCTGACGAAACTCAAAAGCCATGCCGACCGGAACCAGATCAAAAAATCGCTGATCGGCCTCGGCTACTACGGCACCCACACGCCGCCGGTGATCCAGCGCAACGTGCTGGAAAACCCGGGCTGGTACACCGCCTACACGCCCTACCAGGCCGAGATCGCCCAGGGCCGCCTCGAAGCCCTGCTGAATTACCAGCAGATGGTGATCGACCTCACCGGCATGCAGATCGCCAACGCCTCGCTGCTCGACGAGGCCACCGCCGCCGCCGAGGCAATGACCATGGCGCGGCGCTCCAGCAAGGCCGCGAGCAACGCCTTCTTCGTCGATGAGGACGTCTTCCCTCAGACGCTCGATGTCGTCAAGACCCGCGCGGAATATTTCGGCTTCGAGCTGATTGTCGGCGCTGGCGAGACGGCAGCCGACCACGATGTCTTCGGTGCGCTGCTGCAAACGCCCAACGCGAAAGGCGAAATCAAGGATTTCACCCACGTCATCGCCGGTCTCAAGGCAAAACACGCGGTCACCGCCGTCGCCTGCGACCTGATGGCGCTGGTGCTGACGAAATCGCCGGGCGAAATGGGCGCGGACATCGCATTGGGTTCCTCGCAGCGCTTCGGCGTCCCGATGGGCTACGGCGGCCCGCACGCCGCCTTCTTCGCCTGCCTCGACGAGCACAAGCGCTCGGTGCCCGGCCGCATCATCGGCGTGTCGAAGGATGCGCGCGGCAAGACGGCGCTCCGGATGGCGCTGCAAACGCGCGAACAGCACATCCGCCGCGAAAAGGCCAACTCGAACATCTGCACCTCGCAGGTGCTGCTCGCCAACATGGCGGGCATGTATGCCGTCTGGCACGGCCCGGAAGGCTTGAAGCGCATCGCCCGGCGCATCCATCGCCTGACCTGCCTGCTGGCGAATGCGCTGGGAGTGAAAGGCAGCTTCTTCGACACGATCATCGTGAAAGTCGGCGCCCGCGAGACGGCGACAGACGGCTCGCACAGCTTATCGGGAACGGCGGCACTGAAGGCTTCCGCCTTCAACGTGCGCCACCTCGACGCCGAAACCGTCGGCATCAGCCTCGACGAGACGACGACGCACGCGGACGTCGCCGCGCTGGCGCAACTCCTCGGCAAGCGCATCGAGGATGACTGCAACGACGCAATCCCGGAAAACCTGCGCCGCACCACTCCCTTCCTCACGCATCCGGTGTTCAACACCCACCACACCGAGCACGCGATGCTGCGCTACCTCAAGCGCTTGCAGAACAAGGATCTCGCCCTCGACCACGCGATGATCCCGCTCGGCAGTTGCACCATGAAGCTCAACGCCGCCGCCGAGATGATGCCGGTCAGCTGGCCGGCCTTCGGCAGCCTGCACCCGTTTGCGCCTGCCGAGCAGGTGCAAGGCTATGCGCAACTGATCGGCGAACTCTCGCGCTGGCTCGCCACCATCACCGGCTTCGATGAAATCTTCATCCAGCCCAACTCCGGCGCGCAGGGCGAATACGCCGGCCTCGTCGCCATCCGCCGCTATCAGGCCGCACAGAATCAGGGACATCGCGACATCTGCCTGATCCCGAAATCGGCCCACGGCACCAACCCGGCGACGGCGCAGATGTGCGGCCTCTCGGTCGTCGTCATCGATTGCGACGAGAGCGGCAACGTCGACATCGCCGATCTGAAAGCGAAAGCGGCGCAACACGCCGACAAGCTTTCTTGCCTGATGCTCACCTACCCTTCGACGCACGGCGTGTTCGAAGAGGCGGTGATGGAAATGTGCCGCATCATCCACAGCCACGGCGGCCAGGTGTACATGGACGGCGCGAACCTCAACGCGCAAGTGGGCCTGACCTCGCCCGGCCACATCGGCGCCGACGTCTCGCATATCAACCTGCACAAGACCTTCGCCATCCCGCACGGCGGCGGCGGCCCCGGCATGGGGCCGATCGGACTCAAGGCGCATCTGGCGCCGCACGTCGCGCCGGTCTCGGCCGCGCCCTTCGGTTCCGCCTCGATCCTGCCGATCTCGTGGATGTACATCGCCATGATGGGCGGCAGCGGATTGAAGCAGGCCACCGAGGTGGCGATCCTCAACGCCAACTACGTCGCCGCGCGCCTGAAAGATCACTACCCGGTGCTCTACACCGGCGCCCACGGCCGCGTCGCCCACGAGTGCATCCTCGATATCCGCGCCATCAAAGCCGCCACGGGGATTGCCGAAATCGACATCGCCAAGCGTCTGATGGACTACGGCTTCCACGCGCCGACGGTGAGCTTCCCGGTCGCCGGCACGCTGATGGTCGAACCCACCGAGTCGGAGAACCAGGCCGAGCTGGATCGTTTCTGCGAGGCGATGATTTCCATCCGCGACGAGATCCGCAAGATCGAAGAAGGCGTTTGGCCGGCCGACAACAATCCGCTCAAGCACGCGCCGCACTCGCAGGCCGACATCTGCGGCGAATGGGATCGCCCCTATCCGCGCGAGACCGCCCTGTTCCCGCTGCCCTGGGTTTCTGCCAACAAGTTTTGGCCGTCGGTGAATCGCATCGACGACGTGTATGGCGACCGCAACCTGTTCTGCGCCTGCGTGCCGATGGAGGAGTATCAATGACCCACCTGATCCTGACCGTCATCGGCGATGATCGTCCCGGCCTCGTCGAGGAACTTGCCACCGCGATTTCGACGCACGGCGGCAACTGGCTCGAAGCCTCGATGGCGCAACTGTCGGGCAAGTTCGCCGGCATCGTCGAGGTCGCCGTGCCGGACGACAGAGCGGATGCGCTCAAGGCCGCACTCGCCACCCTCAAAGGTCTCAAGGTCGGCGTCGAAATCGCCGCCGCGGCAGAGTCGGCCGTGGCGGGACGGCGACTCAGCCTCAATCTCGTCGGCCACGACCGCATCGGTATCGTCAGGGAGGTTTCGCAGGTGCTCGCACGCCACGCGGTGAATGTCGAAGACCTGCAAACGCGCACCGCCAGCGCCCCGATGTCTGCGGAAATCCTGTTCCACTGCGAGGCTGAACTGACCGCCGCGCCAGACGTCAACGTCCGGGAACTCAAGGCCGCGTTGGAGAAGCTTTCCGACGACCTGATGGTCGACATCCACCTCGGCGAGCAGCTTTGATGCCCGTCTACCGCATCGCCGACAAGGTGCCGCAGCTCGCCGAGAGCGCCTGGATCGCTCCCAACGCCACGGTCATCGGCGACGTGCGTCTCGCGGAAAACGTCAGCATCTGGTGGAACGCCGTGCTGCGCGGCGACAACGATCCGATCACGATCGGCGAAAACACCAACGTCCAGGATGCCTCGGTACTGCACACCGACGCGGGCGTTCCCCTGACACTCGGCCGCGACATCACCGTCGGGCACATGGTCATGCTGCACGGCTGCACCATCGGCGACGGGTCGCTGGTCGGCATCAAGAGCGTGATCCTCAACGGCGCGATGGTCGGTAAACACTGCCTGATCGGCGCCAACACCCTGATCGCGGAAGGCAAGGTGATTCCCGACCGCTCCGTGGTCATGGGCTCCCCCGGCAAGGTGGTGCGCGAACTCAGCGACGAACAACTGGCGCGCTTCGCCCGTAATGCGCCGCACTACGTGCAAAACGCCCGGCGCTACCAACAATTCCTCGAGGAGCTTGCGCGATGAAACGCAGCCTGCTGATCTGTCTGTTGGTCGCCCTGCCTACCTGGGCAGGCGAACCGGCCAAGCCCGCCGGCACGCTGATCGACTTCCGCGTCGAGGTGCAGGCCAACGTGCCCAACGATCTGGGCCGCGCCACGGCCTACGCGGAGATGAGCGGCCCCGATGCCGCCGAGGTGGCGCGTCGCGTCAAGGCCGCCATCGCCGAAGCCATCGCCGCCGCGAAGGCGCAACCGGGCGTCACCGTGAAGAGCGGCAACACGCATACTTCCCCGATCTATGGCAAGAACAACCGCGCCATCGAAAGCTGGCGCATGCGCGCCGAAGTCGTCCTGGAAAGCCGCGACGCCGCCGCGCTGTCGGCCACGGTCGGCAAATTGCAGGCCGGCGGCCTTGCCGTCGGTGGACTCGGCTTCTTTCCCGCCCAGGAAACCCGCAGCAAGGCGGAAGGCGACGCGACGCTGGAAGCCATCGACGCTTTCCGCATGCAAGCCGAACGCATCGCCACCGCGATGAAGAAGCCTTATCGCATCCGCCAGATGAGCGTGAATGCCGGCAGCCACTTCGCTCCTCCCTACCCCGTGGCGCGCGGGGCGATGCTGATGTCCGCCGAAGCCGCGCCCATGCCGGTCGAGGCGGGGGAATCGAAAGTCGTGGTGAATGTCGGCGGACAGATCGAGCTGATCGATTGAAGCGATGTGGCAGCCGACATGACGCCCGTTCCCCAACACCAGCCGATCGACAGTGCGGAACTTTTCCGCCTGCGCCTGCTCGAGAGGGCGTTCGATCACGCATCCGAGGCGATCCTGATCACGGATGCCAATAACCGCATCGTCGAGGTGAACCCGGCCTTCGAGCGCATGACCGGCTATCCGCGCGCCGAAGTCCTCGGCAGAAATCCGAAACTGCTCGCCTCCGGCAACACCCCGAGCGCCACCTTCCAGGCCATGTGGGAAGATCTCGCCGCACACGACTTCTGGGCCGGAGAAATCTGGGACAAGCGCCGCGACGGCCGAATCTACCCGAAGTGGCTGACCATTTCCGTGGTGCGCAACCCTGCCGGCGAAATCGAGAACTTCATCGCCACCTTCTTCGACATCGGCGAACGAAGGGAAGCGGCCGAAAGGCTGGCCCACCTCGCCCACCACGACCCGCTGACCGGGCTGGCAAACCGCACCGCCCTACAGACGCAGATGGGCCATGCCCTCAGCCGCGCCCAACGCGATGGCAGCCAGGTCGCGATCATGCTGATCGACATGGACAACTTCAAGCAGATCAACGACTCGCTCGGCCATCACATCGGCGACCAGTTGCTGGTCCAGATCGCCAGGCGCATGACCGAGAGCGTGCGCGCCAGCGACACCGTGGCGCGCATCGGCGGCGACGAGTTCGTCGTCATCCTGCCCGACATCGAGAACGCCCTGTCGGTCTCCGCCATCGCCAGCAAGTTCGTGCGCTCCCTGGCCGCCAATTACATGATCGAGTCACGCGCCCTCTACTCGACGCCCAGCATCGGCATCAGCCTGTTTCCCATCGATGGCAAGGATGCCGACACGCTGCTCAAGAATGCGGACGCGGCCATGTACCACGCCAAGGCAATGGGGCGCAACAATTTTCAGTTTTTCGCCGCCAGCATGAATTCCGCCGCCCGCGAACGCCTGAAAATCGAGACGGCGCTGCGCGCCGCCATGGAAGAATCCAACCTCCACGCGGCGCCGCAGTTCCGCCTCTATTTCCAGCCACAGATCGACCTCGCCAGCGGCCGCATTCTCGGCCTGGAGGCGCTGGCACGCTGGATCCATCCGGAATTCGGCTTCGTGCCGCCGACCACGTTCATCCAGATCGCGGAGGAAACCGGCCTGATCCAGCCCCTCGGCGACTGGGTTTTCTGGGAAGCCTGCCGCAAGCTGCGCGAATTCAAGGATGCCGGCGTCGAAGGCGTGCGCATCGCGGTCAATCTCTCCACCCAGCAATTGCGTCACGAGAACCTGCCGGTGGTCATCCGTGGCGCACTCGCCTGCTACGAACTGGGCCCCAACGATCTCGAACTGGAGATCACGGAAAGCACGGCCATGCAGAATCCCGCCGCCACGATCACCATCCTCGAGCAGCTCAGCGACATGGGCATCGTGCTGGCAATCGACGATTTCGGCACGGGCTATTCCTCGCTCACTTACCTCAAGCAGTTGCCCATCCATCGCCTCAAGCTCGACAAGAGTTTCGTGAAGGACATCGATACCGACCGCGACGATGCGGCGATCTGTTCCGCCACCATCGTGCTCGGCCACAACCTCGGGCTCGACCTGGTCGCCGAAGGCGTCGAGACCGAAGCCCAGCGCGACTACCTCAAGCAACTCGGCTGCGACCAGTTGCAGGGTTTCCTGTACTGTCGCCCCCTGCCGGCCGAGAAGGTCGCCGACTTCGTTCTCGACTGGAACCGCGCCGCCCGGCCGATCTAGGCAATCCAGGCGCGGCGGCCGCCGTGCCGCCAGCACCGACTTTCGGGTGCAGATCGCGCAGACCGGAAATCAGCGGGTCGGCGTCTGCACGAATATCTCGCCGTTCTTGACGAGGCCGAGTTCATAGCGGGCGCGCTCCTCGATGGCCTCGAGGCCGGCCTTGAGATCGCGTACTTCGGCTTCCAAAGATGCATTGCGCGCTTCCAGCGACTGGTTCAATTCGCGCTGGGCGGCAAGTTGCCGCTCCATGTCCCACACCCGGAGCAGGCCACCCTTGCCGAACCACAATGGATATTGCAGTCCGGCCAGCAGGACGACCAGCACCCAGGTCGGCCATTTCATAGCCCGCCCTCCCCCAGCCCCTCCCTCTCGGGAGGGGAGACTCGCGGCGCGCTACGCGCGTGGGTCACGCTAAGCGTTTATTTGCGCAGGTTGTAGAAAGCATCGAGGCCGGGGTACGCCACCGTGTCGCCGAGATCCTCCTCGATGCGCAGCAGCTGGTTGTACTTGGCGATGCGGTCGGAGCGCGACAGCGAGCCCGTCTTGATCTGACCGGCATTCAAACCCACGGCGATGTCGGCGATGGTCGAATCCTCGGTCTCGCCCGAACGGTGCGAAATGACGTTGGTGTAGCCGGCGCGCTTGGCCATCTCGACGGCGGCGAAGGTTTCCGTGAGCGTGCCGATCTGGTTGATCTTGATGAGGATCGCGTTGGCGATGCCCTTCTGGATGCCTTCGCGCAGAATCTTCGGATTGGTGACGAAGAGATCGTCGCCAACGATCTGCACCGACTTGCCGAGCTTGTCGGTGAGCAGTTTCCAGCCATCCCAGTCACCCTCGGCCATGCCGTCCTCGATGCTGATGATCGGGTACTTGCCGGCCAGCGTGGCCAGGTAATCCGCCATGCCGGCGGAGTCGAGTTCGAGCTTTTCGGAGGCCAGCACATACTTGCCGTCCTTGCAGAACTCGGAAGCGGCGCAGTCGAGTCCGAGCACCACGTCCTGGCCGGGCGTATAGCCGGCCGCTTCGATGGCGCGCAGGATCAGCTCGATGGCTTCGTCGTTGCCAGCCACATTCGGCGCGAAGCCGCCTTCGTCGCCGACCGTCGTCGGATAGCCTTTCTTGTCGACGAGTTTCTTGAGGTTGTGGAACACCTCGGCGCCACAACGCAACGCTTCGCGGAAGCTCTTGGCGCCCACCGGCAGGATCATGAACTCCTGGATGTCGAGGTTGTTGTTGGCGTGCGCGCCGCCGTTGATGACGTTCATCATCGGTACCGGCATGCTCATCGGGCCGGAGCCGCCGAAGTAGCGGTAGAGGGGCAAACCGGCTTCCTCGGACGCCGCCTTGGCGGTCGCCATGGAAACGGCCAGCATGGCGTTGGCGCCGATGCGCGACTTGTTGTCGGTGCCGTCCAGTTCGATCAGGATCTTGTCGATGAAGGCCTGCTCCTCGGCATCGAGGCCGATGATCGCCTCGGAGACTTCGGTATTGACGTTTTCGACAGCCTGCAGGACGCCCTTGCCGAGATAGCGATCCTTGTCGCCGTCGCGCAGCTCGATGGCCTCGCGCGAGCCGGTCGAGGCGCCGGAAGGCACGGCGGCACGGCCCATCACGCCGCTTTCCAGCAGCACATCGGCTTCGACGGTGGGATTGCCGCGCGAATCCAGGATTTCGCGGGCGACGACATCAACGATGGCACTCATGTTTCACTCCCTTCCAATCAAGTTAAGTCACATTCCGGTGCCGAAGCCACGCCGCTTGACGATCGCATCAAGCTCCAGCAAGGTTTCGAGAAGTCTTTCCATCTGGCCGAGCGGCCAGGCGTTGGGGCCGTCCGAGAGTGCGGTTTCCGGCGTCGGGTGCGTTTCCATGAACAAACCCGCCACGCCCACCGCCACGGCAGCGCGCGCCAGCACCGGCACGAATTCGCGCTGCCCGCCCGAACTCGTGCCCTGCCCGCCGGGCAGCTGCACCGAATGCGTAGCGTCGAAGACAACGGGGCAATTCGTTTCGCGCATGATCGCCAACGCGCGCATGTCCGAGACGAGGTTGTTGTAGCCGAAGGAAGCGCCGCGTTCGCACACCATGATGGTGTCGGCTCCGTTATTGGCTTCCCTGGCCTTGGCGACCACCTGCTTCATGTCGCCCGGGGCGAGGAACTGGCCCTTCTTGATGTTCACCGGCTTGCCGCTCGCGGCGACGGCCTGGATGAAATCGGTCTGCCGGCACAGGAAGGCTGGCGTCTGCAAGACATCGACGACCACCGCGACCGGCGCGATCTCCGCCTCGGTATGCACGTCGGTGAGCACGGGCACGCCGATCTCGCGGCGCACGCGCGCCAGCCACGCCAGCCCTGTTTCCATGCCGGGGCCGCGCGGCG
This sequence comes from uncultured Methyloversatilis sp., assembly GCA_964527195.1. Taxonomy (GTDB): domain Bacteria; phylum Pseudomonadota; class Gammaproteobacteria; order Burkholderiales; family Rhodocyclaceae; genus Sulfuricystis. The sequence continues at coordinate 22,168 of CAZGOH010000028.1, forward strand.
ACTTGCCCGAGCTGCGGTTGGCCTTGTCGTAGGAGGCCTTGAAGATGTAGGGCACGCCGAGCTTGTCGGTGATTTCCTTCATGCGGCCGGCGACGTCCATGCAAAGCTGCTCGGACTCGGCCGTGCAGGGGCCGGCGATCAGGAAGAAAGGCTTGTCAAGGCCAACCTCGAAATCGCAGAGTTTCATGTCAATCGTTCCTTTACCCATTCCAAACAAGCCTCGACCGCGCCAGACGCTTCCTCGCGCGAGACTTCGGGGGCAATCACCCCAAGATAGCGAAATTCGACCGCATAAGGCCCCAAACGCGCCATCAGGTCGCGTGCAACGGGCACTTCCAATCCATTGCTCGCGGCCAAATCGAACAATTCAAGCAGGTCGTGGGTGCGAGGGAAAAGCACGCCCTTTGACACCAAGGCAGCTTTCAGGCCTTTTTCCAACGCCTGTTGGGCATGAAACAGGGTCGTTTCGATGGGAGACTCAGAAACGCGCGACAAAATCCGGAATGTCTTGCGATCCCGCTCGGCAGCCGCAACGAGGGCTTTGGCCTGTTCGTCATGCGGGCTCATGCAGCACCTTGCCTTCCTGCACGGCCCAATACACCGGCGTCGACCACCACGCCTTCCTTTTCTCGAATTCGGCTTCCGGGTACAGAAGAAGATCGACCCCTACTCCCAGGGTACCGACCGCATCCCGCAGACGCAAATATTCCTGGGTATGGTTTGCGACTTCCTTTTCCACGACCATCAGGTCCAGATCGGAATCTTCCCGGGCATCGCCCCGCGCATAGGATCCGAAGACGATCACTTTTGCCGGACTGCTGGCAGCGGCGGCAACACGGAGCGCAGCGGAATGGATCGCCTGGAAATCAAGCATTATTCTGCTTATCCTGCTGCTTGCCCTGCCGTCGCGCCAGCGCCGACTTCACGAAGGCGATGAAGAGCGGATGGCCGGTGCGCGGGTTCGAGGTGAATTCGGGGTGGAACTGCACGCCGACGAACCACGGGTGCATGGACTGCGGCAGCTCCATCATCTCGGGCAGGTTCTCGGTCGGCGTGCGCGCGCTGATGACGAGGCCGGCCGCTTCGAGCCTGGGCACGTAGGCGTTGTTGACCTCGTAGCGGTGGCGGTGGCGCTCGTTGACCTCCTTGCCGTAGATCGACGCCGCCAGCGTGCCTTCCTTGACCGGGCATTTCTGTGCGCCGAGGCGCATCGTGCCGCCGAGGTCGGACGACGCATCGCGCTTTTCGACGCGGCCCTCGCGGTCGGCCCACTCGGTGATCAGCGCAACGACCGGGTGCGGCGTGTCGGAATCGAACTCGGTGCTGTTGGCGCCTTCCAGCTGCGCCATGTGGCGCGCGAACTCGATGGTGGCGAGCTGCATGCCGAGACAGATGCCCAGATACGGCACCTTGTGCTCGCGCGCGTAGCGGATCGCGACGATCTTGCCCTCGGTGCCACGCTTGCCGAAGCCGCCGGGCACCAGCACGGCATCCATGGCCTTCAGGGCCGCCGGGCCGTGCTTCTCGATCTCCTCCGAGTCGATGTAGTGGATGTTGATCCGGCTCCTGGCATGGATGCCGGCGTGCACCAGCGCTTCCGTCAGCGATTTGTAGGATTCGGTCAGGTCGACATACTTGCCGACGAAAGCGACATCGACCTCATGCTCGGGATTTTCCAGCGCATCGACGAGCTTGTTCCACACCTTGAGATTGGCCGCCTTGGCGAGGATGTCGAGCTTGTGGCAGACGATGCCGTCGAGCATCTGGTCGTGCAGCATGCCGGGGATCTTGTAGATCGAATCCGCATCCAGCGCCGCAATCACGGCCTCGGGCTGCACGTTGGTGAACAGCGCGATCTTGCGGCGCTCCTCGTCGGGAATCGGGCGGTCGGCACGGCACAGCAGAATGTCCGGCTGGATACCGATCTCGCGCAACTCCTTGACTGAGTGCTGCGTCGGCTTGGTCTTCAGTTCGCCAGCGGTGGGGATATAGGGCAACAGCGTCAGGTGGATATAACAAGCGTTGTTCTTGCCCTCCTCGATGCCCATCTGGCGGATGGCCTCAAGGAAGGGCAGCGACTCGATGTCGCCCACCGTGCCGCCCACCTCGACGATGGCGACATCGGCACCCTCGGCGCCGCGCTTCACATACCGCTTGATCTCGTCGGTGATGTGCGGAATCACCTGCACCGTCTTGCCGAGATACTCGCCGCGCCGCTCCTTCTTGATGACCGACTCGTAAATCTGACCGGTGGTGAAGTTGTTGCGCTTGCCCATCTTGGCGCTGGTGAAGCGCTCGTAGTGGCCGAGGTCGAGATCGGTTTCGGCGCCGTCCTCGGTGACGAAGACCTCGCCGTGCTGGAACGGCGACATCGTGCCGGGGTCGACGTTGATGTAGGGATCGAGCTTGAGGTGGGTAACCCTGATGCCGCGGGATTCGAGGATCGCACCCAGGGACGCGGCGGCGATGCCCTTGCCCAGGCTGGACACGACACCCCCCGTGACGAAAACGTATTTAGTCATGGCGACTACGGTAACGGGAAAGGCGAATCATAGCAAAGAGCCCCCTCAAAACCCGCGGCTGCGGATTTCGGGCCAGGCTTTTCTCAGGTAATAGACCATCGACCAGAGCGTCAGCAGCGCCGCCAACCAGATCAGCCAATCGCCCACCAGAGCGACCGGCAGGCCCAGCAGCGGATCGTGATGGAGCAGCAGTGGAATGGCGATCATCTGCGCGGTCGTCTTGAGCTTGCCGACGAAGGACACCGCGACGCTCCTGTCGGCGCCGATCCTGGCCATCCACTCGCGCAGCTCGGAAATCGCGATCTCGCGACCG
>CAZGOH010000029.1:0-19709 GCA_964527195.1 uncultured Methyloversatilis sp.
GGTGCAAAAACCTGCCGTCCTGCCAGCGCCGACTTTTCAGGCGCTAGACGTTGAAGAGGAAGTTGAGGACATCGCCATCCTTGACGACATATTCCTTGCCCTCCGCGCGCATCTTGCCCGCTTCCTTGGCGCCGTGCTCGCCCTTGCAGGCGATGAAGTCGTCGTAGGCGATGGTCTGGGCGCGGATGAAGCCGCGTTCGAAGTCGGTGTGGATCACGCCGGCGGCTTGCGGTGCCGTATCGCCGCGATGGATGGTCCAGGCGCGTACTTCCTTGACGCCCGCCGTGAAGTAGGTGTGCAGGCCGAGCAGATGGAAAGCGGCGCGGATCAGGCGGTTGAGGCCCGGTTCTTCCAGCCCGAGGTCGGCGAGGAAAATTTCCTTGTCTTCGTCGGACAGGTCGGCGATTTCGGCCTCGATGGCGGCGCAGATCGCCACCACATCGGCGTTTTCCTTGGCGGCATGGGCCTTGACGGCATCGAGGTGCGGGTTGTTTTCGAAGCCGCCTTCCATGACGTTGGCCGCGTACAGGACAGGTTTTGCAGTCAGCAGAAAGAGCGGACGCAGGTTGTTCCATTCCTCCTTCGAGAGGTCGAGCGCGCGCACCGGCTTCGCCTGGTTGAGTTGGGCCACGCACTTTTCGAGCACATCGACGAGCAGTTTCGCCTCCTTGTCGCCGCCGGCCTTGGCCTGCTTTGAATAGCGTGTGAGTGCTTTCTCGACGGTGGCGAGGTCGGCCAGGCACAATTCGGTATCGATCACCTCGATGTCGCGCAGGGGGTCGACACTGCCCGAAACGTGCACGATGTTGTCGTCGGCGAAGCAGCGCACGACATGGACGATGGCGTCGGTCTCGCGGATGTTGGCGAGGAACTGGTTGCCGAGGCCCTCGCCCTTGCTCGCACCGGCCACCAGGCCGGCGATGTCGACGAACTCGACGATGGCGGGCTGAATCTTCTGCGGCTTGACGATCTTGGCGAGTTCTTCAAGGCGCGGATCGGGCACTTCGACGATGCCGACGTTCGGTTCGATGGTACAGAAGGGGTAGTTCGAGGCTTCGATGCCAGCTTTGGTGAGGGCATTGAAGAGGGTGGACTTGCCGACGTTGGGCAGGCCGACGATGCCGCATTTCAAACTCATGATTCTTCCTTCTTCGGGGCAGGTTTTGCGTTGATCCTCTGCGTAGCGGCGTTGAAGTCGCTTTTTGCCAGCAGTGGCCAGGCCAGCAGGGCACGGTCGAGAGCGGCATCGATGTCGCCGGCTTCTTCCTTGCGCGGCGGTTTGAGCACGTAATTGATGACTTCGTTGCGGTCGCCCGGATGACCGATGCCGATGCGCAGGCGCCAGTAGTCCTGTGTGCCGAGGTGGCTGGTGATGTCTTTCAAGCCATTGTGGCCGCCGAGGCCGCCGCCGAACTTGAGGCGCAACTGGCCGGGCGGGATGTCGAGCTCGTCATGCACGACGAGCATTTCGGCGGGGGTGATGCGATAGAAGTGGGCGAGGGCCTGCACGGCTTGACCGGAGCGGTTCATGAAGGTCTGTGGCATCAACAGCCAGAGATCGCGATGAGAGTCGGCGCCGGCGGAACGGTGGCGCGCCACGAAGCCGTGGTAACGCGCCTCGCGCGAGAACGAGACGCCGAGTTCGGCGCCCAAGCGCTCACAAAACCAAAACCCGGCGTTGTGCCGGGTTTCGGAGTAGTCGGAGCCCGGGTTGCCGAGGCCGACAACGAGGCGCAGCGCTGCGGGCAATTATTTCTTCTTCTCGGACGCGGCGGACGCAACGGCAGGCTTCTTCTCGGTGGTGATCTGGGTCTCGACCGGAGCGGATTCCTCGTCGGAGGCCGCACCGCCGCCGCGCACCACGATGCTCACCACGACCGGGTCGCCCTCGCCGCGATGCACGATCTCGACGCCGGCGGGCAGCACGAGCTGGGAAACGTGCAGCGGTTGGCCGCCCTTCATGTCCTTGAGATCGACTTCGATGAATTCCGGCAGATCTTTCGGCAGGCACTTGACGTCGAGATCGGTCATCACGTGCTGGACCATGCCGCCGTCGAGCTTGACGCCCGGGGCGATGTCGGCATTGACGAAGTGCAGCGGCACCTTCTGGTGGATCTTGTGCTCGGCGTCGATGCGCTGGAAGTCGGCGTGCTTGATGAGCGGCTTGTAGGCGTGCATCTGCACATCGCGCAACAGGCACATTTCCCTGGCGCCGGCGATGTTCATGTTGATGACGGAAGAATGGAAGGCTTCCTTGCGCAGGGCCTGATACAGCTCGTTGTGGTCGAACTCGATCATCTGCGGGGCGGCCTTGCCGCCGTAGAGGATGCCGGGAACCCGGCCGGCACGACGCAGGCGGCGGCTCGCACTCGATCCCTGCTGTTCGCGCTGGGTTGCGTTGATTTCAAATTGCATGGTTTGCTCCAGAAAAATGCCCTGCCCGCGACCAGGCAGTGCGGTTAAGAAAACGGTTAGCCGCTCGCCGGGCCGCCCCAAGAGCGGCAGCGCCCCCCCGTGGGGGGCAGCGAGGTGATGTTGCGAGCGTGGGGAGCCATGTTCACTCCATGAACAGCGACGAGACCGATTCCTCGTTGCTGATGCGGATGATGGTCTCGGCCAGCAGGCCGGAAATCGGGATGACGCGAATCTTCTCGCAGGCGAGCGCGTCGTCGCGCAGCGGGATGGTGTCGGTGACGACCAGTTCGTCGAGGTCGGATTCGGCGATGCGCGGAATCGCGCTGCCCGACAGCACCGGGTGGGTGCAGTAGGCCATCACCTTCTTGGCGCCGTGCTCCTTGAGCGCGCGCGCCGCCTTCACCAGCGTGCCGGCGGTATCGACGATGTCGTCCATGATCACGCAGCTTCTGCCCTCGACTTCGCCGATGATGTGCATCACCTCGGAGACGTTGGCCTTCGGGCGGCGCTTGTCGATGATGGCCAGATCGGTTTCGAGGCGCTTCGCCGCGGCGCGGGCGCGCAGTACGCCGCCGACGTCGGGCGAGACGACCATCAGATCGTCGTGGCGCTGCTTCCAGATGTCGCCGAGGAGGATCGGCGTGGCATAAATGTTGTCGACCGGGATATCGAAGAAGCCCTGGATCTGGTCGGCGTGCAGATCGACCGTGAGCACGCGCTGCACACCGGAGGCCTGCAACATGTTGGCGACCACCTTGGCGGCGATCGGCACACGGGCCGAGCGCGGGCGGCGATCCTGGCGGGCATAGCCGAAATAGGGCACGGCGGCGGTGATGCGGCCGGCCGAAGCGCGCTTCAAGGCATCGGCGAGGATCACCAGTTCCATCAGGTTGTCGTTGGCCGGCGTGCAGGTGGGCTGGAGGATGAAGACATCCTTGCCGCGTACGTTCTCGAGCAGTTCGACGTTGCTTTCGCCGTCGGAAAAACGCCCGACGGCGCAACGGCCGAGCGATATGTTCAGTCGCTTGGCGACATCGGCGGCCAACCGCGGGTTGGCGTTGCCGGTAAAGACCATCAGACTATCGTAGGCCATGGCATTCCTGAAAACGAAACGGGCAGCCGCCTCAGTCTGCCCGCGTTGTTCTGGCTGGGGAGGTAGGATTCGAACCTACGCATGCCGGAATCAAAATCCGGTGCCTTAACCAACTTGGCGACTCCCCAGTGGCGGCGCCCGCATGCCGGTGCTGACGCCGGGAAAGGCGCGGATTGTCCGGGTTTTGGCGATTCATGTCAATGCAAGGAGCGGATGTCTTGCCAGGCCGGGCACCACGCAAGCACGCAGCCCGGCGGGCAGGCTCGCGGCGGCGTTTTCCGCTGCGGTCTTTTCCGCGAAAGCGACGAAGCAGCAGGCGCCCGAGCCGGTCATGCGCGCGTCGCCGAAAGCGCGCAGCAGGGCGAGATGACGCGCGACTTCCGGGTAGCGCGCGCAGGCCACGGCTTCGAGATCATTGCCGCCGAAGCCCGGCCGCCAGTCGGCGGGGGCGATGGCCGGCGTGTCGCGGCGCAGATCGGGCGCGCCAAAGATTTCGGCAGTCGGCACGTTCGCTTCCGGAAAGCTCAGCAGGTACCAGGCAGCGGGGGCCGCAATGTCCGTGAAGCGTTCGCCCACGCCTTCGGCGAAGCAGTGCCTGCCATGGACGAACACCGGCACGTCGGCGCCGAGCGCGAGGCCGATGCGCTCCAGTTCGGCGCGCGACAGCTTGCAGCCCCACAGGTGATTGAGCGCGATCAGCGTGGTGGCCGCATCCGAGCTGCCGCCGCCGAGGCCGCCGCCTTGCGGGATGCATTTTTCGAGGTGAATGGTGACCCCGGCCGCCGTATCGCCAGCACCGACTTTAGCCCCCCCCATCCCCCAGCCCCTTCCTCCCGGAAGGGGGGACTCCTGGCGCGCTCCGCGCGAATGTCTCCTTAAGGCCTCGGCGGCGCGCACGACGAGATTCTGTGCGTCCGGCACGCCCGGCGTGGGCGTGGCGAGGACGACGCGGCCGTCGGTACGCGGTTCGAAGCGCAACGTGTCGGCGAGGTCGATGAAACGGAACACGGTTTGCAGCAGGTGATAGCCGTCGGCGCGGCGGCCGACGACATGCAGGAAGAGGTTGAGCTTGGCCGGCGCGGGCCAGTCGCGCTGCCAGTCAGTCGCCATCGCCCCAGCCGTCGATGAGGATCAGCAGTTCGATGTCGTCGCGGTGCGCTTCGATGCGGCGCGGCAGCACGCGACCGCCATGCGGCGCGGTTTCCGTGACGGCGATATGCCAGCCGTCGAGCGTGCCGGCGTTGCCCCGGACACCGCGCAGCCAGGCGGGCAGTGCGGCGAGCGGCAGCGCGATCCCGAAGACCTGCGCCGCCAGTTCGTCCAGATCGGTCGCGCGCAGATCGGCCTGACCCGGGCGCGCGAGCCAGGCGCCGCCGGCATCGCGGCCGATTTCCGCCAGACCTTGACCAAGCGGGGACAACAGCAGCACGGCGTCGCGCTCGGGGGCATGCTGCCAGTCGAAGCCGAGGTGGTCGCGGCGTTCTGGCTGGCGCAAGGTGAGGCGGCCGTGCGCGAAAAAACGTTCCGGGGCGACGTCGACGCGCTCGACCGGGGCGCGCACGGGCTGCAGGCCGCAGCCGGCCAGCAGAAACAGACACAGGCACAGCGCGCGGATCAAGGCAGGAAGCGCTTGATGGTTTCCGCCAGCACCTCGTTGGCCGGATGCTCGCGGCGCGCCTTGTCCCAGACCTCCCGCGCATCGCCCTGGCGACCGAGAACCCACAGCACCTCGCCCAGATGCGCGGCGATTTCGGGATCGGTGCGCTGGGCATAGGCGCGCTGCAGGTACTCCAGCGCACCCTGGCGGTCGCCGAGGCGGAACAGCACCCAGCCCTGGCTGTCGAGGATGAAGGGGTCGTTCGGGGCGAGTTCGAGCGCGCGTTCGATCAGCTTGCGCGCCTCGTCGAGGCGGATGTTGCGATCGGCGAGGGAATAACCCAGCGCGTTATAGGCATGCGCGTGTTCCGGACGCAGTTCGATGAGCCGGCGCAGGCGTGTTTCGAGTTCGTCGATGCGGCCGAGCTTCTCGGCGAGCAGGGCGGTCTCGTAAAGCATTTCGGGTTGATCCGGCTCGGCCCGCAAAGCCTCGGCGAGCACGCCGTGGGCGGCGACGTAGTTGGCCTGTTCGCGCAGCAATTGCGCCTCGGCCAGCCACAGACGCACGCGTTCTTGCGGCTGCGCCGCGCGGGTGGCGGCAAGCAACTCGCGCGCCGCGTCGGGGCGCCCCTGTTTCAGCAAAGCGTGCACCTGCTGCAGGCGCGCGGCGACGAAGTGCTCGCCGGGGGCGACCTGCATGTGCCAGTCGCGCGCCTCCTCCCAGCGTTTGCCGGCGGCCGCGATCTGGCCCAGATGCAGCCGCGCCCGGTCGGCCTCCGCGTGGCCGCGCGCGACCATGGCCCGCAACATTTCCTCGGCTTCGGCGGTGTCGTTCATCTCGAGGGAGAGCAGGGCAACGGCGAACACCATGTCGCCGTGGCGCGGCGCGGCGGGCTCGATCTGCTCCACCAGCACGCGGAACTGGCGGCGCGCCTCGGCGTAATTTTTCTCGCTCGTCAGCAGGCGGGCATAGGCGAGCCGCGCGTCGCGCGCCTGCGGGCTGGCCCTGACGAAAGCCGCCAGGTCGGCGAGCGCGACGGCATGGTCCTCCGTCGCCTGCGCGCGCGCGAGGGCGGCGGCCTCCCACTCGGGGCGGATTTCCAGCGCGCGACGGAAGGACGCCAGTGCGGCGGGGAGGTCGCGCGCCTCGCGGGCGGCCACGGCACGGGCGTAATGGGCCTCGGCCAGGTGCAGGTAGGGCCCGGTGACCGCATCGATCAGGCGACGGGCGGCGCTGCGGTCGCCGGCACGGCCGAGCAGGCGGTTCAGGTGCGAGAGGTTCTGCGCGAGGTGCGCCGGTTCGTCCGCCAGCAGTCGCGTCAACAGAGTTTCGAGTTCGCCGAACTGGCCCTCGACGGCGAGCAGGCTGACGAGCGCCTGGCGGGCGGCGGCCGAACCCGGTTCCGTCTCCAGCCACAGGCGGGCGGCGGCCAGTGCGACGTCCATGCGCCGGCCGTGCAGGGCGATTTCGGTGGCACGCCGCGCGAGACGCGGGTCACGGGTTTCCTTCGCGACATCCAGATGCAGCACGGCGGCATCGGCGACGAGGCCGCGCTGGCCGGCGATTTCGGCGAGCAGGAAGCGGTAGAGCAGGCTGGGCGTCAGTTCCATCGCCGGCAACGGCGGTGCGGCGGGTTCGTCGGCCCCGGTCACCGCCGCCGCGCCGACGGAAGGTTCGCCGGGGGGCGTTCCGGCGGCAGGCCCGGAGGCCGAATCTTTCACCGGCAGGCTGCAGGCGGCCAGCAGGAAGATGGCGACGAGCGGCAGGAGGGTCGGTTTCATCAGAGCGCTTGGGTTCGGTCGGGCGGATGCCTACAATCGCGCCATGTTAACAGTTTTCCCCAGCCGCCATGCCTGAGTTGCCCGAGGTGGAAGTCACCCGACGCGGCATCGCCGGGCGCATCGAGGGGCGCCGCGTCGAGCGCGCCGTGTTGCGGACGCCGACTTTGCGTTACCCGGTTCCCGCCGGTTTGGCGCGCGTGCTCGCCGGCCGGCCGCTGGTGGAGGCGAAGCGGCGTGGCAAATATCTGCTGCTCGATCTCGATGGCGGGCACTTGCTCATCCATCTGGGGATGTCGGGCAGCCTGCGCTTCGTCGCGCCGGGCATGCCGCCGCAAAAGCACGACCATGCCGATTTCGCCTTCGGCGACGTCTGGCTGCGCTATACCGACCCGCGCCGCTTCGGCGCGCTGCTGTGGATCGCGGGCGACCCGTTCGAACATCCGTTGCTGGCGAAGCTGGGTATCGAGCCGTTGACGCGGCAATTCGGCGCGGACTGGCTGCACGCCGCGCTGACGGGAAAATCCGTCGCCATCAAGCCGGCGCTGATGGATGCCGGCCTCGTCGTCGGCGTCGGCAACATCTACGCGGCGGAAAGCCTGTTCGACGCGGGCATCGACCCGCGCATCGCAGCGGGCCGCGTGAGCAAGAAGCGTCTCGACCGGCTGGTTCCCGCCATCAAGAAAACGCTGCGTGCCGCCATTCGCGCCGGCGGCAGCACGCTGCGCGATTTTTGCGGGCCGGACGGCATGGGCGACTTTCAGGTGAAGCATCGCGTTTATGGACGGACCGGCGCGCCTTGCATCGCCTGCGGCGCACCGATTCGCCAGATCCGCCAGGGGCAGCGCTCCACCTTCTGGTGTCCGCGCTGCCAGCGCTGAGGCGTGGCTCAGCCGCCAGTGAGGCGCTTGAATTTCGCCATCAGCTGATCCTTGCTCTCGACGTGGTTCGGATCCTCGGGGATGCAATCGACGGGGCAGACTTCGCGACACTGGGGGGTGTCGTAGTGACCGACGCATTCGGTGCATTTGTCGGGGTCGATGATGTAAATCTCGTCACCCTGCGAAATCGCGTTGTTCGGGCACTCCGGCTCGCACACGTCGCAATTGATGCATTCGTCGGTGATGATCAGGGCCATGCTGTTTTCCTTTTCACTCGGAACGGTGCAAAGCGATCTTCTCCGCCAGCCGTTCCACTACCAGCGGATGCACGAATTTGGAGACGTCGCCCCCCAGAAACGCAATCTCCCTCACCATCGTCGCCGAGATGAACATGTACTGCTCCCCCGGCGTCAGGAACATCGTTTCGATGTCCGGATGCAGGCTGCGGTTCATGCCTGCCATCTGGAACTCGTATTCGAAATCGGATACCGCGCGCAGGCCGCGCAGGATCACGTTGGCGTTGCGCTCGCGCAGGAAGTCGCGCAACAGGCCGGTGAAGCCGTAGATCTTCACGTTCGGCAGGTCGGCCATCAGCGCGCGCGCCATCTCCACGCGCTCTTCGAGGCTGAAGATGGGCCGCTTGTTCTGGCTCGCCGCGATGCCGATGACGACATGGGCGAAGACGCGCGCGGCGCGGCGCACCAAATCCTCGTGGCCCCGCGTGAAGGGGTCGAAAGTGCCCGGATAGACGGCGATGCCGTTGTTCATTCGCGTTCCAGCAAGTGAAAGAAAACCTGACCGGCCCGGCCTTGCTTCGCGACGTGCCAGTCCCCGAGCGTTTCGATGCGGCGCTCGGCCTCCGCGTAAATCTTCGTGTCCGCCCCGGCCAGCCCCGCCAGCAGCGGCTCGACACGCTCCAGCCAGCCCTGGGCGTACGGTGGATCGAGCAGGATCAGATCGTAGGCGCCCTCCGGACGGGCGGCGAATTCTAGCGCATCGGCGCGCACGGGCCGCAGCCGTTCGCAGGCGAAGATGGCGGCGTTTTCCCGCAGTCGCGCAAAGGTTTTCGGCTGTTTTTCCACCAGCACCGCCTCGGCCGCGCCGCGCGAGGCGCACTCGATGCCAAGGATGCCGCTGCCGGCGAAGAGGTCGAGGCAGCGCCAGCCGGACAGATCCTGCCCCAGCCAGTTGAACAACGTTTCGCGCACGCGGTCGGGGGTCGGGCGCAGGCCTGCGGCGTCGATGACCTGGATCGACCGGCTGCGCCATGCGCCGCCGGTGATACGGATGCGGTTCATCGGCCAAGCGCCGAAATCACGTCCGTGAGCGAAAAGTCATCGCCCTTGAACAGCAGTCGCTCGTTGCGTTGTTTTGCCAAAGCGTAGGAAAAGCAGTCGCCGTAGTTCAAACCGGCGGGATGACGCCCCTTGCCGTAACGCCGCCACCCTTCGAATGCGCCTTCCACAAGCTGTCGATCAGCGGGAACGATCTCGATGCGCAATTCATCAATGAAACGGGAGAATTCGCGATACCCATCGTTGCCGCTGCGCACCGTCGCCACCATCGCCGTCTCGAGCCAGGTCGGAGCCGCCATGCGCAACTCCGTTGCCGCCCCAAGCGCCTCCGCAAAAGCCGCCGCATCTTCCTCCAGTTGTAACACCGCCAGCAAGGCGGAAGTATCGACCACCAATACGCCCATTATTTCGGCAACCCGTCGGCGTCGTATTCGACCATCTCGGAGGCCGGCCGGTTATCGAGCACGGGAAGGGCGGCAAAACGCCTCGCTTTGGCAATCACCTCCGCTGCCGAGAGTCGGGGCTTGCCCTCGGTATTGCCCTTCATGGCGCGCTCGATCAGCGCGATGGTCTCGCGATTGATCGAACGATGATTCGCCTCGGCCTGCTGTTTCAGGTAACGATGCAGCTCGTCCGGAAGCCCGCGGATGGTCAAGTCGCCCATAACACCCTCCTTGTTTGATGTCGCAATAGTGTCATTTTGATTGCATTTTGCTTATAACACAATAGCGTTCTTGAGGAGCTCGGTGCTGACCGGACGCCGGAGCGAAAGCCCGGTCATCAATCCGCCGCCACGATCACGGTGACGAGGTTTTCCGGCCGGATGCGGCGCTGGAATGCGGCCTGGATGTCTTCGCGGCTGACTGCCTGGATACGCGCGGGCAGGCGGTCGAGATAGTCGAGCGGCAGGCCGTGGAAGCCGATCAGCGACAGGTAGCCGAGCAGCTTGGCATTGCTGTCGATCCTGAGCGCCTGGCTGGCGACGAGGTTCTTTTTCGCGGCGACGAGTTCTTCTTCCGTGGGCCCGTGGGCGATGAAGTCGGCGAGCACCGCCTCGACCACCTTGAGCGCCTCGCCGGCCTGTTCGCGCTTGGTCTGCAGGCCGATTTCGAAGGGGCCGACGAGCACGCGCGGGCTGAAGGTCGAATAGACGCTATAGGCGAAGCCGCGCTTTTCGCGCACTTCCTGCATCAGGCGCGAGACGAAGCCGCCGCCACCGAGGATGTAATTGCCGACCAGCAAGGCGAAGTATTCCGGGGTGTTCTCGCGCGCCACGGCCGGCAGGCCGACGCGGATGTGCGACTGGGTGGCCGGGTGTTCGATCTTCAGCGTGATGGCCGCTGGCAGGGCGACCGGCGGCAGGGGGGCGACAGCCTCTCCCCGGGGCAGCGCCTCGGTGAGTTGCACGGCGATGGCTTCGGCTTCGGCGCGCGAGACATCGCCGAGGATGGAAACGACGGCGTTGCCGGCGACGTAATGGCGACGGTGGAAGTCGACCAGGTCGGCACGCTCGATGCGGGCGATGCTCTCCGGCGTGGCCTGGCGGCCGTAGGGATGTGTGCCGTACATGGCCGCGGCGAAGCGCCTGGCGACGAGGCTGTCGGGCCGCGTTTCGGCGTCGCGCAGGGCCTGGATGGTGCGCGTCTTCTCGCGGGCGAGCACCTCGGCGGGGAAAGTCGGTGCCGACAGGACGGCGCGCATCAGTTCCAACGCCCCGGCTTTTTCTTCCGGCGACGACAGGGTGCGCAGGCTGACGCTCGCCTTGTCGTGATCCGATCCGGACGACAGGCGCGCGGCGAGATCGACGCGGCGCGCGGAGATCTGTTCCTCGTCCATGGCGCCTGCGCCGGCGTCGAGCAGTCCGGCGGTCAGGCCCGCTACGCCCGCCTTGTCGGCCGGACCCATCGGACTCCTGGCGCCGCCGGCGACGAAGTCGATGTTCACGTCGAGGATGGGCAGGCCGCGGCTTTCGACGAAAACCACCTTCGCGCCGGTGGGTGCCACCCAGTGTTCGATCCGCGGGCCGGCCACGACCTGGCCGGCAATGGAGAAGGCGAGAAGAAACGCAATCAGGAAACGCATGGCGGAAACCTTCAGTTTCAGTGACGGGTGGCGAGGCCGCGCGTCTTGGGCGTGGCGGCGTCGAGCGGTTGCGGGTCGATCTCGGCGACGGTCAGGCGATCATCCCCTGTGTCGCCGAAATATTTTTTCGCCACGGCCTGCACTTCCTCGGCGGTGACGCTGCGGATTTTTTCCAGCATCTTGTCGATGTCGCGCCAGGACATGCCGGCCGCCTCGATGCCGCCGATCTCCATCGCCTGCGCCATCAGCGAATCGCGCTTGTAGACCTGGCCGGCAACGGTCTGCCGCTTCACGCGCGTGAGTTCCTCTTCGGTCACGCCCTCGTCGCGAATGCGCGCAAGCTCGGCGCGCAGCGCGGCTTCGAGCGCCGCCACCGTGCGCCCCGCCGCCGGCTGGCCGGCGAGGTAGAACAGTGCCTCGCCGCGCACCGACGCGTCGTAGCCGGCGCCGGCCGACTGCGCGACCTTCTCGCCGCGCACCAGCCGTTTCGGGAGGCGCGCCGCGTCGTTGCCGTCGAGCAGCGCGGCGAGCACCTCGAGTGCGAAGGGTTCGCGATCCTTGTCGATATCGACCAGCCGCGGCGCTTTCCAGGCCATCAGCAGGTAGGGCAGTTCGGCGGGTGCCTTGACGACGACGCGCCGCATGCCCGTTTGCGCCGGCTCGTTCTGCGGCTTCCTGACGGGCAGGGGCCTGGCCGCGTGCCGGCCGTAGGTTTCTCCGGCAAGCCGGAACACCTCGCGGTGGTCGACGTCGCCGACCACCACGACATAGGCGTTGTTCGGCGCATACCAGTCGCGGTACCAGTCACGCGTGTCCTCCCAGGTCATGTTCTTCAGGTCGTCCATCCAGCCGATGATCGGCCGGCGGTAGGGGTGGGCCGTGAAGGCCGCCGCCTTGAGCGCCTCGAAGGCGCGCGCCTCGGGATTGTCTTCGGTACGCAGGCGGCGCTCTTCCATCACGACCTGGATCTCGGCGGCGAACTCGGCGGCGTCGAGGACCAGGTTCGCCATGCGGTCGGCTTCGAGCCGCATCATCTCGGGCAGCGCCTCTTTCGGCACGATCTGGAAGTAGGCGGTGGCGTCCAGGCTGGTGAAGGCGTTGTCGCGCCCGCCGGCCGCCGCCACGCGCTTGTTGAATTCGCCGGGTTTCAGGGTCCGGGTGCCCTTGAACATCATGTGTTCGAGCACATGGGCCACGCCCGAGGTGCCGTCCTTCTCGTCCATGCTGCCGGCGTGGTACCAGACCATGTGTACGGCGACGGGCGCGCGACGGTCTTCCTTGACGATCACGCGCAGACCGTTGCCGAGCGTGGTTTCGAATGTCGTGGCGAAAGTCGGCGCCGACAGGACGGCGAGGCCGAGCCACCGCAGGAGCAACTGGATGATCTTCATGGGACTTGGGTCCATCTGGCTTAGAATTTGCGCCCGCGCATCATACCGGGCGCGACTCACTGCGACTGAAATCGACATGTTTGGTTTCCTGAAAAAAGATCAAGCCGCGCCGGAACAGACCAAACCGTCCTGGACCGAACGCCTCAAGGCCGGCCTCGCCCGCACGCGCGCCACCCTCAACACGCCGCTTGCCGAGCTGTTTTCGCGCGCGAAGATCGATGACGATCTGCTCGAAGATCTCGAGTCGACCCTGCTGATGGCCGACTGCGGCGTCGAGGCGACGCACTGGCTGCTGGCCGAACTGCGCGCGAAGGTGAAGAAGGAGAGGATCGAATCGCCCGCCGCGCTGCGTGCGGCGCTGATCGATCAGATGACGCAGCTGCTGACGCCGCTCGAGCAGCCGCTCGCCATCGACGGCCAGCGCCCCTTCATCATCATGATTGCCGGCGTGAATGGCGCCGGCAAGACCACCTCCATCGGCAAGCTCGCCAAGCAGTTCCAGAAAGAGGGCCACGGCGTGCTGCTGGCTGCCGGCGACACCTTCCGTGCCGCCGCGCGCGAGCAGTTGGCCGAATGGGGCCGCAGGAACGACGTCACGGTCGTCGCGCAGGAGTCGGGCGACCCGGCTGCCGTGGTGTTCGACGCGATCTCGGCCGCGCGTGCGCGCGGCATCGACGTGATGCTGGCCGACACCGCCGGCCGCCTGCCGACGCAGCTCAACTTGATGGAAGAGATCGCCAAGGTGCGCCGCGTCATCCAGAAGGCCGAGCCCTCCGGCCCGCATGAAGTCTTGCTGGTGCTCGACGCCAACATCGGCCAGAACGCCATTGCCCAGGTCAAGGCCTTCGACAAGGCCATCAACGTCACCGGCCTCGTCGTCACCAAGCTCGACGGCACGGCAAAAGGCGGTGTGCTCGCGGCCATCGCGCGCCAGTGCCCGAAGCCGGTGCGCTACATCGGCGTCGGCGAGGGCATCGACGACCTGCAGCCGTTCAAGGCGCGCGAATTCGTGGAAGCCTTGTTCGGACAGTGATCCGCCTGACCGAACTCCGGCTGCCGCTGGAGCACAAGCCCGAGGCACTCGCCGCCGCCGTCCTGCGACGGCTGACTCTCGTGCCGGCCGACCTGCTGGATTTGCGCATCCACAAGCGCAGCCCCGATGCGCGCAAGAAGGGCGCGCCGCAATTCGTCTATGGCCTCGACCTCGCGCTCCGCGACGAAGCCGCCGTGCTGGCGCGTTTCGCCGGCGACCCGCATGTCAGGCCGACGCCGGACATGGCGTACCAGTTCGTCGCGCAGGCGCCGCAACGCGACTTCCTGCGCCCCGTCGTCGTCGGCTTCGGCCCGGCCGGCATCTTCGCCGCGCTGATCCTGGCCCAGTCCGGCTTCCGGCCGCTGGTGCTGGAGCGCGGCAGGAAGGTGCGCGAGCGCACGAAGGACACCTGGGACCTGTGGCGCAAGCACAATCTCCATCCCGAATCGAACGTGCAGTTCGGCGAGGGCGGCGCGGGCACATTCTCCGACGGCAAGCTCTACAGCCAGATCCGCGATCCGCGCCACCTCGCGCGCAAGGTGCTCACCGAATTCGTCAAGGCCGGCGCGCCTGAAGAGATCCTGTATGTGAACCGGCCGCACATCGGCACCTTCCGGCTCGTCAGCATGGTCGAGAAGATGCGCGCAGAAATCGAAAGCCTTGGCGGCGAGATTCGCTTCGAGGCGCGCGTCGAGGACCTCGTCATCGAAGCGGGCCATGTACGTGGCGTAGTGCTCGCGAACGGCGAAGAAATTCGCGCCGACCATGTGGTTCTCGCGCCTGGCCACAGCGCACGCGACACCTTCGCCATGCTGCACCGGCGCGGGGTGTTCATGGAGGCCAAGCCTTTCGCCGTCGGTTTTCGCATCGAGCACCCGCAGTCGCTCATCGACCGCGCGCGTTACGGCAAGTTCGCCGGCCATCCGCTGCTCGGTGCGGCGGATTACAAGCTCGTGCATCACGCAGGGAACGGACGCGACGTTTACAGCTTCTGCATGTGTCCTGGCGGGCAGGTCGTCGCGGCGACCTCGGAGCCGGGCTGCGTCGTCACCAACGGCATGAGCCAGTATTCGCGTGCCGAGAGGAACGCCAATTCCGGCCTCGTCGTGAATGTCACGCCGGCCGATTTCCAGGGCGAGGGGCCGCTGGCCGGCATCGAGTTCCAGCGCAAATGGGAGCGGCGCGCCTTCGATCTGGGCGGCGGCAACTACGACGCCCCCGCCCAGCGCGTCGGCGACTTTCTCGCCGGGCGGCCCTCCGTGGCGCTCGGTACGGTGGAGCCCTCCTATCAGCCGCAGGTGAAGCCGGCCGACTTGTCGACGGCGCTGCCCGATGACGTCATCGCCGCCATGCGCGAGGCGATTCCCGCCTTTGACCGGCAGATTCGCGGTTTCGCGATGGACGACGCGGTGCTGACCGGCGTCGAGACGCGCACCTCCTCGCCGCTGCGCTTGACGCGCGGCGCCGATTGCCAGAGCCTCAACGTCAAGGGGCTCTACCCGGCGGGCGAGGGGGCCGGCTACGCCGGCGGCATCCTGTCGGCAGGCGTGGATGGCATCGAGGTGGCGGAGGCCGTCGCCCTGGCCATTTGCGAAGCCTGAGGGGCCGGCTCGCCGTCCTGCCAGCGCCGACTCTGGAAAACCCCGAAAGAATGCTGCAAATCATCCATAACATGGAATAATTGCAAGGATGAACCCCGTCAATCGTCTCGTCGCCCAGCGCCTTGATCATTTGCTCGCCGCCTTTCCGGCCGTTGCCGTGCTGGGCCCTCGCCAGTGCGGCAAGACCACGCTGGCGCTTGCGCTGTGCGAGCGCATGGGCGAGAGGGCGCTGTACCTCGATCTGGAGCGCACGGCGGATCTTGCCCGACTGAACGACCCGGATGCATATCTGTCGGCGCAAACGGGCAAGCTGGTCGTGCTTGACGAGATACATCGCATGCCGGGCCTGTTCCCTGTCCTGCGCGGACTGATCGATCGCCGGCGCAGGGCGGGCGACCGCAGTAGCCAGTTTCTCCTGCTGGGTTCGGCATCGCTCGACCTGCTCAAGCAAAGTGGCGAATCGCTGGCCGGGCGTGTTGCACACCTCGAACTGACGCCTTTCCTGATGGACGAATTGCCCCCGGACATCGCCACGCGGGAGCGTCTCTGGCTGCGCGGCGGTTTCCCCGAAAGTTGGCTGGCGGCAAACGAGCTTGCCAGTTTCGAATGGCGGCTGGCGTTCATCAAGAGCTATCTGGAACGCGATATTCCGCAACTCGGCCCGCGCATTCCGGCGGAAACCCTGCGGCGTTTCTGGACCATGCTGGCGCATGAACAGGGCAGCTTGCTGAATGCCGCGCGCCTGGCCGGCAGCCTGGGTGTCTCGGGCCAGACTGTCGCTCGCTATCTCGATTTGATGGTCGATCTGTTGCTGGTGCGGCGCCTGCCGCCGTGGTCTGGCAATATCGGCAAGCGACTGGTGCGGGCACCGAAAACCTTCGTGCGCGACAGCGGTGTCGTTCATGCGCTGCTGGGCATCGCCGATGCCGATACCCTGCTCGGGCATCCGGTTCAGGGTGGCAGTTGGGAGGGCCTGGTGGTCGAAAATCTGGCTGCCCGCCTGCCACCGACCGGACAGGCCTTCTTCTACCGGACGGCCGCCGGCGCGGAAATCGACCTGGTTCTCGAGTTGCCCCCCGCGCAACGCTGGGCCATCGAGATCAAGCGGTCATCGGCGCCCGTGCTCGGCAAGGGTTTCCATCAGGCAGCCGACGACATCGGTGCCTCGCATCGCTTCGTGGTTTACCCCGGTGTGGAAACCTATCCGTATGATCGACGCACGACCGCCATCCCGCTTGCCGATCTGATCGCCCGCCTTCCGAACCATGCAGGAACACTGAACGAAAACCCGTGATCCACTTCGACCGTATCTCCAAACGCTATCCGCCCGACATCACGGCACTGGCCGACGTCAGCGCCGAGATCGGCGCCGGCGAATTGGTGACTGTCGTCGGCCATTCCGGCGCCGGCAAATCCACGCTGCTCAAGCTGGTTCCCGCCATCGAACGACCGACTGGCGGCGTCGTGCTGGTGAACGGCCAGAACGTCGGCGCCCTGCCCGCGCGCGGCCTGCCTTTCCTGCGCCGCAACATCGGTCTGGTGTTCCAGGACCAGAAACTGCTGTTCGACCGCAACGCACTGGCCAACGTGCTGCTGCCGCTCGAAATCACCGGCTTTCCGCACCGCGAGGCGCAGCGGCGTGCCGAAGCGGCGCTCGACAAGGTCGGTCTCGGCAGGCGGGCGAAGGCCCTGCCGATCGCGCTGTCCGGCGGCGAGCAGCAGCGGCTGGCGATTGCGCGCGCCGTCGTGCATCGCCCTGCCCTGTTGCTCGCCGACGAGCCGACGGCCTATCTCGACGCCGACACCGCGCGCGACGTGGCGAACATCTTCATCGAATTCCACCGCGTCGGCGTCACGGTGCTCGTCGCCACCTACGACGCCAGCCTGTTTCCCGGCGCACGCGCCTTGCGGCTGGATCACGGGAGGCTGGCATGAGCTGGCTGCGCGCTCACTGGAAGGCCTTCTCGCTCGCCCTGGCGCGTCTGGCAAGCGCGCCGTTTAACACCCTGCTGTCCGTGCTCGGCATCGGCATCGCGCTGGCCCTGCCGGCAGGCGGGTTCCTGCTGCTCGACCACGTCGTCGCCCTGGGACGCGGTGCGGCGCCCACGCCCCAGATCACCGTGTTCATGCGCGTCGATGCGGAACGCCGGGCCGCCGAGGACATCGAGGCGCGACTGCGGGCGCGCGCCGATGTTGCGCGCACCGAATTTCTCGACCGCCAAGCCACGCTCGAACGTATGAAGCGCTCGGATGGCTTGCGCGACGCCATCGACGCCCTGCCGCAGAATCCCTTCCCGGACGCGATCATCGTCACGCCGGCGGACGACGATGCGGCGAAGCTGGAAAGCCTGGCTGCCGAGGCGCGCACCTGGCCGCGCGTGGAGCACGTGCAGGTCGACGCCGACTGGGCGCGGCGACTGGCCGCCTTCGTCGGCCTGGCGCGCAGCGGGCTGCTGCTGCTGGCGGTCCTGCTGGGCCTGGGCCTGGCGACGATCACCTTCAACACCATCCGCCTGCAGGTGCTGACGCGCCAAGCCGAGGTGGATCTGAGCCGCCTCCTGGGCGCGACCGACGCCTTCATCCGCCGCCCCTTCCTCTGGTATGGCGCCCTGCTGGGACTCGCCGGCGGCGGCGCGGCCTGGCTGCTCGTCGCCGGCGCCATGTGGTGGTTGCGCGCACCGGTGGCCGCACTGGCACAGCTGTACGGGCTCGACCTCCGGCTCGCCTTGCCGTCAGATCTGCACAGCACCGTGCTGCTTGGCGGGGCGGCGCTGCTCGGCTGGCTGGGCGCGGCACTGTCGATGCGCCGGCGACTGCGGGCCTGAAAGTCGGCCCCGGCGACACGGCGACCCGATAGATCGACCCTATCGCCCCGATCAGAGATACCTTATTAAATTTGTCGGGAACTTATGCTAGAGTTAGCACTCAAATAAGACGAGTGCTAATATTTCGAGCAAGGAGGACTTCGACATGAGCCAAGCTTTGACCCTCGCCCCGTTTCAGCTTCCCTCGGCCAGCGGCAGCATCGAGGCCTACATCGCTGCGGCCAACCGCGTGCCGATGCTGTCGGAAGACGAGGAAAAGGATCTTGCCCGCCGTTTCCGCGACCACGAGGACCTGGGTGCCGCGCGTGCGCTCGTCATGTCGCACCTGCGCCTGGTGATTGCCGTGGCGCGCGGTTACCTCGGCTACGGCCTGCCGCATGCCGACCTGATTCAGGAAGGCAATATCGGCCTGATGAAAGCCGTCAAGCGCTTCGACCCCGAGCGCGGCGTGCGTCTGGTTTCCTTCGCCCTGCACTGGATCAAGGCCGAAATCCACGAATACATCCTCAAGAACTGGCGTCTCGTCAAGGTTGCGACGACCAAGGCGCAGCGCAAGCTGTTCTTCAACCTGCGCAGCATGAAGTCGGCCATGGCGCAGAATGCGCAGGCCGAACAGGGCTTCGCCGGCCTCGGTCCGGAGGAAGTGAAGTCCGTCGCGCGCCAGCTCGGCGTCAAGCCCGAGGAGGTCGTCGAGATGGAGACCCGCATGAGCGGGATGGACATTTCCCTCGAACCGCTTTCGGACGACGACGACGAACACTATGCGCCCATCGCCTACCTGGCGGCGGACATCAGCGTCGAGCCTTCGGCTCAGATCGAACGCAAGGAGCGCGACCGCCTGCACGACACGGGCCTGCGCGATGCGCTTTCGATGCTCGACGACCGCAGCCGCACCATCGTGCGGCGCCGCTGGCTGGTCGAGGACGGCGAGGAAGCCGCCACCTTGCACGAACTGGCCGCCGAATACGGCGTCTCCGCGGAGCGCATCCGCCAGATCGAAGCCAAGGCGATGCAGAAGATGAAGGGCGTCCTCGCCGCGCAGATGTAAGCGTCCAATGTAAGCGGTTACTTTGATCCTCAGGCTGGCGCCGGCGCGGCCTTGGCTACCGGTGCCTCGCGGATCGGCAGATTGACCAGCGCCGCCAGCGCGGCGAGCGCCATGTCGGCGTACCACATCCAGCCGAAGTCGCCGAAGGCGGTGATGGCCAGCCCCCCGAGATACGCGCCGAAAAAGCCGCCGATCTGGTGCGAAAGCAGCGTCAGGCCGAACAGCGTGGCGAGGTAGCGCACGCCGAACAGTTTGCCGACCAGCGCGGCGGTGGGTGGCACGGTGGCCAGCCAGGTGAAGCCGAGCCCGGCGGCGAAGACGTAGAAGGTCCAGTCGGAACTGGGCATGGCCAGATACCAGGCGATCAGCAGCGCACGCGAGCCGTACATCGCGGCGAGAATGTATTTGCTGCGGTATTTGGCGACGCAGGCGCCGGCATAGAGGCTGCCGAAGATGTTCGCCAGGCCGATGATCGCCAGCGACCAGCTGGCCACCGAGGGTGGCAGGCCGCACAGGTCGACCTCGCCGGGCAGGTGCGTGACGAGGAAGGCGATGTGGAATCCGCAGGTGAAGAAGCCGGCGTGCAGCAGCAGGTAACTGCGGTCGCGCAGGGCGTGGCGGATGGCGTGCAGGGCGCCCTGATCGGCGCCGGCTTCGGCGGGGCGCGGCG
>CAZGOH010000029.1:19809-24640 GCA_964527195.1 uncultured Methyloversatilis sp.
GCGCGGCGCCCCAGACGAACTGGGCGACGGCGAGCGCCAGGCTGATGGTGGCGACGCCCAGACCGGTCGAGACGTCGAGCGGCGCGACGAATAGGCCCATGGACTGGCGGGCACCCATGGTGACCATGAGGATGCCCGCCGCGGCGAGGGTGACGCCGAGAACGCCGGGTTGGGAAGTCAGGCTGCGAAACATGGGGCCGCAGCTTACCGAATCCGCCGCTATTCAGGCGGACAAATGGTAGGCGGTGACGGCCCCCGCGACGACCAGCAGGACGATGGCGACGCGCAGCATCAGGGTGTGCAGTTCCTTGCGCAGCGGGGGGCGGGCGGAACGGTTGCCGCGCCCAGAGATCAGGCTTGCCACGACGATCAGCAACAGCAGGACGATGACGAGCTTGACGAACACTCAGCGGCCCGCCAGCGTCGCCAGCAATCTTGCATGGATGCCGCCGAAACCGCCGTTGCTCATCACCAGTACATGGTCGCCAGGTTGTGCGACGGTGGCGATGCGGGCGACCAGCGCGTCGAGTTCGTTACAGACTTCGGCCCTGTCGCCTCCGTTGGCGTTCATGGGCGCGAGGGCCGCGGCGGCATCCCAGCCAAGATTCGCACCGTAACAGAACACCCGGTCGGCGCCGGCGAGACTTTCGGGCAGGGCCGCCTTCATCGTGCCGAGCTTCATGGTGTTCGAGCGCGGTTCCAGCACGGCGAGGATGCGCGCGGCCGGCCCGACGCGGCCGCGCAGGCCGGCCAGGGTGGTGGCGATGGCGGTCGGGTGGTGGGCGAAATCGTCGTAGATCGTCACCCCCCCGGCGATGCCGCGCACTTCGAGGCGGCGCTTGACGCTTTCGAAACGCGACAGGGCGTCGAGACTGCATGCCGGCGGCACGCCGGCATGCCGCGCCGCAAGCAGCGCGGCCAGGGCGTTGTTGCGGTTGTGCTGGCCATTCAACTTCCAGCAAATATCGCCAATTGCCTCGCTTCCCCGGCGAATTGACAGGCTTGCTGCGCCATCGTCGCCGATGGCGTGCCAGCCCGCCGGGTCGTTGAAACGTTCTGCCGATGTCCAGCAGCCGCGTGCCAGCACGCGCTCAAGCGCAGGTTCGGCGGCGTTCGCCACGATCAGGCCGTTGCCGGGAATCGTGCGTACCAGATGGTGGAATTGCGTTTCGATGGCTGCAAGATCCGGGAAGATATCCGCGTGATCATATTCGAGGTTGTTCAGGATGAGCGTGCGCGGACGGTAATGGACGAACTTGGAGCGCTTGTCGCAAAATGCAGTGTCGTACTCGTCGGCTTCGATCACGAAAAAGGCGGATTCGCTGAAGTTGGCAGACTTGCCGAAGTTCTGCGGCACGCCGCCGATCAGGTAGCCGGGGGCCAGGCCGGCATCGGCGAGAATCCACGCCAGCATCGCCGACGTGGTCGTCTTGCCATGCGTGCCGGCGACGGCGAGCACCCATTTGTTCCGCAGAATGTTCTCGGCCAGCCATTGCGGACCCGAGACATAGGGCAGATTGCGGTCGAGGATGGCTTCCAGCAACGGATTGCCGCGCGAGACCGCGTTGCCGACGACCCAGAGATCGGCGTCGAGCGCACTCTGGTCGGCGCCGTAGCCTTCGATCAGATCGATGCCTTCGGCCTCCAGTTGCGTGCTCATCGGCGGATAGACGTTGGCATCGCAACCGGTGACGCGGTGGCCCGCCGCGCGGGCGATCAGGGCGATGCCGCCCATGAAGGTGCCGCAGATGCCGAGGATGTGAAGGTGCATGAGCGTCCTGCCGTGCGGATACAATGATTGCTCCATTCTACGGGAGCGCCGACCCATGTCCCGCCGCAGCCGCCCCGCGCGCATTCTCAACCCGCATTCGCCCAACCTGCGCGCCGAACTGGTGCAGGCCGCCGCCCGGCTCATCGCCGAAGACGGCATGGATTACGGCCAGGCAAAAAAGAAAGCCGTGCGCCAGCTGGGCCTGCCCGAGGGTTTTCCCCTGCCGGGCAATGGCGAGGTCGAGGATGCCGTGCGCGACCACCAGGCGCTCTACCAGGAGGACGAACACCCCGCGCGGCTGCTTGCGCTGCGCCAGGCCGCCGTCGACCTGATGCGGCTGCTCGCCCCGTTCTCGCCCTGGCTGACCGGTTCGGTGCTCGAGGGTACGGCCGGCCGCCACGCGCGCATCGATTTGCTGCTGTTTCCGGACAGCGCCAAGGAGGTCGAAATCTTCCTGCTCGACCAGGGCATTCCCTTCCACCACGGACAGCCCAAAAACGAGCGCGTCGAGGCCGTCCTGATGATTGACGACGAACACATGCCGGCGAACCTCATCGTTCTCGACCCGCGCGATGAGCGCGTCGCCAGCAAGGGCCGCGACGGACGTCCCCGTGCCCGGGCGCGCGTCGAAGCCGTCGAGGCCCTGTGCCTTTCTCCGTCCCCTATGGACAACTTGCACCCATTTGCGGCAAACTAGCAGCCATGTCCAAACCAAAAAGCCGTAAATCCGGTGCCTCTCCGGACGCCGCCATGGGCCGCGAGGCACGCATTCTCGTCCTGCATGGACCCAATCTCAACCTGCTGGGCATGCGCGAACCCGATATTTACGGGCGCGCCACGCTCGCCGACATCCACGCCATGATGGAAGCGCGCGCCCGTGCCGCCGGCGTGCAGATCGAAAGCTTCCAGAGCAACAGCGAGGGCGGGCTGATCGATCGCGTGCAGGCGGCCGGCACCGAGGGCATCGAGTTCATCATCATCAATCCCGGCGGCTACACCCATACCAGCGTCGCCCTGCGCGACGCGCTGGCCGCCGTGCGGATTCCCTTCATCGAGGTGCACCTGTCGAACATCCACGCCCGGGAGCCGTTCCGCAAGCATTCGTATTTTTCCGACATCGCCGTCGGCATGATTTGCGGCCTCGGCGCTCAGGGCTATGCCCTCGCGCTTGAGGCCGCGCTGTCGCGCATTCGCCAATAAGCCCCGTCCACCGGACGGGACAGGAGACCCCATGGACCTGAGAAAGCTGAAGACCCTCATCGACCTCGTCCAGAATTCCGGCATCTCGGAACTGGAAATCAGCGAGGGCGAGGAAAAGATCCGTATCGCCAAGCACTTGACGGCCGCCCCGGTCGCGGCCACCGTGCACCTGCCGGCCGCCGCGCCCATGCTCGCCGTGTCGCCGGCGCCGACTTTCGCGACCGAGGCCGTGTCCGCCCCGGCCGCCGCCTCGTCGGCGCCCGCCGCCGATGGGCACGTGATGAAATCGCCCATGGTCGGCACGTTCTACCGCTCGGGAAGCCCCGGTGCGCCGGCTTTCGTCGATATCGGCAAGTCGGTCAAGAAGGGCGAGCCTCTGTGCATCATCGAGGCGATGAAGCTCATGAACGAGATCGAAGCCGACGCCGACGGCACGATCAAGGCGATACTGGTCGAAAACGGCCAGCCGGTCGAATTCGACCAACCTCTGTTCATCATCGGTTAACTTGCCATGTTCGAGAAGGTATTGATTGCCAACCGCGGCGAAATCGCCTTGCGGGTGCTGCGCGCCTGCCGCGAACTGGGTAT
This sequence comes from uncultured Methyloversatilis sp., assembly GCA_964527195.1. Taxonomy (GTDB): domain Bacteria; phylum Pseudomonadota; class Gammaproteobacteria; order Burkholderiales; family Rhodocyclaceae; genus Sulfuricystis. Next base: position 23,369 of record CAZGOH010000029.1, read on the forward strand.
TCGCACCGTGGCCGTGCATTCGACGGCGGACGCCGAGGCGAAATACGTCAAGCTCGCCGACGAATCGGTCTGCATCGGCCCCGCGCCTTCCGCCCAAAGCTACCTGAACATCCCGGCCATCATCTCGGCGGCGGAAGTTACCGACGCCGAGGCGATCCATCCCGGCTACGGCTTCCTGTCGGAGAACGCCGACTTCGGCGAGCGCGTCGAGAAATCCGGTTTCGTCTTCATCGGCCCGCGCCCGGACACCATCCGCCTGATGGGCGACAAGGTCTCGGCCAAGGATGCCATGAAGGCGGCCGGGGTACCCTGTGTACCCGGTTCCGAGGGTGCGTTGCCAGAAGATCCCCGCGAGATCGTGAAAATTGCGCGCGGCATCGGTTATCCGGTCATCATCAAGGCCGCTGGCGGCGGTGGCGGACGCGGCATGCGGGTCGTGCACACCGAGGCTGCGCTCATCAATGCGGTCAATACCACCCGTTCGGAAGCCCAGGCGGCCTTCGGCAATCCGGTGGTGTACATGGAAAAGTTCCTCGAAAATCCGCGCCACATCGAGATTCAGGTGCTTGCCGACAGCTACAAGAACGCTGTCTGGCTTTCCGAGCGCGACTGCTCGATGCAGCGCCGCCACCAAAAGGTGATCGAGGAGGCACCGGCGCCGGAGGTCAATCGTCGCCACATCGCGCGCATCGGCGAACGCTGCGCCGATGCCTGCAAGAAGATCGGCTACCGCGGCGCCGGCACCTTCGAATTCCTGTACGAGAACGGCGAGTTTTACTTCATCGAGATGAACACGCGCGTGCAGGTCGAGCATCCCGTCACCGAACTGGTCACCGGCATCGACATCGTGACGGCGCAGATCCGCATCGCCGCCGGTGAGAAACTCTGGTTCCGCCAGCGCGACATCGAGATCAAGGGTCACTCGATCGAATGCCGCATCTGCGCCGAAGATCCATTCAAGTTCACGCCATCTCCCGGCAAAATCATCAATTGGCACCCGCCGGGCGGTCCGGGCATCCGTGTCGACTCGCATGTCTATGCCGGTTACACGGTGCCGAGCCACTACGATTCGATGATCGGCAAGCTGATCAGTTATGGCGACACGCGCGAACAGGCGATCCGCCGCCTGCGCATCGCCCTGTCGGAGATGATGGTCGATGGCATCAAGACCAACATTCCCCTGCATCAGGATCTGTTGCTCGACGAGCGCTTCATCCAGGGCGGCACGAGCATTCACTATCTCGAAGAAAAACTCGCCGCGCGCGAGGAAGC
>CAZGOH010000030.1:0-4581 GCA_964527195.1 uncultured Methyloversatilis sp.
GCCGACTTTCAGCCCGCTTCTTCTTCCGCCAGCCGCAGGATGTAGGCCGAGAAATCCGGATCCTCGCCCCGCAGCAGTTCGGGCAGGCGCGCGCGGAAGTCGGCGCGCCGGCACCATTCGCGCATGTAGTCTTCCCACGAGTGCCAGCGGCGGCGCTGCTTCTCGTCCATGTCCGTTTCGTAGGCGAGCAGGTAGGCGCGCTCGAACAGCGTGATCAGCATGTCGAAGATGACCCACATGCGCTCGCGCTGCTCGTCGGAGAGATCGGTCACGGCGCTCTGGCTGCGCAGCTTGAGATCGGGATTGGCGAGCACGATCTCGAGGAAATCGATGTAGGCGTCCGACAGTTGCTGCCAGATCGCCTCGTCCTCGTTTTCGCGTTCCTTGCGTTCCTGGAGCAGGAAGACGACGATGGCGAAGGGCAGGCCGACGACGGTGACGACGTAGGAGAGCAGTTCCCAGGTTTCGAGGCGCATGGTGCGCGCATTTTACGCTGCCAGCCGTCGGCGCGACTTCAGGTAGCGCAGCACCTGCCAGGCCGCGCAGGCGGCGATGGCGTGCTTGAGGGTATGGCCGCTGACCGCTTCGCCGGTGAGAGTGAATATTGCGTGGTCGGCGCGGTCGAACAGCAGGGCGACGAGGTAAAGGCCGACGATCACGAGGATCCGGCCGCCGCCGTCGTAACGCGGTGGATAGAGGCGAAGCGCGAGCGGCGTCAGGACGATGGGCAGCGCCTGCACCAGTAGATAGGGGCGCAGGTCGCCGTGGCCCTGCGTTTCGCTCCAGTACCACCCAATGACGCCGGACAGGCCGGCGGCGAGGAAGACCGGCAGCAGGCGAGCGATGGTCGCGCTGCCGCTGCGCTCGGCGAGCACGGCGGTCAACCAGGCCATGAAGGCCAGCGCCATCGCGGCGCGATCCCAGGCCAGGCCGGCGTGGTCGGGCGCCAGGTGGTAGTAGCCGGAAGCGAAGCCGATCGCCGCCACGGCGGCGAAGAACGCGAGGTAGGGTACGCGTTCGTGCGGGGCGATGAAGACGGTGCGTCCGGCCGGGCCGAGCAGGAAGCGCAGGCCGAGCGCGCCAACCAGCACGAACAGCGCGTTGCTCGCCGTGTCGAGGCAGTTCGGCAGGCCGAAGCAGGCGCGCCGGTCGGCGAAGGCGTGGTATTCGATCGGTTGCGCGAAGGGCGGCGCCAGCACGGCCAGCAGCGCCAGCGCGAGCGCCGTGGCCGCAAGAAGGATGGCGGGGCGCGTCAGGAAAGCCATGTGAATAGCCAGAGCGCGACGAAGCCGCCGACGATGGTCAGCAGCGTGTTTTTCCAGCGCGCCGCGACGGCGATGGCGACCAGGCCGGCCGCGAGGCGCGGGTTGTCGATGAGTTGCAGTTCTCCCGCGACGAACAGCAGTTCCGGCACGGTGATGGCGGTGAGCGCCGCGATGGGCACGAAGGGCAGGCCGCGCACGAACCAGCCCGGCGGCTTGTAATGGCCTTCGAGGGCAATGAAGGAATAGCGGATCGCGAAGGTGAGCAGTCCGCAGGCGAGCCACAGCCATATCCACGCCGGCCAGTTCATCGCTTCTCCCCGATCAGCGCGCCGGCGGCGAGGCCGACGAGCGCGGCGGCGAACAATCCGGTCTTGTAAGGCAGGCCCGCCAGCAGGACGGCGACCGTTCCGGCGACCAGTGCTGCGACGAGACGCGCGCGGCTGTCGATCAGCGGCACGACGATGGCGATGAAGGTGAGCGGCAGCGCGAAATCGAGGCCGAGGTCGGCCGGCAGTTGTGTGCCGATCAACACGCCGGCCAGCGTGGCGAGCTGCCAGCCGGCCCATAGCGCGAAGCCGGCGCCGAACAGGATCCAGTGCGCGGTCGGCGATTTCGGGTTTTCCAGCAGATGCGGAATCGCGGCGGCATAGGCTTCATCGGTGAGCAGATAGGCGAGCAGCATTTTCCAGCGGTGCGGCAACGCGTGCAGGATGGGGGCGACCGAGGCACTGTAAAGCGCGTGGCGCAGGTTGATGAGTCCGACCGCGCCGACCGACAGCAGCGCCGGCGCGCCGGCGGCGATCAGCTGGGCGAGCAGGAATTGGGCCGAACCGGCGAAAACGATCGACGACATCAGCACGGCGGCGAGGGGCGGAATGCCGCTTGAGAGCGCCACCACGCCGTAGATGACGCCGAAGGGCACGACGCCCAGATGCATCGGCATCAGGGCGCGCACGCCGAGGAGGAAAGCGGCGGCGGGCGTCATGCCGCCAGCCTTTCGATCCATGCCGCGCAGAGTTCGGGATGCGTGAGGGGCAGCAGGTGACCCGGCGCATCGACGAGCTTGATCTCGCCGAAAGCCATCGCGCTCATCGCCGCGGGCACGATGGGGTCGTGCGTTCCGGCCAGCGCGACGATGTCGGCGCGGCGCGCGGCGAGGGCGACGCGGCCGTCCCATTGGGCCAGAGCGTCCAGCCCGGCGGCGAGGCGCGTCGTGTCGGGCGTTCCGCTTGGCGCCCAAGCACCCTTTGCGCCGCAGCGCGCGTGGAAGTCGGCCAGCACCGTGGCTGGATCATGGGCGAACTGCTGCCGCATGCGTGCCAGCACGCGCGGCGCGACGGCGGGCGCGTAGCCCGTGGCTTCGGTGAAGCGCGGAAAGCCGTTGATGGCGAGCAGCTTGCGCCAGCGGAGTTCGCTCTGCGTCAGCCACCAGAGCGCGCCGAGCGAATGGCCGACGGCGAGCACGGGCTCCGTAAAAGTCGGCGCTGGCGGGACGGTGACAGGAGCGCCGTAGAAGCCGAGATCGAGTGTCGTTGCCCCGGTCTTCAAGTGCGAACGCACCGCATCCCAAAGGCTGGCGTCGTAGCCCCAGCCGTGGAGGAGAACGACTCGGCTCATAACGCGGCGACAGCGGCCAGCACGCGCTCGAATTGCGCGTCCGTCAGCGCGGCGGAAAGGGAAAAGCGCAGCCGTGCGCTGCCGGTCGGCACCGTCGGCGGGCGGATCGCGACGACGAGGATGCCCGCCGCGCGCAGTTTTTCGGCGGCGGCGAGCGCCCGTGATTCGTCGCCGAACACGGCGGGGACGATCTGCGTGGCCGAAGCCAGCGTATCGAGGCCCGTGGCGTGCAATGTCTCGCGCAGCGCATCGCCCATGCGCGCCAGCCGGGCGCGTTCGGCGTCCATGCCCGGCACGAGGTCGAGCGCCGCGTCGAGCGCACCGAAGGCTGCCGGCGCCGGCGCAGTGCTGTAGAGGAAGCCGGCGCAGCGGTTGACCAGCCAGTCGATCAGCGCGCGCGAGCCGGCGACATAGGCGCCCGCGCCGCCGAGCGCCTTGCCCAAGGTGCCCATTGTCACGGTGGCGCGTCCTTCCGCCAGCCCCTTTCCCTGCGGGCCGAGCACGCCGGTGGCGTGGGCCTCGTCGAGGTAGAGATGCGCGCCGTGCCGTTCCGCCAGCGCCGACAATGCGGACACGTCGGCGCGGTCGCCGTCCATGCTGAAGACGGACTCGGTGACGATGAAACGGAGCTCACCCGGATGTTTTTCGAGCAACGCATCCAGATGCGCGAGATCGTTGTGGCGGAAGCGGATCTGCCGGATGCCGGAGAGGCCGGCATGCAGGCTGGCGTGGTTGAGGCGGTCGGTGAAGACGAGCGGTTTTTCGCCGAGTTCGAGCAGCGCGGGCAGCACCGAGCTATTGAGCTGGTAGCCGCTGGCAAAGATCAGCGCGGCCTCCGTGCCCTTGAAGCGCGCGAGCTTTTCCTCCAGCGCCAGCAGTGACTGCATGGTGCCGGAAACGAGCCGGGAGGCGCGGCTGCCGGCGCCGTGGCGGCGGGCCCAGGCGCAGGCGCGCTCGATCAGTTCGGGATGGCGCGACAGGCCAAGGTAGTCGTTGGACGAAACGTCGATCAGGGATGGATCGACGGCCCGCAGCGTGCGGCGCAGGCCGGCCGCTTCCAGTTCCGCCAGCCGGGGTGCGATCAGGGCGTCGAGATCGGGCATGAGGCTGCGGCGCAGGATTGCGCCACGACTTCGCAGACCGCCGCGGTCAGCGTGGTCAGGTCGGCGGCGTCGATGACGAAGGGCGGCGCGAGATAGACGATGTCGCCGAAGGGACGCACCCACACGCCGCGTTCGACGAATGCCGGGCGCAGGCTGGCCGCGACGGGGCGGTCGAACTGCACGACACCGATGGCGCCCATGACGCGCACGTCGACCACGCCGGGTAAAGCGCGGCAGGGTTCCAGTTCGCGCCGCATCTGCGCCTCGATGGCGGCGACCTGCGCCAATCTCGGCTCGCTCTCGAACAGGTCGAGCGAGGCGTTGGCGGCCGCGCAGGCGAGCGGGTTGGCCATGAAGGTCGGGCCATGCATGAAGGCGTCCTCCGCGCGCTCGGAGCAGAAGGCGGCAAAAACGCGGTCGGCTGCCACCGTCGCGGCGAGCGGCAGCGTGCCGCCGGTCAGCGCCTTCGACAGGCAGAGGATGTCGGGCACGGCCTCGGGCGGCGAGGCGAACAGCGTGCCGGTGCGGCCGAAGCCGGTCATGATCTCGTCGGCGATCATCAATACGCCATGTTCATCGCAGGCGGCGCGGATCGC
>CAZGOH010000030.1:4681-24533 GCA_964527195.1 uncultured Methyloversatilis sp.
GTTCTTCCAGTACTGCACGGCCATCTTGAGCGCGACCTCGACGGCCACCGAGCCGGATTCGGAAAAGAACACGCGCTCCAGATGGCCCGGCAGCAGCGCGGCGAGCCGCCGTGCCAGCGTCAGCGCCGGTTCATGCACCAGCCCCGCGAACATCACGTGCGGCAGGGTGTCGAGCTGCGCCGCCACCGCCTGCATGATGTGCGGGTGACGGTAGCCGTGGCACATCGTCCACCACGAGGAGATGCCGTCGATCAGCTCGCGGCCGTCGGCGAGTTTTATCCGCACGCCGGAGGCCGCGACGACCGGCAGCGGCGCGGGCGCGGTGGCCATCTGGGTGTAGGGCAGCCAGAGGGAGTCGATACAAACCATGAGGGAAGAGAATCGTGGAAAATACGCGGATGGACAAAACCTATTTTATTACCGCCACCGGCACCGACATCGGCAAGACCTGGCTGACCGCCGGCCTGCTCGCCGCCTGCCGCGCACAGGGCCGGCCGGCGCGGGCGCTGAAGCCGATCATGAGCGGCTACGATCCGGCGCGCCACGCGGATTCCGACATCGCAAAAATAAACCCGCCCACCCCCAGCCCCGCCCTCGCGGGCGGGGAGACTGTGTGCGCCACGGCGAATGAATGCAGTGTTGAATCGATCTCTCCATGGCGCTTTGCCGCGCCGCTCTCCCCCGATCGCGCGGCGGCGAAGGAGGGCAAGGCCATCGACTTCGCCGCGCTGGTCGGCTGGTGTCGCGGCGAGGTCGAAACGAATGACGGCCTGCTGCTGATCGAAGGCGTCGGCGGCGTCATGGTCCCGCTGACCGCGCGCCACACGGTGCGCGACTGGATCGCCGCCCTGGAGATTCCCGCGTTGCTGGTCTGCGGAACCTATCTCGGCGCGCTCTCGCACACGCTGACGGCGCTCGTCGCGTTGCGCGCGGTGGGCGTCGTGCCGGCCATGCTGATCGTCAATGAGTCGGCGGGCAGCACGGTCAGCTTGGAGGACACGCTGGCCTCGTTGACGCCGCACGTCGGCGACATTCCCGTCGTGGTAGTGCGCCGCGAGGATGCGGACGGCGTGGCGCGGCTCGCCGAAACGCTGCTCAACAGCCGGTAAGACCCAGCCGCGCGAACAGCGCCTCGTCGTGCGCCGCCTCGGGGTTGCCGGACGTCAGCAGCTTGTCGCCGTAGAAGATCGAATTCGCGCCGGCGAGGAAGCACAGCGCCTGCAGTTCGTCGCTCATGTGCTGGCGGCCGGCCGACAGGCGCACATAGGACGTCGGCATCGCGATGCGCGCGGCGGCGATGGTGCGCACGAATTCGAAGGGATCGAGCGGCGGCGCATTCTCCAGCGGCGTGCCGGGAATCGCGACGAGGTGGTTGATCGGCACCGACTCGGGCGGCGGATTCATGGCCGCGAGCTGCGCGATCAGCGACGCCCGCACGCGACGGCTTTCGCCCATGCCGATGATGCCGCCGCAGCAGATCTTCATGCCGGCGTCGCGCACGCTGGCGAGCGTCTCCATGCGCGCCTCTTGGCTGTGGGTGGTGATGATTTGGTCGTAGAACTCGGCGCCGGTGTCGAGGTTGTGGTTGTAGTAGTCGAGGCCGGCGGCGGCGAGCTTCGCCGCCTGGCCGGGGCCGAGCAGGCCGAGCGTCAGGCAGGCTTCCATGCCGAGGTCCTTCACGACCCTGACCATCCCGATCACCTGGTCGAGATCGCCGTCCTTCGGGCCGCGCCAGGCGGCGCCCATGCAGAAGCGCGTTGCGCCCTTGTCCCGCGCGGCCCGGGCAGCGACCTTCACCTCTTCCAGTTCGAGCAGCTTGCCGCGCTCGATTCCCGTCTCCTGGTCGCGGCGGGCCGATTGGGAGCAGTAGCCGCAGTCCTCGGAGCAGCCGCCGGTCTTGATCGACAGCAGGGTGGAACGCTGGATCCGGTTCGGGTCGAAATGCCGGCGATGCACCTCCTGGGCGCGGAACAGCAGGTCGGCGAAGGGCAGGACGAAGAGCGCTTCGATGGCGTCGGTGTCGGGGGAGGGCATGGGCGTTTCCGTCGGCGGCAAAGGGGGCGAATGTTGGGCGGATGGCGGGCACTTGTCAAATCAGAGGTAGCCCTCTTGCTCGCCCTTTTCGCCCGTCGCGGCGAGCACATTCGCCAGCGCGCGCAGACTCGCAGGCATTGCCGTGGCGGCAAGTGCCGCGAGTCTCTCGCGGTCATGCTCACCGAGCGGCTTGCGGCGCGGCAGGGCGAGCAGATCGGCGGGGTGCATGCGCCAGGGCTGCCAGTCGAGGCCGGCGGCTTGCCAGTGCCGGCCGGCAGCGAGGGCGATTTCGATGCCGGCCGGATCGGGGTCGCAGGCGATGCGCGCGGGTGCCGGCGCCAGGATGAGCAGGCGGGCGACCGCCCTTTGCCACCAGCCGGGCGGAAACCCGGGCAACCAGAGTACGCCTTCGTCGTCGGCCCGGTTTCGCGCGACACGCTCGAAACTGGTACGGTTTTCAACCAGGGTCCAGTGGCCGAGCCGATATTCGGCACGGGCCGTGGCGTCGAGCGTCGCCGGTGGCAGGGCGAGAAAATCGGGCGTGGCGTTGCAGTCGAGCGAGCCGCGAGGCAGATGCAGCAGCAGCGGGGCGGCCAGGCAAAGCAGCGGGGTGTGATCGCCGATGCCGCCGGCGGCGAGATCGGCCCGGGCCGACAGCCAGTCCCACTCGGCGTTCGTGATGCCCTTGGTGTCGCCGCGCGCGAACTGGGCGAAATCGCGGCGCGTGGCGGATTCGGGTCGTTGCGGCCAGTCGGCCCAGCGCTGTAGCGCATCGAGCAGGTCGGCGCGCGCGGTCTCGATGGCCGCCTGGCGTGCGCCGGGTTCCGGTAGCCCCAACGCGGCACGCAAGGCGGGCAGGTCGAGGAATTCGATCCACACGGCCTGCCAGCGTCCGGCACGCCAGGTTTCCTCGACGGCGATCCAGCCGCCCTCCAGCAAGGCGTCGAGCAGGTCGTGCGCGGCTTCGAAGTCGGTGTTGCCGGCGGTGGCGAGCAGGGTGTCCCATTTGGCGCGCGCGGCCTCGCGGCGCAGCCAGCGGGTGGCGAGTTCGCGCCATGCCGGTGGCCAGGCGTCGACCGGCGCGGGGGGAGAGGGTGTCTGGCGGCGACGGCGCTTGCCGCCCTTGCTGGCGATGCCGGCTTCAGGCATCGCCGGCTTGCCGCACCAGACGGGCGATGCGCGGCGCCCACGTCTCGCCCGGCTTTTTCTTGTAGGTGACCAGCGTCAGCATGGCCGGGTCGTAGACGTTGACGTTGTGGGTGATCGGCGTGGTGATCAGATACTGTGCCTTCGTCGCCTTGAGGAAGCCGGCGACGCGGTCGATGTTCATGATGTCCAGGTGGGCAAAGGGCTCGTCGATGAAGACGAAGCCGCCGGGGCGGCCTTCGTTCGCGGCATCCATCATCAGGCCGATGAGCAGGATCAGCGACTTGATGACCTGCTGGCCGCCCGAGGCCTCGCCGTCGTTGAGGCCGGCGTAGCCCTTCTGGTCGAAATCGAAGCGCACGTCGAGGCCGGCCTGGGCGAGCGTGGCGTCGTCGTTTTCGAGGCGCGGCATGACGATCTCCACGCCGACGGCGGCGAGCTGGCCGAGCGTTCTGAGGTTGTGGCCGTAGCCGCGCAGGGTGTGGCGCAGCACCTCGATGTAGGCGCCGCGCGCGGCGTCGGTTTGCTCTGCGGCGCGATGGTTTTCGGCCGCGCGCCGATCCTGCTCGGCCCGCTGGCGTCCGAGGTCTTCCTGGCGCAGATCGCGCAGGGCGACGACGTTGGCGTCCGTGATCCAGTCATCCTGCGCCAAACGGGCCTCGATGCGCTCGATCTCGCGTTTGACGGCGGCGGCGCTTTCCCACTTTTGCGCCAGTTCGGCGTTGGCGGCATGTGCCTTCCACGGCTCGGGCAGGGCGCGGCGGTCGTGGCGCAGGCGCAGAATGCGGCGCGCCTGCTCCTCGCGTGCCGGGCGGTTGGCGGCGTCGGCGAGAGCCTTTTCCAGCGGCGCGCGGCGTGCTTCGGTGGCGGCGAGCGCGAGCCGGGCAGTCGTCACGTTTTCCTGCGCCTGCCTGGCGGCGCCATGGGCGGCGTTCTGCCGCTCGATCAGCGTCGTGATCGCCTGGTGTGCTTCCTGCCGCTCGCGCTCGGCGCGGGCGAATTCGTCCGTGCGCGCGGCCAGTTCCTGCGGCGCCTGCATGTTTGCCAGCGCAGCATTCAGCGCGGCGATCTCCGTGGCGACTTTCTGTCGCTGTTCCGTCAGCGTGGCGAGTCTTGACGCGAGTTCGGAACGCTCGGCCTGCAGGGCCGCCAGGCGGGCGCGGCCGAAATGGCGCTCGCTCGTGGCGGCATGGCGTCCGCCGCGGCGCTCGCGCAGGTAGCCGTCCTGGGTGATCCAGTCCTGGCCGCGCGGCAGCTGCGCACCGGCGGCGGCATCCGCGACGCGCTGCGTGCGATCGAGCAGTTGCGCCAGCCAGGGCGGGGTGGGCGCGGTGAAACGCACGACTTCCAGCACGCTGCCCAAAGTCGGTGCTGGCGGCACGGCGGTATCGGGCACGATGAAGTGGCGATAGCGCAGCCGCTCGCCGAGCGCGAATGCGCGTGCCTGGTCGTCCGCATCGGCGAGCACCACGAGATGACGGTAGGGGGCGAGCAGCGCTTCCACGGCCGTCTGCCAGCGTTCGTCCGCCATCTCGACGATTTCGGGCAACAGGCGGTGCGCAATGCCGACGGCATCGAGGGCCGCGCAAAGGGTGCGCACCTCGGCCGGATCGGCGCGTTCGCCACGCAGGAGGCGCGGGATGGCGTCATCGAGATTCGCGAGACGTTCCCCGAGCGGGGCGATCTGCTGGCGCAGCAGGTCGTCGCGACCCCGGCGCAATTCGAGCTGGCGGGCCAATTCGCCGGCGTCGCCGCCGCCGGCGAGCCGTGCCGCTTCGAGAAGCTGCTCGCGTCTTTCGAGGATCGTGGCGGCGCGGGTCTCGCGGCGCTGGGCGCCTTCCTTGTCACGTTGCAGACGCTCGAGTTCGACATCCCAGCCGGCGAGCGTCGCGGAGGCTGCGTCGACGTCGCCGCGCAGTTGCGGCAGGCGGCCTTCCAGCGCGGCGAGCTCGCTCTTCGCGGCCGCATGCTCGCGCCGCTTGCCGGCCAGTTGCACGCGCGCCATGCGGATCGATTCGCGGGTCTCGTGATAGGCGAGACGCGGCTGGATCTCGCTGGCCAGCGCGATACGCTCGTCGGAAAGACGCTTCCATTCGCGGTAACGATTGACCTGGCCGTTGAGCTTTTCAACTTCGGCGGCGAGGCGCTGAAGCTGGCCTTCCACCTCGCGCAACTCGATCGTCGTCTGGCGCTGGTGGTCGCGCGCTTCCTGGTAGCGTTCGAGCACGGCCTTGTCGCCGAAGACGTGGAACACCAGGTCGAGCAACTCGCGCGGCGAGTATTCGCACAGCTTGTCCGTCTGGCCCTGTTCGAGCGACAGCACGCGGGCGATGGCGCGCGTCAGCCCGGCGTGCTCGAGGCGGCGCTGGTATTCGCGCAGGCCCAGCCAGCCGGCGCTGGCGGCCAGTTGTTCGATGGCGACTTCGCCCTCCGCCACGCAGTATTCGCGCGTCCAGTCGCCGCCCTTCTTCTCGATGCGGCAGGCCAGCGTGACGCGGTCGGCGAGGATGGGGAAGAACGGGTGCGTGCGCCCGCCATGGCGGCGGTTGTCGATCACTGCGCGCAACCAGCTGTAGGGCTGGCCGCTCTTGCGCGCATAGCGTTTGTATTCGCGTTTCTTCGAGCAATCCTGGCCGAGCAGTGTGCGCAGGCCGTCGAGCAGTGTCGTCTTGCCGGAGCCGTTGGGCCCGACGATGGTGACGATGGGCGCATCGAGCGGCAATTCGACGCGCTGCCAGTAATCCCAATGGACGAGTTCGAAGTTGAGGATGGGAAACATTTATGCTTCCAGGTTCAGCGTGTCGGCCGCATTTTTCACCAGCGTTTCGGTGTCCGCGCGTTGCACGGCGAAAGTCGGCGTCGGCGGGACGGCGGCGGGTGTCTTGCCGGCGAGCAGTTCGCCCAGCGCGCCTTCGATGATGCGCGGAGCGAGGACTTCGTAGTCGAAGGCGAGGTCGAGCAGCGGCCCTTCGTGAATCGTCTTGTTGCGCCGCTCGATGAAACCCAGGCGCGAGAGGATGCCGAGATTCATGTTGATGCGCGTCCAGCCGCCGCAGGCATCGGCGTAGTCGGCGCGCAAGGTGGCTTCGGCGATGCCACGGCTCGCTTCTTCGGTCTTGGGCAGCGGCTTGGCGGCGCCGAACATGTCACCCTGGTCGGTGGCGGCGGTGCTCTGGCGCGACCACTGGCGCTCGCGCTTGGGCAGGATGATCAGCGCCCACAGCAACACCAGCAGGGCCACGCCGTCGCGGGCGAGGCCGGCATTGTTGTTGAGCCAGGTGGTGCCCTGGCCGAACACGGCCTGTTCGCTCTCGAAGGTGAGCGCGACGGCGAGATGGTCGGCGAAGGGATTGGCCAGCAGACGCAGGCCGCAGTCGGCAAGCCGGCGTTCGACGTCGGCGCGAAAATCGATGTCGATCAGCGCGCGTTGCGCCAGGGGGTGCGTGCGTGTGATCGTGCGCTCGGCGAGGAGGAGCGCGATCAGGCGGGCGGCGTCGTTATCCATCGTGCGTCATGGTCGGCGAGTATCAAGGTTGACAAAACGGTATTCGGTGTCGATTCCGATTCCCGCAGCATGTTCCAGCGCAGGGCATGGGATCGCCAGTGTTGCCCGATCCCCTGCGCAAATTCCGGGTGAACGAGCTTTGCGCGCGCAGCAAGCCAATCGGCATCCTCCCGACGCAGATAGATTCCCTCGCACGATCCCTGACGGTAGGCGCTTTGAGAACAAAGAAGTTGTTGTTTGAGTTTTGGCAGAGAGAAGTGACCAGAACCAAGCTTGGGAACGGGGGTGAGTCCCAATTGGCCGGTCAGCGCATTGCGACGGGTAGTGCTCCAGAAACGTTCCTGCATTCGATCATAAACATCGAAAACAAGAAAGAAATCGGGCAAGCGCTCATACGCAAGGCTGTGTATTGCCGCGGCCCATTCGCCGAATAGGATCAGGCGCCGACCGAGCGCGTCGATTAGCTTCAATTCGTGGCGGGCAATCCAGTCGTTGAGCCTGGAAAACTGGCCTCTGTAGGGATGCTGAAGATATTGTCCGCGATTCTGCGCCCGCAATGCGCCATCCGGCCCCACGGATATTCCCAGGTTGGCGCCGTCGATCTTTTCCTCCAGTACCAATGACTCGCCCAAGAACGCATCGGCTTCACTTGCGCTGAGTATCTTGTCATCGCGTGGCCTGTCTTTGCCTAGCCAAGCAAGATGGGGAGTGTGAGGGAAACGGAAGAAATCGCTCATCCCCCGAACTTCTTCTTGTGGAATCGGTTCACGTCAGATTTGCAAAGGAACTCCACCTTGATCTGGTGTCGTTTCAGCGCAGGCGACCAGTCCAGCCATTTCGAATCCGCCGCTTGCAATATGGGCGGTTTCGCAGGGTGTGCATATGCAACGGCAACGAACTTTCGATCGGAAGTGTCGAAATTGGCCAAATCCGCATCGTCGGGAAAACTCTCGAAGCCGCGGGCATGGTGAGCTTGTAGGCGCACAGCATCGACACGTTCCATGTTGGAGCGATTTTGCAGTGCCCATTTCACAAAGGCATCCCCCGGACGGTTCCCTTGCTTCGGTTGGGTTTTGTGGAGGTATTCGGCGAGAATCAGAAACTGGTCGTCAAGCGCCAGCCGGCCTTGCTTCTTGATTTCCTGCAACCGCAGCGCACAGGCGGCAACGCAATCCGCCGAGATATCGGCATGCTGTCCGTTGGCCACCAGCACGATGTTGGTATCGACAACGGCGATGGTCATGACGAGGATTTTTGCCTGTTCATGGCGGCAGCGGCGGCGACGGTTCGCGCGGTCAAATCCGCCATCTCGTCCCCAAAAAAATTCTCGGGCCAGTTCTCGATGTCGCCATAGAGGTTGAGCCGCAGTGGTTCCAGTTCCGTGCCCCCACCAGCACGTTTGCAGAAGTAGATGGCCACGTCGTCGGGTGTAATCTCGCCCTCGGCGACCCGGCGCTGCAGGCGGTTGAGAAAATGCTCCGAGTGGCTTTCGATGATGAGCTGAACATTGCGATTCTTGCCGTTCTCGCGTGCCCGGATGGCCGAAATGAAAACGTCCGCCAGTTCGGCTTGAACCTGCGGGTGCAAATGGATTTCAGGTTGTTCCATCCATACCGTCGAATGCGGCGGACAGTAAAACGCCTGCACCAGAACGGGGAGAACCTGTGAAACGCCAAAGCCCACATCGGTAATTTTCACTTCGGGGGCCTTGGCATGCGTTTTCACCAGGACTTCGTATTCCTTGCGCCCTTCCGCCACGGGTTTCACCGTGAAGCTGTGAATAATTCCAAGATCCTTGAGCCATGCCGCGATGAATTCCGCAAATGTTTGTTTCGATCTTTTTGGGCCGCGGTTCAGCATGCGTTGTTCGTTCTGCGCGGCAAGAATCGCGGCGATCGTGTATTCGCCCATCTGGCCGACGCTTTCCGGCGTATCGCCCGACCACTGATAGGTTCGTTGTGGATGGAGCCTCAAAGGGCCGAGGTAGCCGATGCTGGCAAGCATGGACTCCGTGGCAAGGGCAAAGTCCGCCATGAATCCCGCGTTCTTGAAACGCGCCATGCTGAGATCGGAGATGCGATAAAACTTTTCGGGTTCTTCCAGCGGCCATTTACGCCCGTCGGCCATCTTGAATTGATAGCGCGCCGATTCAAGGAAAAACTTCCGGTTTTCATCACGCATGAAAGCGACATCCAACACCATGTCATCCTGATTTTTCAATGCGTATCGCAGGGTATTGACTTCGGGCTGCCCCGATTTTCCCGCAGCCATCGTTACAGCCAGGCTCAGGTTTTCTCCCAAGTAGTGTTGTGAGAGCCTGAGCGGATCGCGTACTTCTAGCGCCTTTGGCAGCTTCCATTCCATCTCGAACCCCAAAGACTTGCTCAGGTCGTGTCCATGCAGGCAATCGGCGAAGGTGCCCAGATCGATCAGCGTCGTCGTATCGCCCAGATGCAGGGCGCGCTTCCGGTCGGTTGAAATTGCGGTTTGCTTGAGTGCCAATAGCAAATGGCCCAGGCTGCTTTTACCAGCACTGTTGGCGCCGAAAATAACCGTTAGCGGCGCGAGGCGAATGGAGCCTGTATCGCGCCAGGCCTTGAAGTTCCTGATATGGAGCGAGGTCAGCATGAAAATATTCCCTTAAGGCGAAACCCATGGGCATGGCGGCTTTCCGATTGTTCGGACAACGGGATGAATTATCTCATCGGCTCTGTGCGTTGTCCGGCTCCAAATGCAGTTCCTCGATATGGGCGACGCCATGGCGCGCCACCGGCAGCAAGGCGGTGGCGCCGACCCGCAGGCGCAGGGGCAGGCCGGCCAGATCGGCGAGCGTGGGGTCGTCGGTGGGTTCGCCGATCAGGGGCAGCAGCGAGAACCGGTAGGCGGATTCGCGCCAGCCTTCGGCGACCACGGCGTCGGCGGCCGGCAGGGGTTCGACGAGATTCGCGAGCAGCGTGACGAGCGCCGGCAGCTGCGCCGGCAGAGGGGCGGCGAAATCAGCGGTTTCGGCCACGGTAGCGGCAGGGGGCAGCGCCGTCTCGCCAGCGCCGACTTTCTCGCGCAGCAGTTCGGCCTCGGCGACGTCGAGCATGGTGTCCGGGGTGACGAAGACCGGTTCGGGTACGCAGGCGAGGGCGCCCAAAATCCCTTCGGCGAGGGCGGCGAGCGTGTCGACATCGCACGACTTGAGCCAGCCCGCCAGTTCCGTGGTGCTCAGACCGCCGCGCGACAGGTGTACGCGCTGGCGCGCCATCGCCGCCAGTTCGCGGCCGAAGACGCCGGTCATGCGTGCCAGCAGCGACTGTTTCTGCCCGATGGCCTGGGCGATGCGCCAGCCGCCGGCATCGAGCGCATTGTCGGCGGTGAGGCCGCGAATGATCTCGGTACCCTTCTCCATCCACAGGAAGACGGATTGCCAGCGTTCCTGCGCGGCGACGAGCTGGAGCTCGGAACCCGAACGCACGGCGGCGGCGAAGTCTTCCTCGAGTTCGGTGAGCCGGGCCAGCAACTGCTGCAACTGGTCGGTGGAGACCCGTCCGGCGGCGGCGGTGCCGGCCAGTTGGGCGGTGAGGTAACCCAGACCCGCCTCGTCGTCGCTGGCGAACTGGAGAAGGGTGGCCAGCGCCGCCAGGGCGTTGTGGCCGAGCGACGAAACGCGATAACTGCGGTCGTCGCCGTTCCAGAGCAGGAGGCCGAAGTCGCCGAGACGCTTGAGCGTCGTGTCGAGCTTGGTCGGGTCGAGATAGGCGAAGTGAAGCTCGATTTCGCGCCGGCTCCAGCGCGGCGCGTCCGCGCGGCCGCCGATTTCGCGCAATACCAGCAGGCGTACCAGCACGGCGCCCTCGCCGCCATGAAAAAGACCGGCGAAGGCGGCCAGCAGCGGTTGCGCGGCGAGCAG
This sequence comes from uncultured Methyloversatilis sp., assembly GCA_964527195.1. GTDB lineage: Bacteria > Pseudomonadota > Gammaproteobacteria > Burkholderiales > Rhodocyclaceae > Sulfuricystis. The sequence goes on from CAZGOH010000030.1 coordinate 15,265, forward strand.
GGGGTAAAGCGCGGGCAGGTCTTCGGCGACGATCTGCGGCGCAAGATAGGCGGCGAGACGGTCGGGAGATTCGCTTGCGGTGGCGGGTGTGTTCATGATGCAGGTAGGATAGCGGCATGACCCGCCGGCGGCAAGGCAGATGGATGGGCACGCATCGGAATCGCGTTCAAATTGACCAGAAAACGCGGGGTTTTTGTGGCTTCGATTGAGTCAGAATGAGAAGCTTCGAATTTCCGTCGGACCAGGACGAGAATCCGTGGCGGTCGAGCCCGGCCGGGGGGGGGCGAATCGTATCGATCATGGCTGCAATCGGCAGCGGAAAGGCCTGAATGTCTCAGCAGCAAATCGGCGAGGGGGACGCCCGCAATTTGACCGGTTCTGCCCTCGGCGGCGCACATGCCGCCCGCGAGTATGCCGAGGCCATCGAGTTGGTGCGCGGATTGCGCGCCACGGCGGAGGTGCTCGAGAACCGTCAGGTGCGGTTCTGGTCGCTGCCGGCGAGCAGGATCAGTGCCGATTTCTTCTGTACCGCCGAGCATCCGCAGAACGGCTGGTTCTGCATGATGGCGGACGCGGCTGGGCACGGGCTGGCCTCGGCGATCTTCGCGCTGCACACGCCGATCCTGTTCCGCGAATCGGTGTTGATGGGATTGTCGCTTGCCGCGATTTACGCGCGCATCAATCGCTTCTTGCGGCGTCAGCACATTTCCGGTTACTTCGTGTGCGGCGCGCTGGTGCGGGTCGTGGGACGCGAGGTCGAAGTCATCAACGCCGGCATGCCCGATGGCCTGCTGCTCGCCGGCGACGGCCACCTGACGTGCGCGTTCGCCTCGAACTTTCTGCCCTTCGGTGTCACGCACGAACCCGATGTGGCCGCCGACAGGGTCATCGAGCCGCAGCGCTACCGCCTGGCGCGTCGCGAAGTCGCCGCGCTGCTCCTGTATTCGGATGGTCTGACCGACATCGGTGCGCTGGAAGGCGAGGCCGTCGGCCGCGAGGGCCTGATGCGCATGGCGACGGAGGGTTCGCAGGGCTTGTTCGATCGCCTGAGGGCGCGCGTGGAAGCATCGGCAGATCGCATTCACGACGATGTCAGCTTCGCCATGATCACCCTGCCCCTGCGCGAGAGCACGGAAGAAGCGGCCGAGCGCAGCATCGCCACCCCGCGCGACGACCAGTTTCTCGCGCAGGTGAGCAACGTCGCGGCCGCCTTGCGCATCGTCGAGAATTATGACCGTGGCCTCGTCCTCACGGACGCGGAGACGCGCATCCTTTACGTCAATCCGGCTTTTTCGTCCTTCACCGGCTACAGCTACGAGGAGGCGCTCGGCCAGACGCCGAGCATGCTGAGTTCCGGGCGTCACGACGCCGAGTTTTACCGGGCGATGTGGCGAGACATCAAGGAGACCGGCGGCTGGCGCGGAGAAATCTGGAATCGACGCAAGGATGGTTCGCTCTACCTCGAATGGCTCGAGATTTACGCGATTCAGGAAGACGCGAGCGATGCGCTCCAGTATCTGGGCTGCTTCACGCCCATCAGGCAGCAGCAGGGCCAGGAGGATCGTCTGCGCTTTCTCGCCCTGCACGATTCGCTGACGGGCCTCGCCAATCGCATCCTGCTGGTTGATCGCGGCAACCAGGCCATTCGCCGCGCCGACCGCTCCGAGCGTTCGCTCGCGGTGCTGTTCATCGACCTGGACCGTTTCAAGACCATCAACGACAGCCTCGGCCACGACATCGGCGACGAGGTGCTGGTGCAGGTGGCGCGTCGTCTCGGCGAGGCGCTGCGTGACGACGACACGCTGGCGCGCTTCGGCGGCGACGAGTTCGTCTGCCTGCTGCCCGACATCGCCAATCGCCAGGATGCCGGCAAGGTGGCCAACAAGCTGCTCGCCGCGCTCGACAAGCCGGTCGACGTGGCCGGCCACCAGTTCAAGCTGGGCGCATCGATCGGCGTGAGTGCCTACCCGTCGGATGGGCGCTCGCTCGACGACCTGATCGTCGCGGCCGACCGGGCGATGATGCGCGCCAAGCAGGCGGGCGGCAATCTCACCAAGTTTTTCTCCGCCGAGATGGCCGTGGCCGTCGAGCGCCAGCTGGAAATGGAGGCACGCCTCGATGCCGCCATCCGCACCGGCCAGCTCGAACTGCATTACCAGCCAAAATTCGATATGCAACTGCGTCGCATCGTCGGCGCGGAGGCGCTGGTGCGCTGGCGCGACCCCGAGCACGGCCTGATCCCGCCCGGCGTCTTCATCCCCGTCGCCGAGCGCAGCGATCTGATCGCCAAGATCGGCAACTGGGTGTTGCGCGAGGCCACCAGCATGGTCGCTCGCCGCAGCGCCGAACTGCCCAAGAACTTTCACGTCGCCGTCAATGTCTCGCCCTTGCAGTTCGAGCGTTGCGACGTGGCTGGCGAGGTGCGGCACGTCCTCGACGACATGCGCATCGCGCCCCGGCATCTGCAGCTCGAAGTGACCGAATCGATGTTCATCCGCGACGCCGAGTCCGTCGGCGGCATGCTGAAGCGCGTGGCCGAACTCGGCGTCAAGGTGGCGCTCGACGACTTCGGCACCGGCTATTCCAACCTGGGGGCCCTGATCCATCTGCCATTCGACACCTTCAAGCTCGACCAGCAGTTCGTGCGCAGCATCGACGTCGATGCGCGGCATCAGTCGATCGCGCGCTCGATGTGGTACCTCGCCGACGGGCTGAGCAAGGACGTGGTGGCCGAGGGCATCGAAAGCTGCGATGAATGCAAGGAGATCACAAGGCTCGGCTATCGCTTTGCCCAGGGCTACCGCTTCGGCAAACCGATGCCCGAACCCGAGTTGCTCGAGTATCTCCAGCGGGGCCTGACGGAATGTGCGGATTGCCGCCTGGCTGCTCGGGTCCCCGATTGAACGATCAGTGACGCCAGACGCGCAGGCCGCGATGGGTTTCGAGTGCGTCGAAGTCGCGGTCGCTATGGAGCAGGGCGTAGCCGTTTTCGATGCAGAAGCTGGCCAGCAGGACATCGATCGGGCTTTTGATCGTGACGCCCTGGGCGCGTAGCGCCCGGTAGTGCCCGGCGGCGGCGCGGGCGTTTTCGGCGCCGCCGATGGTGACGACCGGCAGCGCCGCCAGTGCCCGTCGTGCGGCAAGGAAATCCTCGGCATGACGGAAGCCGCGCAGCACCTCGAAGAGCGTGAGGTCGGCCATTTCCAGCGGTGCGGCGCCATCGGCGAGAAGGTCGCAGAGGCGGGCGACCGACGCGCTTTCGCGGTCGTTGAAAAAGTCGATCCAGACGGAGGCGTCGACGAGGATCATGCCCGTTCTTTCGTGGCCGGGTCGTATTCCGGCGACGGTTCCATGAGCAGATGACCGGCGGCCGGTGGTGCGTCTTCCCAGCGCAGTTTGCCGCGCAGGGCGAGAATGTCGCGGTAGGCCGCCTGGCGCGCCAGAAGACGCAGGCCGGCATCCACGGCCTCCTTTTTCGTCTTGAACGGGCCGGCCTTCATGGCCTGGGCGACGAGGGCGTCATCAAGAATGATGTTGGTGCGCATGATGTGTATCGTCTTGTTGTAAATGTGCGCATGATACACCGGTAGGGCGGCCCCGGCAAGTTGGCCGTCGATGATGCCGGGGCGCGCAAAGTCGGTCCCGGCGGAACGGCGGTTTTTTTCCGTATAGTCGCGTGTTCGCCATCCCGTCCGTCCCCGCATGGAAACCCTCAAGATTCGCGGTGCGCGCACCCACAATCTCAAGAACATCAGTCTTGACCTGCCGCGCAACAAGTTGACCGTGATTACCGGCCTGTCCGGTTCCGGCAAGTCCTCGCTCGCCTTCGACACGCTCTACGCCGAGGGGCAGCGCCGCTATGTCGAGTCGCTGTCGGCCTACGCGCGCCAGTTTCTCCAGTTGATGGAAAAGCCCGATGTCGACCTGATCGAGGGCCTGTCGCCCGCCATTTCGATCGAGCAGAAAGCCACCTCGCACAACCCGCGTTCGACGGTGGGCACTGTCACCGAGATTCACGACTACCTGCGCCTGCTCTACGCCCGCGCCGGCACGCCGCATTGTCCCGAGCACGGCGCGGCGCTCGAATCGATGAGCGTTTCCCAGATGGTCGACCACGTGCTCGCCCTGCCCGAGGATACGAAGCTGATGATCCTCGCCCCCGTGGTGGCGAACCGCAAGGGCGAGCAGATCGACCTGTTCGCCGAACTGAAGGCGCAAGGTTTCGTGCGCCTGCGTGTCGATGGCAAGGTGCACGACATCGACGCGCTGCCGAAGCTCGCCAAGTCGAAGAAGCATACGGTCGATATCGTCGTCGACCGCCTCAAGGTGCGCGCCGACCAGCGCCAGCGGCTGGCCGAGAGCTTCGAAACCGCGCTCACTCACGCCGAGGGGCGCTGCCTCGCCGTCGAGATGGATTCCGGCGTCGAACATCTGTTTTCCGCCAAGTTCGCCTGCCCGCACTGCGGCTACGCATTGCAGGAGCTGGAACCGCGTTTGTTTTCCTTCAATAACCCGATGGGCGCCTGCCCCGAATGCGACGGCCTCGGCCAGATCCAGTTCTTCGATCCGGCGCGCGTCGTCGCCTATCCGCATCTGTCGCTGGCTTCGGGGGCGATCAAGGGATGGGACAAGCGCAACCAGTTTTACTTCCAGATGATCGAATCGCTGGCGAGTCACTACGGATTCGACACGGGCGTCGAGTTCGAAAAGCTGCCCGAAGAGATTCGCCGCATCGTCCTCTACGGTTCCGGCCGTGAGCAGATCCGCTTCAAATATCTCAACGAGAAGGGTACGCGCTTCGAACGCTCGCATGCATTCGAAGGAATCATCCCGAACCTCGAGCGCCGCTACAAGGAAACCGACAGCGTGATGGTGCGCGAGGAACTGGCGAAATACCTCAACCACAAGCCCTGCCCGGAGTGCGAGGGCGCGCGCCTGCGCCGCGAGGCGCGCCACGTATTGGTGGGCGGCCGGACGATTACCGAGGTGAGCCGCCTGTCGCTGATCGACTGCCGCGACTTCTTCAACCTGCTGCAACTCACCGGCCACCGCGCCCAGGTGGCCGAGAAGATCGTCAAGGAAATCACCAGCCGCCTGTCCTTCCTCATCAACGTCGGCCTCGACTATCTTTCGCTCGACCGCTCGGCCGAGACGCTCTCCGGCGGCGAGGCGCAGCGCATCCGCCTCGCCTCGCAGATCGGCTCGGGGCTGACCGGCGTGATGTACGTGCTCGACGAGCCCTCCATCGGCTTGCACCAGCGCGACAACACGCGCCTTCTGCAGACGCTCGCCAACCTGCGCGACATCGGCAATACCGTGATCGTCGTCGAGCACGATCAGGAAGCCATCGAGTCAGCGGATCACGTCGTCGACATGGGACCGGGCGCCGGCGAGCATGGCGGCCGCATCGTCGCCGAGGGCACGCCGGCGGCAGTCGTGGCAAATCGCGAATCGCTGACGGGCGCCTATCTTTCCGGGCGTCGCCGCATCGAGGTACCGCACAAGCGCACGGCACCCAACCCGGCCCGCGAGTTGAGGATTCTCGGGGCGAGCGGCAACAACCTGCGCGAGGTTGATCTGACGATCCCCGTCGGGCTGTTCACCTGCGTCACCGGCGTGTCCGGCTCGGGTAAATCGACGCTCATCAACGACACGCTCTATGCCGCCGCTGCGCGCCACCTCTACGGTTCGGCGCTCGAACCGGCGCCGCACGACGCGATTTTCGGTCTCGAATTCTTCGACAAGGTCATCAACGTCGACCAAAGTCCGATCGGCCGCACGCCGCGTTCCAACCCGGCGACCTATACGGGCCTGCTGACGCCGATCCGCGATCTGTTCGCCGGCGTGCCGCAATCGCGCGAGCGTGGCTACGGCCCCGGCCGTTTTAGTTTCAACGTCAAGGGCGGCCGCTGCGAAGCCTGCCAGGGCGACGGCATGATCAAGGTCGAGATGCACTTCCTGCCCGACATCTTCGTGCCCTGCGACGTCTGCCACGGCAAGCGCTATAACCGCGAGACGCTGGAAATCCGCTACAAGGGCAAGACGATCTATGAAGTGTTGCAAATGACGGTGGAGCAGGCCTACGAATTTTTCGAAGCCGTGCCGGTCGTCGCCCGCAAGCTGCAAACGCTGATCGACGTCGGCCTCACCTATATCCAGCTCGGCCAGAGCGCGACCACGCTGTCCGGCGGCGAGGCGCAGCGGGTGAAACTGGCGCTCGAACTTTCCAAGCGCGATACCGGCCGCACGCTCTACATCCTCGACGAGCCGACCACCGGCCTGCATTTCGCCGACATCGAACTGCTGCTCAAGGTGCTGCACCGCCTGCGCGATCACGGCAATACCGTGGTGGTGATCGAGCACAACCTCGACGTGATCAAGACGGCGGACTGGCTCGTCGATCTCGGCCCCGAGGGCGGCGGCGGCGGCGGGCGCATCGTCGCGACGGGTGCGCCGGAAGCGGTCGTGGCCGCCGTCGGCAGCCACACCGGCCGCTACCTGGCGCCGATTCTCAAAGTCGGCACTGGCGGGACGGCGCGGCGGCATCGGCCAGCGTGAGCCGGCGCGTGTCCGTGCCCTGGGGGCGCCTACTGCTCGCGGTGCTGGCGGTGGTGCTCGTGGTTGGTGTGATAGTGCTGCTCGACAAGCGGCTGGCGGGGTCCGCGACAACGCAAGTGCAGCCGCTTGCCGCCGAGGAGCGACTGCCGCTGGAGAGTCCGCACGGGCAGGTCACGCTTGGCGATTTTCGCGGCAAGCTGGTGCTGCTCAACTTCGGCTACACCTTCTGCCCGGATATCTGCCCGACCACGCTCGCCACCTGGGCGCAGGCGCTCACCCAACTGAAGCCGGACGAACTGGCGCGCGTGCAGCCGATCTTTGTCACTGTCGATCCGGAGCGCGATACCGTGGAGCGGCTTGGCCCCTATGCGGCGTTCTTCCACCCGGCCTTGCTCGGGCTGACCGGCTCGCCGCAGACCCTGCGCGCCGTCGCCGGGTATTACGGCGTGATCTACCAGCACCAGGGCGCGACGACGACCGATTACGCCATCGACCACACGGCTACGACATTCCTGATCGATGCACAGGGGCGGCGCGCCGAGAAATTGCGCCACGACGCCAGTGCCGCCAAAGTGCTCGCCGCCGTGCGCCGCCGGTTGCCGCCGTCGCCCTGAACGGCTTCAGAACGGCCGGCGGGCCGCCACGACGGCCACGACCGCCAGCATGGCGAAGGTGATCAGGGATAGTTCGGGCAGGGAGAAGCCGAACAGCGTCCAGTCGACATGGGTGCAATCGCCGTTGGCCTCGAACATCGCCGGCCACCACTGAGCGAGGGGCAGGCTGTTCAGGAAGCGCTCCTCGGGGCCGATGCCGCAGGAAACCAGCGGCGGGTGGTGGATCAGGTAAATCTGCCGCGCGGCGACCAGCGCGCCGAGACTTGCCCAGGCCAGTTGTACGACGAGATAGACATGACGGCCGGCCCGGCGGGGGCGGTGTGCCGCCGCTGCAAGCGCGGTCAGTGCGAAGAGAATTATCGCCATGCGTTGCAGCACGCACAGCGGGCAGGGCACGAGGCCGAGCGCTTCCTGCAGGTAATACACGGCGAAGAGCAGCACGGCGAAAATGCCGAGACCGGTGGCGAGATGCAGATGGTGGGCGCGCATGGTGCTCATTATGCCCCGGCGCGCCGGTGGGGTTCATCGGTGGAGAAGAAATGTGCCGGCAATCAGTTTCTCGACGCTTTCCGGCAGTGATCGCCAAGACATCACCCTGACGCCGCTACGCTCGTAGCGTTCCGCGCCGCCGTGGATCAGCCAGGGCGTCAGCGCCTCCTCGCCGGCGATGCGGCCGGCTTTCTGGCCGGCGCGGATGTAGTCGGGGGTGATGGTCTGCCCGGACTTGATTTCGACCGGCTGCACGCGGCCATCGACCTCGAACATCAGATCGCTTTCCAGCCCGTTGTTGTCGCGCCAGAAGTACAGGTTGGCAGGTTGCCCGGCATTGAAGCGGGCCTTGACGAATTCGCCGACCACCCAGGTTTCGAACAGCGCACCGCGCAGGGGGTGCAGGGCGAGCATCTCGGCCGAGGTGATGCCCAGCAGCCAGCAGGCGAGGCCGACATCGAGGAAATACAGCTTGGGCGACTTGACCAGCCGCTTGCCGAAGTTGCGGTGATAGGGCGGCAGCCGATGCACCAGATAGCTGCTTTCCAGCACCGCGAGCCAGGCGCGCGCGCTGCCTTGCGAGATGCCGGCTTCGCCGGCCAGGGCGGCAAGATTGAGGAGTTGCCCGCTGCGCGCGGCGCACAGGCGCAAAAAGCGCTGGAAGGTGCTCAAGTCCTGCACGTTCATTACCTGCCGCACGTCGCGCTCGACATAGGTCGCGACATAGCTCGGAAACCAGTCTTGCACCGCCACGCCCTGGGCATGCAGGGCGGGATAGCCGCCGGTCAGCAGCAGGCGGTCGAGCTCAATCGCCGGATCGGCGGCACCGGAGAGTTCTGCCAGCGACAGAGGCAGCAGTTGCGTGATGGCGACGCGCCCGGCCAGCGACTGGGTGATACCGGCCAGCAGGCCGAACTGCTGCGAACCGGTGAGCACATAGCGGCCGGGTTGCCGGTCTTCATCCACCATGCCTTGTAACCACGAAAACAGGGCCGGCCAGCGCTGGGCCTCGTCGAAGATCGCCCCGTGCGGGAAACGCGCCAGAAAGCCGCGCGGGTCTTCCTCGGCAAACGCCCGTTCGGCGGGGTTTTCCAGACTGACATAGGGCTTGTCGGCGAACACCGCACGCGCCAGCGTAGTCTTGCCCGACTGGCGCGGGCCGGTGATGGCGACGATGGGAAAGGTCGCAGCGAGACGCCGGAGCGTGACGGTCAGGGTGCGGGGAAGCATAAGAGCAAACTATATTTATACATATGCGCAGTCTAACAGCATTTTTGTATAAGAACCAGAGGCGCCCCCTTGCGCATGTCGCCAAGCTGAAGATGGGCGCCGTCCCGCCGGCGCCAACTTTTGGCGCCCCGCTGCGCTTAACTTTCATGCAGGGAGTTGGTCGGCACCCCTGATGATGAAAGAAACTGCGGGTGTGCCGTCGCGTTGGGCGGAGGTCGTGAAAACCTTTGAAGGCAACGACCGCGAAAGTTAACTCGACCCGCTGCCATTCACTCGTATCCCGGATTGCTTGTCACGGCTGGAAGGCCGTGGACAGCGCACGTTAAAAAGAGCCGTCGAAACCCGACAGGCCGTTGAATGGTGGCGCCCTTGGCGACA
>CAZGOH010000031.1:0-22815 GCA_964527195.1 uncultured Methyloversatilis sp.
GGGTTGCGCCAGTCGAGCGGATGGCGGGTCGGCGCCTGCAGGTTGCCTTCTTTCATTTACAGCTCGGTCAGCGCCTTCTGGTAGCGGTTGGCGTGCGAACGCTCGGCCTTGGCCAGCGTCTCGAACCAGTCGGCGATCTCGTCGAAACCTTCCGCGCGCGCATCTTTCGCCATGCCTGGATACATGTCGGTGTATTCGTGGGTCTCGCCGGCGACGGCCGTCGCCAGATTGTCCTTTGTGGAGCCGAACGGCAGGCCGGTGGCCGGGTCGCCGCACTTTTCAAGGTATTCGAGATGGCCGTGAGCGTGGCCGGTTTCCCCTTCGGCGGTGGAGCGGAACAGGGCGGCGACATCGGCGTAGCCTTCGACGTCGGCCTTGTTCGCGAAATACAGGTAGCGGCGGTTGGCCTGCGATTCGCCGGCAAATGCGTCCTTCAGATGCTGTTCGGTTTTCGAGCCTTTCAGTTGCATCGTCGTACTCCTCTTCGGTTGGGTTGCAAGGCGGGCGTCTGCCCCGTGATCTTAGGAGCCTGCCGAGGCCGCTGGAAATTGTTTTTTCCAAATGACCCGATAGCGCATGGCTATCGATCCCGACGACAACGTGGCAATAGATACAAGCTAAGATGCAGATCGCCACAATCAATTGGATGCATGCTGCGAACGCACATAAGATACGCTCCACGCTGTCGCTTATGACCGCAACAGATTTCAACCACCCATCACCTCAAGGAGAAAAGACATGTCGCTGATCAACACCCAGGTTCAGCCCTTCAAGGCCCAGGCCTTCCACAACGGCAAGTTCGTCGAGATCACCGAAGCCAGCCTCAAGGGCAAGTGGTCCGTCGTGATCTTCATGCCGGCGGCCTTCACCTTCAACTGCCCGACCGAGATCGAGGATGCCGCCGAGAACTACGCCGAATTCCAGAAGGCCGGCGCCGAGGTGTACATCGTCACCACCGACACCCATTTCTCGCACAAGGTTTGGCACGAGACCTCTCCCGCCGTCGGCAAGGCCAGGTTCCCGCTGGTCGGCGACCCGACACACGCCCTGACCCGTGCCTTCGACGTGCATATCGACGAAGCCGGCCTGGCCCTGCGTGGCACCTTCGTGATCAACCCCGACGGCGTGATCAAGACCATGGAAGTGCACGACAACGCCATCGCCCGCGACGTTTCGGAGACCCTGCGCAAACTGAAGGCCGCCCAGTATGTCGCCGCGCACCCGAACGAAGTCTGCCCCGCCAAGTGGAAGGAAGGCGCCAAAACCCTGGCACCCTCGCTCGATCTGGTCGGCAAGATCTGATTAGCCGTAATGAGTCCGGGGCGCCGGCGGTTCGCGGCGCCCTTTCTTGAACCTTGTTTATAGTTTTTTTGAATTGATCCGGAGATTGCGATGCTTGAAGACAATATGAAAGCCCAGGTCCAGGCCTACCTGCAAAAACTTGAGCGCCCCATTGAACTGGTCGCCTCGCTGGATGGCAGCGCCGCCGCGCAGGACATGAAGAGTCTGCTGGAAGACATCGCAAGCCTCTCCGACAAAGTCAGCGCACGCTTCGATGGCGGCGACGCGCGCAAACCCTCCTTCAGCGTTGGCCCGCAAGGCGAGGCGGCGCGGATCCGTTTCGCCGGCCTGCCGATGGGCCACGAATTCACCTCGCTGATCCTCGCCCTGCTGCAAAGCGGCGGCTACCCGCCGAAGGTGGATGCCGCCACCATCGAACGCATCTCGCGCCTGCAAGGCGACTTTGACTTCGAGGTCTATGTGTCCCTCGAATGCCACAACTGCCCGGATGTCGTGCAGGCGTTGAACCTCATGGCGGCGCTCAACAAGAACGTGCGCTGCACCATGATCGAGGGCGGTTTGTTTCGTGCCGAGGTCGACGCGAGGAACGTGCTCGCCGTGCCGATGATGTTCCTCAACGGCGAGCATTTCGGCCAGGGCCGCACCTCGCTGGAAGAGATTCTCGCCAAAGTCGGCGATGGCGACACGGCGGCGCAGGCGCATGCGCTCTCCGCCCGCGCGCCCTACGACGTGCTGGTGGTCGGCGGCGGGCCGGCCGGTGCCGCGGCGGCGATCTACGCAGCGAGGAAGGGCATCCGCACCGGCGTCGTCGCCGAGCGCTTCGGCGGCCAGGTGATGGATACCCTGGGCATCGAGAACTTCATCTCCGTCGATTACACCGAAGGCCCGAAGCTCGCCGCAGCGATGGAAGAACACGTCAAGCAGTACGGCGTCGACATCATGCGCGGCGAACGCGCGGCCGCGCTGGTGCCTGCTGCGAACCCCGGCGGCATGGCCGAACTGACGCTCGCCAACGGCGCCATCCTGCGTTCCAGATCCGTCATCATCGCCACCGGCGCCCGCTGGCGCGAGATGAACGTGCCGGGCGAGGCCCAATTCAAGGGCAAGGGCGTGTGCTTTTGTCCGCACTGCGACGGCCCGCTGTTCAAGGGCAAGCGCGTCGCGGTGATCGGCGGGGGCAACTCCGGGGTCGAAGCAGCGATCGATCTCGCCGGCATCGTCGGCCATGTCACGCTGATCGAGTTCGACACCCAGCTGCGCGCCGATGCGGTATTGCAGGACAAGCTCCGCAGCCTGCCGAACGTCAACATCATCATGAACGCCCAGACCACCGAGGTGACCGGCGCCGACAAGGTGGATGGCCTCACCTACAAGGACCGCGCCACGGGCGAAAGCCACCAGATCGAGCTCGAAGGCATCTTCGTGCAGATCGGCCTGTTGCCCAATACCGACTTCGTGAAGGACACGCTGACGCTGTCGAAATTCCGCGAGATCGAAATCAACGCCAAGGGCGAAACTTCGGCCCACGGCATCTTCGCGGCGGGCGATTGCACCACGGTGCCCTACAAGCAGATCATCATCAGCATGGGGTCGGGCGCCACGGCATCGCTGTCGGCCTTCGACTACCTGATCCGCACGCCGGCGCCCTGAGTGGTCGCTCTCGCGTCACGCAGCCACGGTTAACGTGAATAATGCTTGCCGGGAAATTCCGTATCGCTAAAATCCGCATTCCCAGTGAAAGTCCGGCGGAACTTTCTGGCGTCGTCTCCGCTCTCTGGCAATTCCAGATCGATGAAAGATGTCCCTGTGGAAAAAAACGGCAAGACCTACATCGTGGGCATCGGCGCCTCGGCTGGGGGGCTCGAAGCGATCTCGCAGCTGATCGGGCACCTCAGACCCGACCTGCCCTGTGCCTACGTCGTACTGCAGCACCTTTCGCCTTCCTACCGCAGCATGATGGTCGAGATTCTCGGCCGGGAGACTTCGCTGGCCGTGAAGGAAGCGGCACAGGGCGACCATCTGCGCGCCGGGACCATTTACGTGGTCCCTTCCAATTCCAACGCCCTGCTCAAGGATGGCCGCCTGCAACTTGTCGCGGCCCCCCCGGAGGTGGTTCCCAAGCCGTCGATCAATCAGTTCCTGATCTCGCTCGCCGTCGAAGAAGGCGAGATGGCTGTCGGCATCGTGCTCTCCGGCACCGGCTCGGACGGCACGGCCGGGTTGCGCGCGGTGCAGGCGGCCGGCGGCTTTACCCTGGTGCAGAAGCCGGAATCTGCCAAGTACGACGGCATGCCGCGCGCAGCCATCGAGGCCGGTGTGGCCGACCATGTGCTGACTCCAGAGGAAATCGCCGCGCGCCTGCCGCAGATGCTCGAATTGTCAGCGCATGAAGAAGCCAGCCTACCACCCGACCTGCTCGATCGTCTGCTGAGGCGCCTCCGCGAAAAACTTCAGACAGACTTTTCCGGTTACAAGGTCGGTACGCTGATGCGCCGCGTGCGCCGTCGCGAAATCGCCACCGGCAACCACGGCCTGGCGGCCTACCTCGACTGGGTGGAAACCAACCCTGCCGAACTGGACCTGCTGGCGCGCGACATCCTCATTTCGGTCACGGCGTTTTTCCGCGATCGCGAAGCGTTCGAAGTCCTGCGCCGTGCCGTGCATGAGATCTGCGCGCGCAAGGGGCCGGGCAGCGAGGTGCGCGTCTGGGTGGCCGGTTGCGCTAGCGGCGAGGAGGCCTATTCCATCGCCATGCTGTTCGCCGATGCGCTCGGCGAGCGCCTGCCGCAATACCGCGTACAGATTTTTGCCACCGACCTCGACGACGAGGCGCTCAACGTCGCCCGCCGCGGCATCTACCCGGCGGCATCGATGAGCGAGATTTCGCCAGATCTGATCGAGCATCATTTCCGCCCGGCGAACCACGTCTATGAAGCGGGCAAGCACCTGCGCGACATGATCGTTTTCGCGCGCCACAACCTGGTTTCCGATCCGCCCTTCCTGCGTCTTGATCTGGTGTCGTGCCGCAATGTGTTGATCTATTTTGATGCGCCCCTGCAGGCGAAGGTGCTGCAAACCTTCCATTTCGGTCTCCTCAAGGAGGGCTATCTCTTTCTCGGCCGTTCGGAGAGCGTGGCCCAGGCCGAGCAACATTTTTCCCCGCTCGACCGGCGCGAGCGCCTGTTCCGCAAGACCGGCGAAAGCGCGCTGGTGCTTCCCGGATCTGCGATGGTCGCCGGCACGCACACCCCGAGCCAGCGGCGCGAGCGGAAGGTCGAGAACCTGCTTGCCGCCCTGGCCCAGCATTTCGGTCTCACCGCCGCGCTCTGCGACCGGGAGGGCAACATCCTGCACACGGTCGGCCAGGTCGAGCGCTTCTTGCAGTTTCCCGAGGGGGTGGCGCGCCTGTCGATCGCCGATGTCACGGTGCCGACCTTGCGCGGTGAACTCTTGACCCTGCTACATCGTGCCCAGCAGGGCGCCAAACCGCAGCGTGGCCGCCGCCGCAAGCTCGACGATGCCTGGGTGCGCGTTTTCGTCGAGCCCGTGACGGATGTCGCCGGCCAGCTGACGCTGGTCCTGTTCGTGCCGGAGAGTGCGCCGGTAGCGGACGAGCCGCCGCAGACGACGGAAAACCGCCAGATCGAAGATGAGCTGCTGGCCACGCGCGAGCACCTGCAGACGCTTGTCGAGGAAATGGCCACCGCCAACGAGGAGATGCAGGCGCTCAACGAGGAAGCGCAGGCTTCGAACGAGGAATTGCAAGCCACCAACGAGGAGATGGAGGCTGCCAACGAGGAGTTGCAGGCCACCAACGAGGAGCTGGTCAGCCTCAACGAGGAACTCAGCGTCAAGACGCTCGAGCTTTCCCGCTTAACCGAGGAGTATGCCCACCTCTATGACGCCTTGCAGTTCCCCATTCTCGTGTTCGACCACGCGATGCAATTGGTCCGTTTCAACGGGCCGGCGGCGCGGCGCTACGATCTGCGGTCGACCGCGATCAAGCAGCACGTTACCCGCCTGCGTCTGCACGACAACCTCGGCGGGCTCGAGGTCATGCTCGGCCGCGCGCTGGCGCACGCCGACCGCGAAGAGATGACGGTGGAGCACGACGAGCGAACCTTGCAGCTGGTCGTCACGCCCGGCCTGGACAAGACCGGCACGGTGAAGACGCTGGTGGTGACGCTGGTCGACATCACCGATGTTGCCCAGGCTCAGGCGCGTCTGGTGGAATCCGAAGCACGGCTCTCCGCACTGATGGAAAAGACTACCGTCATTTTTGCCATGAAGGATATCAAGGGCGCCTACCTCTTCGCCAATCCCCGCTTCATCGACTTTTTTGGTGTCGATCCGGTGGCCTACGTCGGCAAGACCGACTTCGATCTCCTGCCGGCGCTCGCCGCCGATTTCTGGGAGCTCGACCTTGCTGCGCTGCGCGAACGCAAGCCGGTGTTCGGCGATCGTCCGGTCGAAACCCGCGACGGCAAGCGCTGGCTGAAAAGCGTGCACCAGGTGCTGCGCGACGCCCAGGGCCAGCCGACCGCCTTCGTCATCGAAGCCGAGGACGTCACCGTCGCGCGCCACGCCGAGGAACAGTTGCGCATCACCGCGCGCGTGTTCGACCAGGCCGGCGAAGCCATCGTCGTGACTGATGCGAACGCCGTGATCCAGACCGTGAACGCGGCCTTTACGCGCATCACCGGCTACGCCGCCCACGAGGCCATCGGGCGGCGCAGCGATCTGCTCAAGTCGGGACGGCACAGTGCCGATTTCTACCAGGCCATGTGGCTGGCGCTGCGCGAAGGCGGCTCCTGGCAGGGCGAGATCTGGAACAAGCGCAAGAACGGCGAGATCTATCCCGAATGGCTGACGATCAATCGCGTTCAGGATGACAACGACACCGTCGAGCACTACGTGGCGGTGTTCTCCGACATCACGCAGATCAAGGATTCGCAGCGCAAGGCCGAATATCTCTCCACCCACGACCCGCTCACCGGCCTGCCCAACCGTGCGCTGTTCCACGACCGGCTGCGCCATGCGCTTGCTCAGGCCCGCCGCCACAAGGGGCGCCTGGCGCTGCTGTTCATCGACCTGGACAACTTCAAGACCATCAACGACACCCTCGGCCACGACGTCGGCGACGATCTGCTCAAGCAGGCCGCCGGTCGCCTGCGCGAGGTGGTGCGCGACATCGACACGGTGGCGCGTCTCGGGGGCGACGAATTCACTGCCGTCCTGTCCGAGTGCGACGCCGCCACGGCCGACCAGGTCGCGCGGCGGATTTTGGACGACCTATCCGCCTCCTTCGAAGTTGGCGACCGCTCCCTTTTCGTTTCCGCCAGCATCGGCGTTGCCTTCTACCCCGAGGACAGTGGTGATTCTTCCGGGCTGGTGCGCGCGGCCGATGCGGCGATGTACCGCGCCAAGGAACTGGGCAGGAACCGGGTCGAATTTTTCAAGGCCGACCTGCAGGTGCGCCTGCTCAAGCGCGCCGCGCTGGAAGGTGCGCTGCGCGAGGCATTGCGCGCGAAGCGCCTGCGGCTCGTGTATCAACCCAAGTACCGCATCGCCGACCGCCAGATGATCGGTGCCGAAGCCCTGTTGCGCTGGCGCGATCCGGAACTGGGCGAGGTCTCGCCCGGCGAGTTCATTCCCGTGGCGGAGGGGAGCGGCCTGATCCTCGCGGTCGGTCGCGCCGTCGAGCAACTGCTGGTCGAGCAGATGGCTGCGTGGGTCGGCATGGGGCTCGCCCCGCCGCGCATCGCCTTCAACGTTTCCCCGCGTTCGTTGCGCGAGCCGGATTTCGCTGCTCACCTGGTGGCCGACATCGAGGCGGCCTGCCTGCCCAAGGATCTCCTGCAGGTGGAAATCACCGAGGGTGCTCTGCTCGAGAACAGCAGTCATGTCGAGACGAACCTTGCGGGCCTGGATGCCGCCGGTTTGCGCATTGCCGTCGATGACTTCGGTACCGGCTATTCTTCGCTTGGCTATCTGAAGCGCTTGCCGATCGACGAACTCAAGATCGACAAGAGCTTTGTCGACGGCCTTGGCCAGGACAAGGAGGATGAGGCCATCGCGCGTGCCGTCCTCGGTCTGGCCAGGGCGCTCGACTTGGAAACCGTGGCGGAGGGCGTGGAAACCGACCGCCAGTTGGCCTGGCTCGCGCAATACGGTTGCGACGTCGCCCAGGGCTATCTGCTGTCGCGCCCGCTCGAACAGGATGCCTTCGAAGACCTCATCGCTCGGGAGGGTGCGCATGGATAGGGGTCTGCTCGCCCGCTGCGAGACGGAGAATTTGCACCTTTCCGGGACGATCCAGCCGCACGGCACCTTGCTGGTTGTCGCCGCCGACGGACGGGTGAGCCATGTTGCGGGCAATGTCGGCGCCTTTCTCGGTGGCGACGTCGCAAGCTGGTCGGGACAGCTATTGCCCCGGCACCTGGCGAGTCCCATCGCCGATCTCGGCAGCAAGCCCGGTACGCGTCTGGTGTGTGCGGGTGGGATCGAGGGCGTGACCGGCCTGCTCGACATGGTGGCCAGTCGCGGCGCCCGTGGTGAAATCGTGCTGGAACTGATGCCGCATGTGGCCCAGCCGGAATGGCGCCGGTCCGCCGGCGAGCCCTTGCTCGCGCCCCCCGCCGATGCCGATGCCCTGGAAGCCGAGCGCCGCCGCCTGGTCGAACGCGTCGCCGCGCTGACCGGGTTCGAGCGTGTCATGTTCTACGTGTTCCGCGAAGAAGGCGACGGCGACGTGGTGGCCGAGGTGTGCCAGTCGGAAAAATACGGCAGCTATCTGGGGCTGCGTTTCCCCGCCAGCGACATCCCGCGCATCGCTCGTGAGATGTACCTGAAGAATCCCTGGCGGATGATTCCCGACGCGGCGGCCGAGCCGGTCGCCGTCTTCGGGGCGGATGGCGATCTTCCCGACCTGACCTGGTCGGACCTGCGCAGCGTTTCGCCGGTGCATCGCGTCTATCTCGCCAACATGGGCGTGGCCGCTTCGGTGTCCTTTCCCGTCGTGGCGCACGGCGAACTGGCCGCCCTGGTCGCGGCGCACTGTCGCGCGCCGTGTTACCTGCCGGTCGCTGTGCTCGAGCAGGCGAGCGCGCTGGTGCGTGATCACGGCTTTGCGTTCGCCGGCTACCAGTCGCAGCGACGTATGCGTCTTATCGACGGGATGCAATACCGTTTCGAGGCGATCAGGGAAATGCTGCGCCGCCACGGCAGTTTGCGCTCGTGCTGGCCGGAACTGGCTGACTGGCTGATGCGCGAGTTTCGCGCCGATGGCGTGGTTTTCTGCGCGAGCGGGGAATGCCTGTTTGCCGGTGTCGGCCTCGAGCAGGCGGCGCTCGAGGTTCTCGATGCCTGGTTCCGCGAAACGCATGGCGAATTCGTCTGGAGCGGCGACAGCCTGGCGCGCCAGGTACCGGCTTTCCCCTTGTCCGAGGTCGCTGGTGTCATGGCGTTGCGTATCGGTGGTGGACGCGACGGGCGCGGGCTGCGACTGTATCTGACGCGTACCGAGCATGTGCTCGAGATTGCCTGGGGCGGCAACCCTGAAAAGCCGGTCGAATACCATGATGGCACCCTTGGCATTGCGCCGCGCCATTCCTTCGAGAGGTGGGTGGAAAAGCGACTCGGCCATTGCCGCCCCTGGGACAACGAGGCCCGCCTGCTGGCGCTCAAACTGCGCGACCTCCTGTATCGGGCCTCCCCCCCGACGTGACGTTCGCGGCGGACACCCCTCTGGCGACGCACCTGCGCGGTAGCACGCGGCAGGCGCACCATGCACTCGATCATCACGCGTTGCTGGCGCCCCTGGTGCGCCCGGCGCTGACGGTCGGCGACTATGCGCGTGCCCTAGCCGCCCTGCATGGTCCGCACGGGGCGCTGGAAAAAATGCTTGACGGCTTCGCGCCGCGCGAGACTTTCCCGCCGCGTCTGTCAGACCTGGTGGCGGATCTCGACAGGCTCGGCGTCGCGCCCTTCCCGGTGTGTGTGCCGCTGCCTGTCATAACCGACATTGCCGCTCCGGGCGATATGGCCGACGCGGCGACGCGTTGCGGATTCATGTATGTGGTCGAGGGCTCGAATCTCGGCGCGGCGGTGATCGCCCGCCAACTGGCGGCAAGCCTGCCGGCGAAGGCGCCGCGTCGATTTTTCTCTGCTACCGGCAAACCGCAACGCTGGCACGCCTTCTGGCGCCTCGCCGATACGCTCTGCCCCCCGGAACAGTACGCTGCGGCCGCCGCCGCCGCCCGGGAGGCTTTCGGCTTCTACCGGCGCCACCTGGACGATTGTCTGGCTCGACCGATTCAGGCCTGATGGCCGCTTTCGCCGCCGCCGGGTGCCGTCCTCGCGGATGCCTTATCATCGTCGCCCATGGAGAGGGGCCAAAATACCGACCGCCTGCCGTGGTGGCGTCTCGTGATCAATACCCTGGGCGGTGCCCTCGCGGTCCTGCTGTTCGGCGGGCTGATCATCGGTCTCATCGTCTTCGTCACCGGTTTCTTCGACCCCGACCCGGCGCCGCGTCCTGCCGTCTTCATCGATCTCGCTGCGCCGCCACCGCCGGCGGACAATGCCCGCACCCGTGCGCCGCGACCGCATGAACCGGCGCCCTGGCCGGATCATCCCGGGCGCGGCGCCTGGAGTCGCGGCGACGGCGGAGTCGAAGGCGGGGCGGGCGCGCCGGCCTTCGCCCGGGGCGAGTCGCCCGCTCCCGCCGGTGCGGTCGGCATCAGCATCGAGGAATACCGCGCCGCCGTGCAAAGCGGCCAGCGCATCGTGCTGCCGAACCCGCGGGGTGAATGCGATCTGAGCGGCACCAGCGCCGCCCTTTCCGCCGACGCCCTGGAAAACTGCTTCGCCCGGCAGGCTGCCCGCTGAGCCCGCCGGCCGCACCGTATAATCGCCCCATGTCCCCCGCATTCTCCGAGCTCACCGCCATGGCCGACATCAAGGCGCATCTGGCCGAACTGCTGCACGCCGCGCTCGCCAGCGTGGCGCCCGGCAGTGCCGTCTCCCTCGCCGACATCCACATCGAGCGCCCGCGCGATGCCGGCCACGGCGACTTCTCGAGCAACCTCGCCCTGCAGATCGCGCGCAGCCTGAAGGAAAATCCGCGCAAGATCGCCGAGCGGCTCGTGCATGAGCTGCCGCGTTCGGCCTGGGTGACGAAGGCCGAAGTCGCCGGCGCCGGCTTCGTCAATTTCACCGTCGCGCCCGCCGCCAAGACCGCCGTCGTGGGCGCCGTGCTCGCGTGCGGCGACGATTTCGGGCGCGGCGCGAAAAAGCCCGGCCGGATGCAGGTCGAGTTCGTCTCGGCCAACCCGACCGGCCCGTTGCACGTCGGCCACGGGCGCGGCGCGGCCTTTGGCGCCAGTCTCGCCAACCTGCTCGCCTTCGCCGGCCACACGGTCTGTCGCGAGTACTACGTGAACGATGCCGGCCGCCAGATGGACATCCTCGCCGTGTCGACCTGGCTGCGCTACCTGGACAGTTTCGGCGAAAGCGTGCCTTTCCCGCCCAATGCCTACCAGGGCGACTACGTGCGCGACATGGCGCGCCAGATTCGCGATGCGCACGGTGACCGCTACGTGCATCCGGCCGCCGCCGTGCTGGCCTGCGTGCCGCCCGCCGAGGGTGAGGGCGACGACCTCGAGGCGCGCCTCGATGCGCTGATCCTCGCCGGCAAGGATCTGCTCGGCGAGGACTGGCATTACATCCACCAGCATGCGCTGTCCGAGCAGCTGGCCGACTGCCGCGCCGACCTCGAAGAATACGGCGTGCATTTCGATTGCTGGTTCTCGGAGCGCTCGCTTTACGATACCGGCATGGTCGCCAAGGCGGTCGCCGAGCTCGGGAAGCGTGGCCACCTCTACGTGCAGGATGGCGCGAAGTGGTTCCGCTCGACGCATTTCGGCGACGAGAAGGACCGCGTCGTGCAGCGCGAGAACGGCCTCTATACCTACTTCGCCTCCGACATCGCCTACCACGCCAACAAGTTCGAGCGCGGCTTCACGCGCATCGTCGACATCTGGGGTGCCGACCACCACGGTTACATCGCGCGCGTCAAGGGCGCGCTCAAGGCGCTCGACCTCGACGTCGAGGCGCTCGACGTGGCGCTGGTGCAGTTCGTCAGTCTGTTCCGCGGCACCGAGAAGGTGTCGATGTCCACGCGCGCGGGCTCCTACGTCACGCTGCGCGAACTGCGCGAGGAAGTCGGCAACGACGCCTGCCGCTTCTTTTATCTCTTGCGCAAGCAGGACCAGTCGCTCGACTTCGACCTCGACCTGGCGAAGAGCCAGTCGAACGACAATCCGGTCTTCTACATCCAGTATGCCCACGCGCGCGTCTGCTCGGTGCTGGCGCAGTGGCGCGACAACGGGGGCGGCGAGGTCGCCGACCTGGCCGGTGCCGATCTCGCGCCGCTGGCGAGCGAGCGCGAGCTGGCGCTGGCGGCGAAACTGACCGCCTTCCCCGAGGTGATCGAAAGCGCGGCGCGCGACAACGCACCGCACGCCGTGGCTTTCTGGCTGCGCGAGCTCGCCGCCGAATTCCATGCCTGGTACAACGCCGAGCGGCTGCTGGTCGAGGACGAAGCGCAAAAGCGCGCCCGCCTTGCGCTAGCGGTCGCGGTGCGGCAGGTCATCAGGAACGGCCTGCGCATCCTCGGCGTTTCCGCACCGGAGTCCATGTGAACACCGAGACTCGGTTCCGGCAGCACGGCGGCACGCTGATCGGCCTTGCGCTCGGTCTGGTCGCCGGCGTGCTGATTTCCTTCGTCGTGGTCTGGTATCTCAACAAGACGCCGCTGCCCTTCGTCGAGCGCGTCACCAAGCCGGAAACGCAGGCGGCGACCGGCGAACCCAGGCCGTTGCCCGGCAAGCCCGGCGACAAGCCGATCGCGCCCGGCGGCGAGCGTCGCTTCGATTTCTACGAGATTCTCGAAGGCAAGAAGGAGGCCGCCGTGCCCGGCGCGCCCGTCGAATCCGCCACGCCGGCGCCGCCCGCCGCCGTCCCGCCAGCACCGACTTTGCTCCAGCTGGGGGCCTTTCAGCAGGTCGGCGATGCCGAAAACCTGCGGGCGCGCCTGGCGATCCTCGGCTTCGAGGCGACGATCCAGGCGGTCGATTCGCCCGACAAGGGGCGTCTGCACCGCGTGCGCGTCGGCCCGTTCGGCACGGCCGACGAACTGAACCGCGCCCGCGAACAACTGTCTCAGAACGGCATGCCCGCCACCGTGGTGCGGGCGAGGGAATAGGAAAGGATCATCGTCATGAAATCATCGTTGCGCGCTGTATTTTCGTCGGCAGTCGTCATCGGCCTGTTCGCGGCCCATCCGGCCCTGGCGATGAAGCCGGTGGAAGGCAGGCACTTTTACAAGCTGCAGATGGACCAGCCGACCGAGGCGCCGCAGGGCAAGGTCGAGGTGCTCAAGTTCTTCTGGTACGGCTGCCCCTCCTGCGACAAGCTCGAGGCGGCCATCAAGGAGTCCGGCTGGGCGAAGAAACTGCCCGGTCATGTGCATTTCCGCAAGGTGCCGGCGATCTTCCGCGATTCGTGGGAGCCGGGCGCGCGCATCTTCTACACGCTGGAATCGATGAACCTGCTCGACAAGCACCACGAAGCCGTGTTTACCGCGCTGCACCGGGAGAAGATCAACCTCAATGACGAGCGCGTCCTCTTCGACTGGATCGCCCGGCGGGGTGTTGATCGCACGTTGTTCGTCGATACCTACAAGTCGTTTTCCGTTTCGAGCAAGGTGACGCGTGCGCGCAACATGACCCAGGAATACGGCATCGGTGGCGTGCCGGCGATGATCGTCGGCGGCAAGTACCAGCCCGCGCCGAACCTGGCTTCCTTCGGCGACGTGCTGCAGGTGGTGGATGGCCTGGTCGAGATCAACCGCGCCGAAATCGGCCGCAAGTGAATCCTGTCGCCGTCGTTGATCGCCGCCAGCTGATCCTGGTTCTGTGGATATTGCTGACGACCGGTTTCGTCGCGATCACCTCGATCAGCTATCAGGTCTCCAAGCGCGCCATCCGCGAGGCCCTCATCGGCCAGGATCTGCCGCTGACGTCCAGCAACATCTATTCCGAGATCCAGAAGGATCTGGTGCGTCCGGTGCTGATCTCCTCGACCATGGCGCACGACACTTTCGTGCGCGACTGGGTGCTCGACGGCGAACGTGACGTCACGGCGATGGCGCGCTTCCTCAAGGAAGTGAAGATTTGCGCCAGCGCGCCGGGCTCGGCGCCCTGGTGCCGCGGATTATCGAGGAGCAGCGCGGCTCCTGGCAGTACGAGGCCGATGGCGACAACTTCATCCTGCACGTGAATTACCTGCCCGAACTGAAAATGGTTCCTGTTCGTCGAGCAGAACGAGACGATCGCGCTCGCGGAAATTCGCCGTGCGCTGGGGGGGCGAGGAGTTTTTGCTGGTGCTGAAAGCCTGCGATCTCGGCGAGGCGCAACGCATCGCCGAAAAGCTGCGCCAGTCGGTCGAACAGACCCCCGTCGTGGCGGAGGGCAAACCGGTTGCCGCCACCGTCAGCATCGGCGTCGCCGCCTTCGATGGCACCGAGACGCCGGAAAAGCTCGTTGATCGCGCCGACCAGGCCCTGTATCGCGCCAAGCACGCCGGGCGCAACCGGGTCGAGATCAGCGGATAGCGCCCATGCGATAATCCGGGCCCGTTTCGAGGATATTTCCCCATGGCCCGCCCCAAGAATGACGATTTCCTGCGCGCCCTGCTGCGCGAACCGACCACCCGCACCCCTCTTTGGCTGATGCGCCAGGCCGGCCGCTACCTGCCGGAATACTGCGAGACCCGGAAGCGCGCCGGCAGCTTCCTGAACCTCTGCAAGTCGCCCGGCCTCGCCTGCGAAGTGACGCTGCAACCGCTGGCGCGCTACGACCTCGACGCCGCCATCCTGTTCTCCGACATTCTCACCGTGCCCGACGCGATGGGCCTCGGCCTGTATTTCGCCGAGGGCGAGGGCCCGAAATTCGAGCGCCCGCTGCGCGAGGAATGGGCGATCAACGACCTGACCGCGCCCGACCCCTGGGACCACCTGCGTTACGTGATGGATGCCGTCGCCGAGATCCGCCGCGCGCTCGACAACAGCGTGCCGCTGATCGGTTTCTCCGGCTCGCCCTTCACGCTGGCCTGCTACATGGTCGAAGGCGGCGGTTCGGAGGATTTTCGCACCGTCAAGACGATGCTCTACAGCCGGCCCGACCTGCTGCACAAGATCCTCGGCGTCACCGCCACCGCCGTGACCAACTACCTCAACGCCCAGATCGAATCGGGCGCGCAGGCCGTGCAGATTTTCGACACCTGGGGCGGCGCGCTGTCCCACGCCGCCTACGAGGAATTTTCGCTCGAGTACATGAGGCGCGTCATCGGCGGTCTAAAAAAGACCCACGACGGCGAGCGCGTGCCTTGCATCGTCTTCACCAAGGGCGGCGGCCAGTGGATCGAAAAAATCGCCGCGACCGGCTGCGACGCGGTCGGCCTCGACTGGACGACGGACATCGGTCTCGCCCGCCAGCGTACCAACGGCCAGGTGGCGCTGCAGGGCAACTTCGACCCGATCGCGCTGTTCGCCTCGCCGGACGCCGTGGCGAAAGAAGCCACACGCATCCTCGATTGCTACGCGGCCTCGGGTGGCGGCAACACCGGCCACGTTTTCAATCTCGGCCACGGCATCAACCAGCATACGCCGCCCGAGAACGTACGCGTCCTCGTAGACACTGTCCACGCCTACAAGAAAAGATAGGCCGCCCAGAGACCGCCTTGCCGTGCGGCAAGGCGGGCGCCCTGCCCGCAAAGCCGCGCTGCGAGCGGGGATTCCCGAAGGTGCGGAGGCTTGACTTATACACAGAAGCCTGATCCCTTTGATTCTCAAGGGGTCTTGCGTGCGCCCCTGCCCGATTTTTGTGTAACTTCATGATTTAATGATGATTTATTCCGTTGCTTTGTTTCTCTAGCATGACCGGTGCGTTTATTGCAAGAGGGGGCGAGAAAAAAATTTGTGGTTATTCACAAAATAATCCACAAGCCCGCCGCAGAGAAAAATCCTTTTGCGGCAACTCGTTAAAGCGGTTCTCGAAACACGACTCGAAAGAGTTGCGCTAACTTGTCGTCGTGACTGTCCTGCAGATCGCTCTCGATGTGCCCTTGCCCCGCCTGTTCGACTACCGGCCGGCGGGCGATGGCGTGCCCGACCCGCTCGGCCGCATCGTTCGCGTGCCCTTCGGATCGGGCGAGAAGATCGGCGTGGTCGCCGCGCTCGCCAGCGTGAGCGATCAGCCGGAGGACAAGCTCAAAACCGCGGAAATTCTCGCCGACCTGCCGCGCCTGCCCGCCGACTGGCTGGCGTTGTGCGGCTTCTGCGCGCGCTATTACCATCACCCGCTCGGCCAGGTGATGACCTTCGCGCTGCCGCCGCTCCTGCGCAAGGGCAGGCCGCCGCGCGCCCTGAAACCCAAAGTCGGTGCCGGCGGGACGGCGCCGGCGATCCCCGCAGCGAGTGCCGACCAGCAGGCGGCCATCGACGCCATCGTCGCGGCGCGGAGCTTCGAAACCTTCCTGCTGCACGGTGTGACCGGCAGCGGCAAGACCGAGGTTTACCTGCGCGCCATCGAGGCCGTGCTCGCCGCCGGCGGGCAGGCGCTGATGCTCGTTCCCGAAATCGCCCTGACGCCGCAACTCGAGGGCAGGGTGAGCGCTCGCTTTCCAGGTGCGCACGTCGTTTCCGTGCACAGCGGCGTGGCGGATGCCGCGCGTGCGCGCGCCTTCCTCGCCGCGCTCGAAGGGCGTGCGGCCATCGTGCTCGGCACGCGGCTCTCGGTCTTCATGCCGATGCCCGCACTGAAACTCATCGTCGTCGACGAGGAGCACGACGCCTCCTTCAAGCAGCAGGAAGGCCTGCGCTATTCGGCGCGCGACGTGGCGATCTGGCGCGCCCGGCAGCGCGACATTCCCATCGTGCTGGGCTCGGCCACGCCCTCGCTGGAAAGCTTCCACCATGCCGCGAGCGGGCGTTACACCCGGCTCGATCTGCCCGA
This sequence comes from uncultured Methyloversatilis sp., assembly GCA_964527195.1. Classification (GTDB taxonomy): domain Bacteria; phylum Pseudomonadota; class Gammaproteobacteria; order Burkholderiales; family Rhodocyclaceae; genus Sulfuricystis. Next base: position 16,380 of record CAZGOH010000031.1, read on the forward strand.
ACGCGCCGTGGCGGCCGCCATGCCGGCGGTCGCCACCGTCGATACGCGCAAGCAAAAACTACAGGATGGCTTGAGTCAGGAACTGATTGCCGCCGTGAGCGAGCGCTTGCAACGCAACGAACAAAGCCTGCTCTTTCTCAACCGGCGCGGTTACGCCCCGGTGCTGGCTTGCCCCGCCTGCGGCTGGATCTCGCACTGCCGGCGCTGCGCCGCCAATCTCGTGCTGCACCTGACGGACCGCCGGCTCCGCTGTCATCATTGCGGACTGGAAGCGGCGATCCCCCGCGCCTGCCCCGACTGCGGCAACCTCGACTTGCAGCCCTTCGGGCGCGGCACCCAGCGGCTCGAAGAACGCCTGACGCAGTTGTTTCCCGAGGCGCGCATCCTGCGCATTGATCGTGATTCGGCCGATTCGCCGAAGAAGTGGCAGGCGCTGCTCGCCACCATCCACGCGGGCGGCGCAGACATCCTCGTCGGCACGCAGATGCTCGCCAAGGGTCACGACTTTCCCAGGCTCACGTTGGTCGGCGTCGTCGGTGCCGACGCCGCGCTGTTTGCCGCCGACTTCCGTGCCCCCGAGCGGCTGTTCGCCCAGCTCATGCAGGTGGGCGGGCGTTCCGGCCGCGCGCAGCTGCCCGGCGAAGTACTGATCCAGACCGAATACCCGGAGCACCCGCTCTACCGCGCCCTGGTCGCCCACGACTACGCCGCGTTCGCCCGCGAGCAACTCGCCGAGCGCGAGGCCGCTGGCTTCCCGCCCTTCGCCTTTCAGGCGCTGCTGCGCGCCGAGGCGCACACGCTGGCGCAAGCGCTGGAATTCCTCCAGGCCGCCGTGTCGTCGGCGCCGACTTTTGATGACCCGCCCACCCCCCGCCCCGCCCTCTCGGGCGGGGAGACTGCGCGCGCCGTGCCGGCGATCACGCTCTACGACCCGGTGCCGATGCGGCTCATGCGCCTCAAGAACCGCGAGCGCGCCCAACTGCTCGTCGAATCGAAGAGTCGCCCGGTGCTGCACGCCTTCCTCGCCGCCTGGCTGGAAACCCTGCACGCGCAAAAGACGCCGCGCGAGCTGCGCTGGCACCTCGACGTCGATCCGCTGGAACTTTAAGTTTTTTTGCCTGCAACCTCTTTCAGCCAGTCCAAGGCGTCGCACTTTTCCCAGACATCCCGATTCTGCGTGCGGTATTCCCAAGCCTCGTCATCCCCGCCGTGCGCCACCATGCCGGGTGTCATCATTGGCATTTTGGGTCGGGCAGCCAGCAGGGTCTTGAGCACTTTCGGCAGGCGTTTCGATGCCTTGGCAAGTGCCGCGACGGCGTCGCCGCGCCGGTCGAGCAGGTAGAGCGCCAACACGCGCCCGTAGAGCGTGCCGGGCAGACCGTCGCCCGGAAAGCGGTCGCACACGGCCAGCGCGTCGGCGGGGCGCCCGCGCTCGCAATACAGATGCACGAGGCGGTCTCGCTGGCCGCCGTTGTCGTTCGGGTTGAGTGTCAGCACCAGCCATTCGAGCAGCGGCAGCTCCTCGTCGGAATCGTGGGCGATCTCGATCAGCCGCATCAGCAGGCGCAGCGCGGGGCGATTTTCGTGCCAGCCCCAATCGAGCGTACAGCCTTCGGCATGCTGTTCGGCCAGCGTGAGCCGCAGCAGCGCCATGGCGTGGTCGAGCAGGGTTTCTTCCATCCAGTCGAGCCGCTCGTCGTCCTCTTCCGGAAACAGCCCGTTCTCGAAAATATCGACGACGTTCTCGATGACGACAAAGCTCTGCCAGGCGAGCGGATGCGCGACCAGCCAATCGATCCAGCCGGTGTCCTCCCACGGGTCGCGGTCGCCGCTGCCTTGCCAGTAGGCTTCATCCCAGCCCTGCTCGATGGCGACCAGTTCGGCGCCAGGCTCGAGCGGGCCGGCCGCGCCATCCTGCGGCGAAAGTCGGTAGTGGCAGGACGGCGCCGGCAGGTTTTCGATCAATGCCTCCAGCCTATCGACGTCCTCGGGCGAGGCCTCGCCACCTTGCATGTCGTCGCCATGCCCCATGATCATCTCGCGCAGCGCCTCGGGGTCGCGCGCCACCTCCTCCATGAAGCCGACGATGGGCTCGTCCGCATAGCCGAGCTTGACGAGCCGCTTCGCCCAGAAGGCGGCACGCGTTTGCGCCTCGTCGTAGCGATTCTGGTTGGCGAGCAACACGAGTTCCAGATGGGCGAGGGCGGGATGGTCCGGATCGAGCCGCTGCGCTTCCTTGAACACCTCCCAGGCGCGGGCGTGTTCGCCGGCATCGGCGTGCATGGTGGCGCGCCGGTGCAGCGCCGCCGCCCGCAACAGTTTGTCGTCCGCGCGCATGAGGCGTTCGACCAGCGCCAGCCGCCTGTCTTCGTGGCCAGCATCGAGGTAGAGGTCGCACAGTTCGTCGAAGGCGTCTTCGTGGCGCGCGTCAAGCTTGCCGCCATGCGTCAGCAACGCCTCGAGCAGTGCGATGGCCGCATCGATGCGCCCGCCGGCCTTCCACTCGCGTGCGGCGTGCGCGACTTCTTCGGGGTTGAGCTTGCGAAACGGCAACGCGGGAAATTGCGCTTCGGGAATCGTCTCCAGCACATAGGTGAGCACGGAAAACCCGTCTGTGGGGCCGAATGAGGCGGCGTCCACCAGCGGTCCGCAGCATTGCTTGTACTTCGCGCCGGAACCGCAGGGGCAGGCGGCATTGCGCTCCGGCTTGGGCAGCGCGAGCCGCGTCCAGCCGCGCGCCGGGCGGAGCACGCGGTTCCACACTTCGCGAAACATGGCGAAGGCGATGGCGCGCTCGCCTTGCGGCGGAAGCAGCGCGACGAAGCCTGGCGCCCGCTCGCGCATCCGCTGGCGGTATTGGTCGAGGGCGGCGACGAAGTCCTCGGTGGCGAGCGCCAATCGGACGCCATCACGCAGCAGGTCTTCGAATTCGGCGGCGTGGTCGGGAAGCGGAAACGGGTTTGACATGATGACCTTTCGAAAGTCGGTGCCGGCAAGACGGCGCGGCGTCCGGGTGATCGGATTACATGGTTTGAATGCGGCCGGCGAATTCCGCCACCTTGTCCCAGTCGGTGAACTCCACCGTGGCGGAGGGATCGGTCGGCCCGCGCGTGACCAGCATGATGAGACGGATCATCTGCCGGTCGAAGAAGCCGTAGCGCGGATAGTCGAGCCGCCCGGCGAAAACGCCCGTCAGGCGCGGGCGCCAGCCGCTCCTGGCGAGGAACTTGATGAGGTAGGGATTGGTTTCCGGCGTGTTCTTGTTCGGCTTGCGCGCGACGATATTCACGCTGAAAAACGCGCTCGGCCGGCTGTCGAGCGCCACCCGATGGCGTCGCACGAAGTCGAACACCGCCGCCGCGTGGTGGCCGTAGCGGATGCTGGCGCCGACGACGACCTTGTCGAAGCCGGCCGGATCGGGCACGCCGGGCCGGGAAAGGTCGGCCAGCTCGACCGTATCGCCCGCCTGTACCAGCGACTGCCGCAGCGCCTCGCAGATGCGCCGCGTCTGGCCATCGGTGGTGTGATGGGGGACAAGGATGCGTGCCACGTCTCGCCCTCAGCGCGCGCTGTCGCGGCGGCTGGCGAACAGGAAGCGTTCCAGAGAAGTTTCCATGCGTTTCATCGGGGCGCGGCGGTGGGTGGAAGGATGCGGATGGTAAGGGAATTCGAGACGATTGGACAGGTGACGCTCGGCTATGATGCGGCTTTCATGACCGGCAGACTTTCCCGTGCCTCTTACCTGGACTGAGATCCGCGCCAACGCCCAGCGCTTCGCCCATGACTGGGCCGGTGTGGGTTCGGAGCGTGCCGAGGCACAGACTTTCTGGAACGAATTCTTCGCCGTCTTCGGCGTGCAGCGGCGGCGCGTCGCCGTTTATGAAAAGACCGTCTCCCGCTTGAAACATCACGGTCTGGGCCGCATCGACGTGTTCTGGCCCGGCCTGATGCTTGCCGAGCACAAAAGCGCCGGCGCCGACCTCGATGCCGCGTTCCAGCAGGCCGCCGATTACTTCGCGGGGCTGAACGACAAGGAACTGCCGCGCTTCGTCGTCGTTTCCGATTTTCAGCATTTCGTCCTCCACGATCTGGAAGAAGGCACGCGGCAGACGCTGACCCTCAAGGAGTTCCCGCGCAAGATCCATCTGTTCGGCTTCATCGCCGGCTATCGCCGCCAGAAGCTGCGCGAGCAGGACCCGATCAACGTCGAGGCCGTGCAGAAGATGGGCGACCTGCACGATCTGCTCAAACGCGATGGCTACGCCGGCCATGCCCTCGAAGTTTTCCTCGTCCGGCTGCTGTTCAGCCTGTTCGCCGACGACACCGGCATCTTCCAGCCCAAGGACGCGTTGCAGGATCTGATCGAGAACCACACTCAGGAGGATGGCGCCGATCTTGGCGATCAGCTGGGCCGCCTGTTCGTCGTGCTGAACACGCCCACCGACAGGCGCCAGAAATCGCTGCCGGAAATCTTCGCCGCCTTTCCCTACGCCAACGGCCGGCTGTTCGAGGAACGCCTCGATCCGCCGGTATTCAGCAAGGAAATGCGGGTGCTGCTGATCGAGCTGTGCGGCATGAACTGGGGCGCGATCTCGCCGGCCATCTTCGGCGCGATGTTCCAGGCCGTGATCGAACTCGACGCGCGCGACCGCCGCCGCCAGCTCGGCGCGCATTACACCAGCGAGGCCAACATCCTCAAGCTGATCGGCCCCTTGTTCATGGACGAGCTGCGCGCCGAATTCGAGCAGGTCAAGGCCAACAAGAACCTGCTGTTCGAATTCCAGAAGAAGCTCGCGCGCCTGACCTTCCTCGATCCGGCCTGCGGCTGCGGCAACTTCCTGGTCATCTCCTATCGCGAGTTGCGGCGGCTGGAGATCGACGTGCTCAGGGCCGCCGAGAAGCTCGGTCAGCGCTGGGGCGCGCTGCCCATCGCCGTCGACGTCGACCAGTTCTTCGGTATCGAGATCGAGGAATTTCCGGCGCAGGTCGCGCAGGTGGCGATGTGGCTCACCGACCACCAGATGAACATCGAGGCCAGCGAAATCTTCGGCGAACCGATCCTGCGCATCCCACTCGTCAAGAGCGCGCACATCCGTCACGGCAACGCGCTGCAACTCGACTGGGCCGAGTTCGTGCCGCCGACGCGGCTGAACTACATCCTCGGCAATCCGCCCTTCGTCGGCAAGCAGCACCAGACTCCCGAGCAGAAGGCCGATCTCGCGCAGGTCTGTACCGGCATCCACGGCGCCGGGGTGCTCGATTTCGTCGCCGGCTGGTATGTCAAGGCCGCGCGCTACGTCACCGCCGAGATCAACCCCTTCGGCCAGATCGTCGAGCGCGCCGCGCCCGGCCGGAAAAAATTCAAGGACGTGCGCTTCGGCAAGGGCGAGCACGCGATGCACGACATGTTCCTCGACGCCGCCGAGGTCGAACAGAAGGCGCGCCGCGCGGTGCGCTGCGCCTTCGTTTCCACCAACAGCATCGCGCAGGGCGAGCAGGTGGGCGTGCTGTGGGGCTGGCTGCTCAATCAGGGCATACATATCCGGTTCGCCCACCGTACCTTCCAGTGGATGAACGAGGCGCCGGGCAAGGCGGCAGTGCATTGCGTGATCGTCGGCTTCGGCGCCAATGGTGAGGAAGCGCCGTCCCGCCAGCGCCGACTTTTCGAATACGAGACACCCGACGGCGAACCGCATGAGGTGAAAGCCGCCAGCATCAATCCATACCTTGTCGATGCCGCCGAACACACTCTTTTGATGAACAGGTCAGTACCGGTAAATGGTGCGCCGAGTGTCAGTTACGGTAGTTTTGCCTTGGACGACGGGAACTACACCTTGTCGCAAAATGATCGCGACGAAATTCTTGCTGAAGCCCCCGATGCTGCTGCTTTCATTCGACCTTTTGTAGGCGGCCAGGAATTACTGCACGGTGAAGCAAGATACTGTCTCTGGCTAAAAGAAGCTTCTCCACGGGAAATCAAGGAACTGGCACCAGTCAGGAGACGCGTTGAGGCGGTCCGCAAGTGGCGCGAGGCAAGCCGCCGAGCAACCACGCGCTCGCTGGCGGAAACACCAACACTGTTTGCCGAGATCAGGCAGCCGACCTCGGGCTATCTGGCATTCCCGACACTTTCCTCAGAACGACGGCGTTTCATTCCTGTTGCCTATCTGCCCCCTGAGGTTGTTGCCTCAAACCAGGTTTATGTCATTGCAGGGGCCACACCTTTTCACTTCGGCATCCTCACTTCGACAATGCACAACGCTTGGGTGCGCTATGTCGCCGGGAGGCTCGAAAGCCGTTACCGCTACTCGGCGCAGATCGTCTACAACAATTTTCCTTGGCCGACCGCTGCGACCGAGAAGCCGTGCGCCGAGGTCGCAGCCGCCGCGCAGGCGGTGCTCGACACGCGCGCCGCCGAATTCGCCCGCGACGCAGC